>CAMVHE010000034.1 GCA_947167215.1 uncultured Clostridia bacterium
CATCATATGCACCAACGGAGCATCGGAAAGCGGTAATATTCCAGACCTCTTTTTTCCGCAGCTTCAAAACTTCCGTCAGCAGATCTGAATGGCTGAAAACCGGCTTCGGAAACAGATCTTTCCGGATTTCCGGGGCAGGAAGAAAACTCCGTGCATATCCCTTCCCTGCATCAAAGCAGAGGAGCGGCTTTCCGGAAAAAATGGAACAGAATCCCATCTGTGTCCTGTCTTCCGTAAGCATTCCCGCAAGGAGACGATTGGCCGCTTCCAGACAGCAGGTAACTTTTTCCGCCGCCTCCTCATCCTGTACAGGGCCAGGAAGGTATCCCGGCTTCTGGGTAACTGCCAGCGGGAAAAATCTGCTGTCCGAACGGAAGTCCATGCCATGCTCCCTGGCATAGGCCCGCACTTCCTTCCGGTATTCCGGCGTACAGCCATCCCGGTCTGTAAAGGTCGCCGCAGTAATGCTCAGATTATCAATCAGGGTAATATCTTCGTTGTTTTCAAGGACGGTCTGGATGTAAATGCTCAGATTCTCCTTCCCGGGCAGGATCGTAAGCATCGGATACTCCTCATCCTTCATAAGGTTGCAGTATGCGGTCTGTTCATCGGCAAAACGTACGGCAAAGAAATCTGACCTGCCGATTCCATCGGGAATTGCCTGTTTTCGAAATGCAAAAAATGCATCATAGTAACGGTTGTCCATGTTCTTCCTTTCTTCAGAGCAGAAGTAGATAAAAAGAGGTTATGCCTTCCGTTTCCCCGCAAAGGCATCCGGAAAGCTGGACGGGGTTCTGACAGCAGCCCTCTTCCCTTTTCAGCCGGTAACGATATGATTAAGTTCTTCGGCAACTTTCCCGACATCCAGCCCGTGCGCCCGGCAGGCCATGCGTAAGGTTTCCTGCGCTTTGGAAGGGCAGGTCAGGCAGTGCATGCCAATTTCCTCCAGAAAAGAAATCGTTTCAGGGTACAGGGAGATGATTTCCTCGATCAGATCATCTTTCCCAATCAGGTCATCGTTCCAATAATCGTCCATAAACTCTCCTCAGATGTGTAAGTGTTAATCGCTCTCCTGCGCCGTGGATAATCGCCCCACGACGCTTCTTTTTGGCATGACAGAAAGCCCTCTCCCGCCATACCGGCGGCATTGCCATACGGGATACCCACAAAGAGGCCGGATCCATCCGGCCTCCTTTGCTCTATCTTTCCTGTCTCCCAAAGGCAACATACCGGTTTCCTCCGGAAAAGAATACAATGAATTCGGAAAAAACGGGCTCCTCTGTCGGTTCCATTCCCGGGAAAAAGGAGGGCAGCCACGGATTACAGGCTGGAAGAAAGTTCCGCCAGTTCCCGGACCTTCTGATCAAGCATGGAATAAAAGGAAGCAATCTGAAGACCGTCCACAAGCGCATGATGCACCAGGACAGATACGGGCATAAGCAGCCTTCCCTTCGCGTCTTCCTCATATTTTCCCCAGGTGATTCTTGGATTGGATTCATCGCCTCCGGCAACGGGCTGAATCAGAGAAGAATAGGAAATCCATGGAAGCGTGGAAATGAACAGCATGCTTTCGACATCCTCATCCTCCTTGATGCTTCCCGCTATTCTGCAGGCCTTCTGCTGCTGTACTGCCCTTGAGAGGTATGCCGGGAAATCCATGTCATGATGAAGCGTGCAGTAGCAGTAGGTCCCATCCTCCTTCATTTCCGTATGCGACGTCGGACATACCTCATATTCAATGATGCCCCCGTTCCGAATACGCTGCCGGAACTCCGGAATCGCATTTGCCGCACAGGCAGCAGCATGTAAAAAGGTCAGGAAAAAGGACCATTGATTCTTTTTGCATTCCCGGACCAGGGCAGTGACATCCACCGTCACGGTGACGCCCACATAAGGATAGGCAAGCGTCCGGAAATAGTCAAAATGATCCTTTCTGGCAAAAGTATCCATGTCCAGGATACGGTAGTTCATGGCTTCCTCCTGTTATCTCGTGCTGTTCTCCTCCCAGACCAGGGAATCCACCGGTACAAAGCCTCTGGCAGCATTATATTCGATATATGCCCAGACATCATAGGTAGCAAGATACACCACCTGTTTTCCGGCGCGGACAGATTTCAGTTTTGCCCTGGAAAAGAAGGGATCATCGGTCATCTCGGCATCCCTTGCCATCTTCATCGTACGGTAGGCAAAGGTAAGCGGAGGAATGTTTTCCGGCGTAATGAATGCATTCTGACGGATATAGGCAAAGCGCCAGTGATTGTTCGATACGTCGTACTGGATTAATACCCAGTCATTTTCCTTGCCATAAACATATATTCTTCCATTCGTGGAAACCGAAGCCTTTCCGCCGGCTCCCCTAATGTAATTGGTTCCCGGTCCGGAATAGGCATTGAGCGTCCTCCTTCGTACGACGGAAGGATTCGGATCAACATAATCGCCCAGGGAGAAGATGACAAGCGGCTTCGCCGTTTCCTTTGCCACGGTCTCTTCCGGTTCGGGTGTGGCAGCTGCCTGCGGAGGAAGAACTTCTTCCATCATCAGATTGCCCGCTTCTTTCTGCGCAATTCTTTCTGTATGCTCCTCTTCCGTCAGGGCAAAGGTATCCGTGAGAAATTCGTTAAACCAATCCTTTCCACGGATCGTCCAGACCGGATCCAGGCGAAGCCAGAATTTTTTGCCGGCCTCATAGAGATTATACAGGGCATGATCGCTGGTGAGCATGGTTACTTCCGGATAATAGCTCCACCGCGTTTCCCCATTGGGATAATGGTTGAAGCTCGCCAGGTCTTCCCGGAGGATCTGTCCGTTCTCCAGTTTGAAATAGGAGGCATGTTCCACCGCCTCGTCACCGTCGATACAGAAAAGTCCGGAATAGGTAACATCGTCATAGAAGAAGAGGTCACAGCCTCCAAAGCCTACCGTTCCGGCAAAATGGAACTGATTATCCCGGAAGGTAAAAGCATAGATTTCTCCGGCATCATTCGCTTTTCCGTTATAGGCCAGCAATTCAGGGATACCATTCCGATCCATGTCGTACAGGGCAAAGGCAACCGGGGAAAGATTCTGCACACCGGCAATCTCTTCCGGATAGAAGCGCACCTCATTGCCATTCTGGTCCACCGTCTCATAGGCGGCGTAGCCATTTTCCAGCACAAAAGAGCGGTACTCAATTGCCCACTGAAGCTCCGAGGTTCCGGTGACAGCAGCCTCATTCCGGTAATTGCGGCCCTGTACGTCGGTGATCTCCAGGGAAAAGACCAGGTCCCCGCCCTGTGCCGGTGCAGAATAAGCATCCCGGATCATCCAGCTGTCGGTGGTATAGGATATTTCCTGAATCCGGTCCGGCTCCCTGCTTAATGCATCATAAAGGGCCGTATGGGAATTCTCCGTCTTCTCCCGGATCGTCCACTTTACGTTGAAGGGAGGAACGCCTCCGAAGACTTCCGCCCGGAGGATAAAAGGAACCTGGGGCTCATAGGGCATATCCTCCGAGAAAACATGCACCTGAAACTCCTGTGTTGCGCCGGGTTCCATATCCTTGAAATGGATAAAATAGACATTGGCATAATTCACATCGCCAAGGTAGAAATCCATCAGGGAATATTCGCCATTGCGCCATTCATTCAGCATGGGGAAATTATACTGTTCAATAAATACATGGTCCCCTTCCACTGCCGATACCCATGCCACATGTCCCGATTCACCGTCTCCCGACCAGTAAATGGAACCCACTTCGGGGTTCTTATCCACCAGATACCCCAGTTCCTGAGCATGGTAACCCCAGTCTTTTGCACTTCCCCAAGGGGAGGTGTCGGCGGTCTGCCCATCGGCGCGGAGCTGGAAATTCGAATGAAATGCAAATCCGTTCCGGGCATTCAGACACCATGCCACAAAAGAAGTATCGTCCCGAACAGGAAATCCCCAGAGATCCATCCCGGCTTTCCATTCCATGTCCCGGAATGCAGCAGGATAATCATCCTCTGCGAAAGCAGAGCCCAGAAACAAAAGAAAGGCAGCTGCCAGAAGTACAACCAGGTTTCTTTTCCATCTCATCGAACAACGCATGCTGTTTTCCATCCTTCTCCTATGAAAGTTCTCAGTGCTGCCTTTTATTATATTATCCGGCTGCAGTCGTGTAAAGCATTTATTCTGCAGGAACAAATAACCCGGACGCAGCAGACGGGCGGATCCGGCAGATTTCCCGGCTCACTGAAGTATCTCTCCCCGAACGGTTTCCGGCGTAAAAACGATTCCATTCCACAAAAAAATACATCCGCCGCAACGAAAAAAGCAGTTCTCACGAAGAGAACTGCCGATGCTCCTGGTTAACCCCACAGCTGCGAAAGTGCGGGCACCATTTGTTTCTTCCGGGAAACCACGCCGGGAAGATAGACTTCATTTTCCTGCAGCGTAGTAAGCCCGAAGGCGAGCTTGATCACTTCCTTATCCCCAAGGAAAACCAGTGTAGTGCCTTCTTTCAGGACATCCGTAACCATGAGAAGGACCATATCATAACTCTTTTCTTCCTTGAGCTTCTCCATTTCCCCGACGAATTCCTCTTTGCGCTTCAGCATGTTTTCCGAATCCATCGTGGTAATCTGACTGATTCCCAGCTTATGGTCCGCAATATGGAATTCCTTGAAGTCCGTTTTCAGCAGCACGCTGGCGGGCTTATCGGCAGATGAGGCGGAGAAAACCTCCTTGCCCAGAGCTTCCAGTTCCAGGCCGGCAATGCGTGCGAGACGCTCCGCGATGCGTCTGTCCCGCATGGTGGTTGTGGGAGATTTGAACATCACCGTATCCGAGAGAATGGCTGCGGCCATCAGACCCGCCAGCTTCTCTCCCGGCATCAGCCCGTGCTCCTGGAACATGGTCGCAACAATGGTCGTGGTAGATCCAACCGGTTCATTCCGCATGAAGACCGGATAGCCGGTCATAACATCTCCAAGCCGGTGATGGTCGATGATCCCCACCAGTTCGGCCTGCTCGAGTCCGGGAACCGCCTGCCCCATTTCATTGTGGTCCACAAGAATGATGCGTTTGCGTTTGGGCCGGATCAGATGATATCGGGAAAGGGTCCCGATGACCTTATCCTCTTCATCCAGTACCGGATAGCTGCGGTAGCGGCTCTGCAGCACCTTATCCCGTACATCATCCAGAAAATCATCCAGGTGGAAGCATACCCACTTTTCATTGCCGGCAATGCGCTCTATGGGCGTGGCCTGATAGAGCATGCGCGCAGTGCGCCATGCATCATACGGCGTCGAAATAACGCACGTATCGGAAGCAATCCCGTGATATTTTTCCGCCAGATTGCTCTGGCAGAGGATGATGCAGGAAGCATTCATCTTCAGCGCTTTCTTGAAAACGGCTTCCTGCTGGCCGCAGATGACCACGGCACCTTTTGCCACACTGCTGAGGCATTCGCTGCTGGCCGGAAGTGCGATGACAACCTCTCCCGAAATACTGTCAAACACGTCATCCTCCCGGTTAAGGATGGTTCCTTCCAGGGCGGACAGCACATTGAATACGGGAGCATCCTGAATCACCGGCTTCTCAATGGAACGCATATCGCTTTCCGCAATCGCCCCGGCCGTTACCATTCCGTAGAGCGTACCATTCTCGTTGATCACCGGAAGGGCCGACAGGTTGGGATTCTGCTGAAGCAAATCCCACGCGTGACTAACGGGTACGTTCTTCCCAAGCATGGGAGGACGGTCAAAGTCAAGATCCCGGACCTGGGTACGGACATTGTTCAGGAACAATGGCGGCTTGAAGCCAAAGCGCTTCAGCAGAAAACTGCTCTCGTCATTGAGATGACCGAGCCTTGCAGGGATGTAACCGCTTTCCCCCAGGGTATTATGCAGACTGGCAAGCGCCATGGCCGAAACGATCGAATCGGTATCCGGATTTTTGTGTCCGCAGACATAGGTAATGGTTTCCATGGATTCTCCTTTACATGATATTCATGATTCTCCGCCCGGAAATATGCCCGCTTTCGGGAATGCGGGTCTCTCCGATGGGCCTGCCGGAGGCGGGAACAGCACGTTCCCTGCCCCATGCCCGGATCGCCTCGATCTTCTCCGGGTTCGTGCGGGACAGCGGAATGATATTGCTCACCATGCTGCGGATATCGGATTCACTCATTCCCCGGCCGCCATGAATCTGCTCATAATAACCGACTTCCTTCATCGCAGATTCCAGATCGGCTCCGGCAAACCCGTCCGTCATGTCCGCCAGATCGGAGGAAAGCATTGCGGACATTTCTCTTCCCGTATATCTCCGGAAATGCAGTGCCAAAATATCCTTGCGTTCCTCCCGGGTGGGAAGATCAATAAAGAAAATCTCATCAAAGCGGCCGCGGCGCAGGAGCTCGGCGGGCAGCTTGGAAACATCGTTTGCCGTGGCAACGACAAAGACAAACTTACGGCATTCCTGCAGCCAGAAAAGGAACTGTCCGACCATGCGGGTGGAAACACCGCCGTCTCCGCCGCCGGCTGCCCCGGAAAGTCCTTTTTCAATTTCATCGATCCAGAGCACGCAGGGAGAAACCGATTCTGCGGTCATCAGCGCTTCCTTGAGCTGCCGTTCCGACTGTCCCACATAGGAACCCTGGACAGTTGCAAAATCCAGACGGTACAGCGGCATCTTCCATCCTGCGGCAATCGCCTTTGCAGAGATCGACTTGCCGCATCCGGGTACGCCAACCAGCAGCACACCGCGCGGCGGAGTGAGCCCGCGGGCAACCATGGAAGCCCGGATATCCGGGTCCGTAAGCAGCCGCTTCCGTCCGTCCAGCCACTGCTGCAGTCCGTCCAGACCGCCCACCTCGGCATCCCGGTCCGTGGTCTTTATGCGCTCCAGGCCGGAAATGTCTGAGAACAGATTATCCTTGACAAAGCGCAGTTCATCCAGGTCCTTCTTCTCGATCCGCTGATTTGCCAGCAGGGAGGCAATGACATTTTCCGCCTCGATCTGGGAAACTCCGGAAAGCAGCTGTGCCGCGACCCGCAGGTCATTTTCATCCCAGTCAATGCGGATCGCACCCCGGTAATTATCGAGCATTCCGGAAATGATCTCATACATTTCTTCCTCATCCGGGAAATCCAGCACCAGCTTCATACCGGTGCGCTGCAGCGGAGACCAGACTCCGGCGGAAGTGACGGCTACCACCATCCCGCTCTTTTCAATTGCCTCATTCACTACCCCCAGCATCTGCCGGGAATCTGCATTCTCATCCTTCAGATCCGAAGCTTCCGTAAGGACAAAGGTAAGCTGCTCCTTCCGCTTCATCTGGTCAGAGATAAAGTTGGTGGCACCGACAAGGGTACGGTCATCATCCACCTCGCGTCCAGTGGAAAGCTCATACGTTCCCTTGCTGACAGAGTGAACATAAACCCCTGAAAGGCCCATTTCCTCCGTTACCATCCGGATAACATCCAGTGCTCTTGTGACTTCCACGGTTTCAAAGGTCACAAAGGGGATTCTGGCCCTTACGTAATGCTGGAATTTCTCCATGCATTCTTTCATGTTGCTCATGAATTGCTATTTCCTTTCCCGGCATTATGCATCCAGTTTTGACAGATGCAGATTGCGAACAAGACTTGTAAGATGACCCGTACGGTCTCCTTTTGCAGAATCCATCAAGCTGCTCTCCGTCTGGGCGGCCTGCTTCAGAACGGCATCCGCCAGCTGACGGTGATAGGGCTCCGGGATCGGCAGCGCCAGCGCAAGCTGATAGGCATACCGGTACTCTTTCTTTAATCCTGTGAGCGCATTTCCCAGGGTGCCTAAGGCTCCCCGGGCATTCCGCATCTGCTTCTGAAAGGCATCCTGCGCATGGTTGATGCGCCCGGTAATCATATCGGAGGAAGCCTTTACAAAGCGTTCCGCCACCCCGCTCGTAAACGAGATCGTACCGCCTGCGACGGCTTCAATATAGGCCTCATCGCGGGGGGCATTCTGAATCTCTGCAAACAGCTTTGTC
The DNA here is from genome assembly GCA_947167215.1 of uncultured Clostridia bacterium. Taxonomy (GTDB): domain Bacteria; phylum Bacillota; class Clostridia; order Christensenellales; family Aristaeellaceae; genus Ventricola. Next base: position 7,988 of record CAMVHE010000034.1, read on the forward strand.
CATTCCAGGTAATTGACAGGACTTCTCATATCTTCCTCCTGTTAGACAATCGAAAGACGACTGCCGCCGCCGGAAGTATGCTGTCCCACCTCAATACCGGAAAGATAACGTCCCAGTTCTTCCGAAACAGCATCCCTGCCCGCAATATCATTCATATAATCGACCCGTTCAGCGCAAAGCGCGGAGATGACGCTCTTTGCATCCTTGAACAGCTGATTATAGCGGTTTCGGATGTCTTCTTTCTGTTTTTCGCATTTTTTCTTATTCAGATACCAGCGGAGTACAAGTCCGGCCGTCGAAAGCAGGAAAAGGAGCCCGAACGTCCGGTTGCTGAACATGGTAATCAGGCCGAAGACGAAGGTCACGGCAGGAAGGATCATATCCACAATGCTCTGCTTGACCTGATCCATCTCCTTCTGTCCCTGCTGCTTGAAATACTCCTTGGCCGCACTGATAAGCTCTTCCTCTTCAGAGCCGTCCCGGATTTCTCCGGTAAAGCCTGCAATTTCGAAGGTAAACCGGTCCGGAATACCGCTGCGGATTTCCATCTGAATGTTATTGAAGGCAGACACCACCCAGTCCCTGCTCAGGGCAATAGACAAGCGCTGTGTTGCATTGCTGGCCTTGATAATGTCGGCATGCATGGCTGCACTTGTCAGCAGCTGCGTAAAATCAAAGACCTCATCCATGGCTTTCTGCTCTGCCTGATAGCGGGATTCCGCAATGCTCCTCCGCCCTCTCTCCTCTATGATGAGCGTCAGAAGGCGTTCTTCCCTTCTCAGCGGAAGCTCTGCATTGTCATAGCTGGTGATGTAGTTTTCCATGAGATCATCCAGCCGCTTGTTGAGTGATGCCGTAGAGCCGCTGGGCTTTTCAAAGATATCCCGGAAATAGCCGAGCAGGATCTCGTGGAGTGCCTCTTCATTCAGGGATTTCTGCAGGTCCTTCCAGTTAGTGCAGTACTTTGCTGCATAGGGATACCGCTTACTGTCGTTGCGGTAAACCATCTTGGAGCGCATCGACTCTTCCCAGCTCTGCTGCTGTGCTTCCACAAACCCCGGCTCAGCGATCAGCTCGTCCAGCCACTTTTCGATGCGGTCCGCACAGATAGCCTTTGCCTGGGGACCGAACAGTCCGTTCGAATAGGCGTCGAGAACCGTTACCATCTTTCTTTCGATGGCTTTGGGGTCCTGCATCGCAAGGTAGCGCTCCAGCCACGCGGCAGAAGCATTCATCCGGCCCACTCTGCGGCATACCAGAGCAAAGAGCAGGCTTGTCTTTTCATCATCTCTCTTGATTGCTTCGGCCAGTGCCCGCTGGGCCAGTGCCTGATTATTTCCAAGCCATGCAGAAATCGCCACCAGACAGGGGGCCAGCCAGTACTGCGGACAGGAGAGCATCATGCGCTCCGTCACATTGGTGATCACGTTCTGGCGGACCAGTGAAAGGTCGGACGCCTCCAGAATACCGGTAAGGTACTGCCTTATCGTATCATTAATGCCGAACTGATCCTGCAGCTTCTGGCGGACTTCCACGATACGGGTCTTTGCCTGCGCCAGTTCCTTCTGCTGAACGTCAAATTCCTTGAAGGCGGAGAATTCTGATTTTACGGTTCGAATATCCTGATCGATCGATTGCGCTTTGCTGTCAATGCTGGCATTGAGATGCCGGATCTCATTCGCATGCCCTGCCAGCTGATCCACAGCAATGGCGATGGAATTAAGTGCGCTTTGGTCTACGGTTCTTGTATCCATACGCTCACCCCTTCAATACCGCAACGGTACCGTCTTCCTTGACAGCACGCAGTGCATGATGATACACCTCAATGAATGCATAGAATCCGCTGGTAGCCAGTTTTCTGGCCCGCTCCAGCGTCTGCGGCATCGTTCGAAATGTTTCAAAGTGTTCGATGATCCCGCCGCTCATGTCTAACGTATGCACTTCATAGGGAGCTCCCAGATAGCATTTGGCAACGATCCCGATGGGGCCGAGATCAATTTCAATTTCCGGCATTTCTCTGCGGATCGCTTCCTGCAGCTCTTCCACCAACTGGGCATTGTGCATATGCGCACCCGCATCGAGGTGCGTCATCGCCTGAATATAGGCGGCGGAACGCTTGCGGTTAAGTACTCTTTCAACCTCCATCGGCGAGAGATTGGTCTTGCTTTTGGATCTTGAAGTCTGACGGAGATTCAATTCCTGCTTCCGGTCCGTCTGACTCTTGGTTTCCGGAAAAATAAGCATCGGACGCGGCATAACTATCCTCACTTCCTGCTGACCCGGCGGATAAGAATCTGCGGCGGAACCAGATCCCAGTTCGGGAACATGTGTGCATAACGTTCATCGACCTGGACTACGGGTGCAGGCTGAGCAGGCGTCCTGCTGGGCTGGGCCCGGTTGATCGGCTCACGGACAGGCTCACGGTTCACGGGCGCACTCTGTACGGTCTGCCGCGTGGGCATCGTCCTTGCAGGTGCCGGAGCCGGCTGACGCATGGCTTCGGCTCTGGGAGCTTCTGCCCTCGGGGCCTCTGCTCTCGGTGCTTCTGCTCTGGGTGCTTCCGCTCTCGGAGCTTCTGCTCTGGGGGCTTCCGCTCTGGGGGCTTCCGCTCTCGGAGCTGCCGCAGCATTCTGTGCCTGCTGACGCATTCTCGGGCTTACCGGTGCATTCCGGGTGATCATCGCAGGGGCGGGAGTTTCCTGGGGCTGCACCTCAGCGGGCTTTGCCGGCGCTCCGGATACCGCAGGTGCTTCATTTCCATCCTGATTGAGCAGTGCTCTTCTTCTGGCTGTAGCCATTTTTATGCCTCCTTATGCAATAATCACGTTACGCTGACTGTTGGTAGCTATAAACTGTTCGGGCGCAATCTGCTTCATATACGCCATGAGCGGCTCGTAATCCCCTTCCAGCCTTGCGATTTCCTGACGGACATCCACCGTCTCGGCACACAGGGCCCGGATCACTTCGCCGGCCCGCTGAATAATATCTGCGTAATCCCGCATAAGCCCTTCGATATCGCTCTGTACTTTCCTGCGGCCAAGGAAGAACTTGATTCCGGCAAAAATCACTGCCACCAGTCCCACCGGGATCGGCAGGGAGCCGGTGAAGGAAAGCACAAGCACCACGGCCGCAGCGGCCAGCAGGAAATAATCTATGGGGCTTTGCTTGACGCTGCTGATCTTTTCATCCCGCACACGTTCAAAGTGTGCAGTAGCCTTGTCGATCAGTTCCTCTTCGTTGTCTCCCTGATCGGTTTCACACTTAAAGCCTTCAATATCAAACTGAAGGGCTCCGACGATCTCATTGCGGTTCTGGACGGTAACATTTTCGTAGGCCTCAATCAGCCAGTCCCGGGAAATTGCCAGAGAAAGCTTCTGTGTTGCGGGCGATGCATGGACAAGCTCCGGATTCATGGCCGCATTGGTCAGCAATTCGGTCAGGTCGGAATGCTCATCGAAAGAAGGCTTTTCTGCCGCAAAGCGTCTGGCAGCTTCCGGCTCGTCGCCTTTGCATTCCACGATAAGGTCTGCCATGCGCAGTCTTTCCTGAAGCGGGAGTTCTTCCGCATCATAATTGCCCACCAGGGAATTCAGCAATGCGTCCAGCTGTGCCTTCAGTTCGCCCAGGTTCCCCGCAGGCTGTGCAAACAGGTCCTGCAGATATCCATACATGATTCCGTGCAGCCGGGAACGGTCCAGCGTATCCGATACATCGCTCCAGTTGGTACAGTATTTGGCGAGATAGGGATACTGTTCGGTCTTATTCTCCTTGCGCATCTTTCCCATGATGGCATTCTGCCATCTTTCAACCTGCGCCTCCCGGAATCCTACGGTATCCTCCAGTTCTCCGATCCATGCCCCGATCTGTCCCGAACAGAGATTGCGGGAATCCGCACCGAAAAGGCCGTTCGCATAGGCGTCCAGCACCACGACAAGCTTGCGTTCCACCGACGTGGGATCCTGCATGGCAAAATACCGGTAGAGCCACTGGTAGGATGCCTGGTTGCGGCCTGCCCTGCGGCAGATAAGGCAGAACATCAGGGAAGTCTTTTCATCGTCCCTGTTCATGGCTTCGCGCAATGCCTTTTCCGTCAGCGGGGCATTATTGTTGATCCAGGCAGAAAGCGCAATCAGTGCAGGCGCCAGCCAATAATGCGGGATGGCAACCATGAGTTCTTCCGTACAGTTCTGGATGGTATCCTTCCGGACCAGCGACACGTCCGTCGCCTGTAAAATGCCGGTCACATAGCGGCGCACCTGTTTATGCCGTGCAAAACGGGTTTCCAGTTCCTGGCGCAAAGCAACGCGGTCAGACAGCGCTTCCTGAAGTCTGCGATCCTTTAAATCCTGCTCTACAAAACGCCGGAAATCCTGCATAAAGTCCTGAAACTGACTGTTGATGCTGTCCACGCGACCGCTCACAGTCAGGACCTCATTTCCCAGATTGTTTACCTGGTTTTGCATTTCATTGACGGCAGAAATCATACCGGAAAGATTTGCAGCCGGATGTTCCACATACCGGACTTCTGTATCAGCCAATGTTGTTCCCCCTTCCATGCAATTGAGTCAACATGCGATTTTTATTATACCACATTTTTTACTTTTTTGTTAATTTATGTTCATAAATTTTTTAAGAAATCCAATTTTCATTGTCTGAATTGTTAATATACATATTCTGATGTTTCATTTCCGCTTTTCTCCTGCCTGCAAAACATGGTATACTTTAAAAAAACACTGAGGTTTTTACGCATAATGAAAGAATACTCTTTTCCCTATGGCGATACTGCCGTCACGATGCAGCTGGATGAAACACAAATACTTGGTGTTCTTGAAGGTCATGCCACTCCGCCGATTGAAGATATCCCTGCCGCCCTCCGGAAAGCCCTGGACTGTCCGCTGGATGCTCAGCCGCTTTCTTTAAGGCTTCACGGGCAGGAAAAAATCTGTCTGGTCATCTCGGATATGTCCCGTTTCTGGATGCGCCAGGACCTTGTGATTCCTCATCTGGTTCACTATCTCAACTGCCAGTGTCATATTCCGGATCATCAGATTACCATCCTCGTTGCCTGCGGCACCCATGTAGGAGGAGACCCGGAAGAACTGAGCACCCTGGTTACACCCGATATCGCACAGCGGATTCCGGTGGTAAACCACGACTGCCGGGCGGCAGATATGGTAACCATGGGCACCACTCCCCACGGAACCACCGTGCGGATCAACCGGCTCGCCGCAGAGGCAGACCTTATCATAACCCTCGGTGCGGTTACGCATCATGTGATGGCCGGATACGGCGGCGGACGTAAAAGCATACTGCCGGGAATCTCCGCGCTTGACACCATCTGTCATAATCATGCCTTTGCCCTGGATCCCGAAGCATTCCGTTCCAATCCCCTCATCGGCAACGGCATCACTGCCGGGAACCCGTTAAATGAGGATATGTGTGAAGCAGCGGATCTGATTCCGAACCTTTTCACCATTAATCTGGTTATGAATGCGGACATGAAGCTTTCCCACATCTTTGCAGGAGACTGCAGAACCGCATGGGAAGCAGGATGCAGGGCGGTTGATGCCATCTACCGTGTCCCCGTCCCGGAGAAAGCAGACGTCATCATCGCTTCCTGCGGAGGATATCCAAAGGATATGTCCCTGTATCAGGGCACGAAAGCCGTAGACAATGTTGAGCCCGGCCTCAAGCCCGGAGGCACCCTCATCCTGCTGATCGAAGCCCGGGACGGCGGCGGAGCGCCGGAATACTTTGACTGGCTGAAGCCGCTGCTGGACGGCACCTTTGAAGAAAAGCTGCGCAATGGCTTTACCGTTCCAGGCTACATTTTCCTGCTCAACTGCGAACAGGCAAAACGCTACCGGATCATGATGCTGACCACCGTTTCCCCCGCCGTGCTTGAAAAGATGGGCATTGAAGGGTATTCGGATATGGAGGAGCTCCTCCGTCATGCAGATCTTGCCGGAAAGAGCATCTATGTCATTCCCAACGGTTCAACGGTCATCCCCGAAGTGGAAGGGAATCACTGAGCAAATAGAAAGCAGCCGGTCGATGCAGGGCACCGGGACAGGAAGTTTCCTTGTCATTCCGGAGAAGCACCAGAAAGCTCCCGGCCGACAGCGCTAATCAAGGAGTTTCACCATATGAAATATGTTGCAGATCGTTTTAAAAGCATTAAACCAAGTCTCACCCTGGACGCAGATGCCATTTCCAAATATACGGATCTTGTAGACCTGTCCATCGGGGATACCGATTTCATCACGGACAGCCGCATCATCGACGCTGCCATGGCGGATGCAAAAAAGGGCTATACCAAATACGGCTTTCCCAAGGGCGATCCGGAACTGATTGGAGCCATCTGCTCCGCCTGGGAGGAGGACTTCCATCAGAAGGTCCACCCCGATCAGGTGATCGTTACCGCCTCTTCCTGCCTTGGCATGGCCGAACTGCTTACCGCGATTCTGAATCCCGGGGATGAAGTCATTGTGCCGGCACCCTATTTTGCCGTCTATAAGCAGCAGATAGAGATGCCGGGAGGCATCTGCATTGAGGTCCCCTCCTGCAAAGAGGAAGGCTTCCACCTGAATGAGGACCGGCTGCGCGCCGCCATTACTCCGAAAACCAGAGCAATCATCATCAACAATCCCTGCAACCCCACCGGGATTGTCTATAACCGGACAGACCTCATGCTGATTGCCCAGATCGCCCTTCAGTATGATCTGCTCATTCTCGCGGATGAAATCTACACCCGATACGTTTTTGACGGTCCTTTCATTCCCATGCGTACGCTTCCGGACATTGCAGACCATGTGGTCACCCTCAACAGCTTCTCGAAAAACTTCATGATGACCGGATGGCGGGTCGGCTACATTATCGGCCCGGAGGAAATCATCCGTACCGTGGACATGATCAACGGCGGCATGATCTACACAGCCCCTTCCGTCAGCCAGCGCGCCGCCATCCATGCCCTTTCGATGCGGGACGATATTGAAAAGAAATATGTCGCAAAGTATCGGGAGCGGCTGAACTATGCCGCTGACCGCATTGAAAATATCCCATACATGACCCTGACCCGGCCGGGCGGAACCTTCTATCTTTTCCCGGGCATTTCCTCTACCGGGCTCAGTTCCGCCGCTTTCTGCAAACGCATACTGACGGATGCCCATGTGCTTGCAAGCCCCGGTCATGTCTTCGGCAGCTGCGGAGAAGGCCACATCCGTCTGACGGTTACGCAGCCCATGGAGAAGCTGGAAGCAGCCTTCGACCGTCTTGAAAAACTGAAGTTCTGATCCGCTCACGGTGCGGCAGGTGCGGTTTTCGCTTTCCTGCCTTTCCTCTGGCCGGGCACTGCCTGCTTTTCCCGTTGCAGGACAGCGCGGATGCATCCCTTCCCTTACATACAGAAAGTCACGGACTGTAAAGGTACCGTGACTTTTCCTGTTTCCTCCGTACTGCTCCCTGTGAAGCAATACACCTGTCCCATAAGGTTTCCGGAAGGGTTCTGCCCCTCATTTTCGTACATACTCTGGTACAAAAGGTGTTGCTTTATGCATAATATTCACTGTTTTTTCATCAATTTGCAAACAAATACTTGACACTTCCCAAATATGCGGTAAAATTATTCCTGTTTCATTCATTAAAAGTTTAGGAGGAAACCAATATGAAGAAAATGCTGAATCTTCTGGCCATTGCTCTTGTTCTTGTCCTTGTAATGACCTGCGCAGCTTCTGCAGAAACTGCTCTCGAGAAAATCAAGGCTGCCGGCAAGCTGGTCGTCGGTACCGAAGCAACCTACCCGCCATATGAGTACCTGGATGATAATGCTCAGATGGCTGGCTGTGATATCTGGCTGGCTCAGCAGATTGCCGATGCCCTCGGCGTCAAGCTGGAAATGCAGGATATGGGATTTGACGGCATCATCCCTGCAGTACAGTCCGGCATCGTGGATATCGGTCTTGCCGCTTTCACCGTCACCCCTGAGCGTGCTCAGGTCATCGATTTTTCCAATCAGTATGAATTGAGCCGTCAGCTTCTGATTGTAAAGGCTGGAAACGAAGAAAAGTATGCCACCAAGGATTCCCTCAAGGGCCTGAAAGTCGGTGCCCAGCTGGGAACGATCCAATCCAACCTGGTTGAATCCGCTCTGCCGGAAAGCGAGCTCTTCGAGCTTCCCACTTATCCGGAGCTTGGTCTTGAAACGATGAACGGAAACATCGCCGGATTCGTTGTTGACTCTGCAGTCGGCGAGTCAATGGTCGCTTCCAGCAATGGCGATCTGGTCGTTTCCAATTATGAATTTACGGCGGAAGAAGCTTCCTTTGGCAAGGCAGCTGTTCTGAAGAAGGATTCCGGCGATCTGCTCGCTGCAGTGAATGAAGTGATTGATCGCGTCGTAGCAGACGGTTCCTATCAGGCTGCATATGATGCAGCTGTTGCAGCTACCGGAGCAACTGGCGAATAATAATCTTTTTTCCCGCCTCACATGTTTCGCCATGTGAGGCATTTTCTGTATGGTTTCATCCAAACTTCGGAGGTAAAAAATGCAATTCTTTGCAACCATCCAAAAACTGATTACAAACTATGGGAACTTCTTCATTGAAGGCGTACGCAATACCCTTATCCTTTCCGCCTTCTCTGTTTTCCTGGGAACCATTCTCGGGGCGCTCATGGCGCTGGCAAGAATGAGCCGCATCAAACCACTGCGGTGGTTTGCCACGGCATATATCGAGTTTTTCCGCGGAACCCCGTTAATGGTACAGCTGATGTTCATTTTCTACGGCCTTCCGATGGCAGGAATTACTTTCCCGGAAATATCCTTCATTCCAGATTTTTCCCGCTTCATGGCAGGCATCGTTGCCATGAGCCTTAACAGCTGTGCCTATGTGGCGGAAGTTATCCGTTCCGGAATCCAGGCTGTGGATGTCGGCCAGATGGAAGCGGCCAGATGTCTCGGCCTCAGTAAAGGACAGGGCATGACCATGGTCGTGCTTCCCCAGGCAATCCGGAACATTCTTCCCGCTCTCGGCAACGAATTTGTTACCGTCATCAAGGAATCCTCCGTGGTTTCTGTCATCGGCATCGCTGAGCTGATGTACCGTACCAACGGTGTGAAGGCAAAGACCTACAACACCTTGGAATCCCTGGCCGTCGCAGCGATTATCTACTTTATTCTCACCTTCACCTTCAGCAAACTTATTGCTTTCACAGAGAGGAGGATGGCTCATGGCCGTGAATCCTAATCAGGAGCCTGCCTCGGAAATTATCCGTGTCTCCCACCTTACCAAGACCTTCGGCAAACTGACCGTTCTGGATGATATCTCCACTTCCTTCAAAACCCACGAAGTCGTATCCGTAATCGGCCCCTCCGGCGGCGGCAAGAGTACTTTCCTGCGCTGTCTCAATCTGATGGAAACACCCACCAGCGGAAGCGTTTATGTCGATGGCGTCGATATCTGCGGCAAAGGGGTAAACATCAATAAGCACCGGGAAAAAATGGGAATGGTTTTCCAGCAGTTCAATCTCTTCAACAACATGAACGTAATGAAGAACCTCACCGCTGCCCCGGTCAAGCTGAAGAAAATGACACTGCCGGAAGCGGAGGAAAAAGCAGTCAACCTGCTCCGCCGCGTCGGTCTCGCGGATAAGAAGGACAGCTATCCCTACTCTCTTTCCGGCGGACAGAAGCAGCGTATCGCCATTGTGCGTGCCCTGATGATGAACCCCGAGGTAATGCTCTTTGATGAGCCCACCAGTGCACTGGATCCGGAAATGATCGGCGAAGTGCTCTACGTCATGAAAGAGCTCGCTGAAGAGGGCATGACCATGATCGTTGTAACTCATGAGATGCGCTTTGCCCGTGAGGTTTCCAGCAGGACGCTCTTCCTTTCTGACGGACACATCGAAGAAGACAAACCATCGAAAGAGCTGTTCGACCACCCGGAAAGCCCCAGACTCATTTCTTTCCTGCAGAAAGTTCTGTAATCTTCTTTCCGGAAGCCCTGCTCCGAAAAAAAATCACCGCCGGCCCAAATGCCGGCGGTTTTCTTTTTCTGTAAAGGGTTCCCGTCTGCCCGAAAGCATTCCGATAACAAAAAGGAGGCCGTATGAAGGCCTCCAAAGCGTATTCGGTTATTGCAGCGGATCGGATCGTTTCCTCTTTCTTTATCTTTCTTCCCGGAAATACGGAAGTCCGAGACTCTGCGGCGGCTGGCTTTCACGCTGGTTGCGCATCGACGTGATGACCAACACGATGATGGTGACAACATAAGGAATCATCTTATACAATTCCTTGACCGCCAGATTCATACCGGACGGGATATACATATGAAGGATGTACAAGCCACCGAATAAGAAGGACGAAAGCACGCCGACGTTGGGACGCCAGATGGTAAAGATAACCAGGGCGATGGCGAGCCAGCCTCTGTCTCCGAAGGCATTGTTGGACCAGACGCCGCTTGCATAGTCCATAACATAATAGAGTCCGCCAAGGCCTGCAATCATGGAACCAACACAGGTGGCAACATATTTGTATCTTGCCACATCAATTCCCGCCGCATCTGCAGTGGATGGGCTTTCTCCCACGGCACGCAGATGAAGGCCGACACGGGTTCTTTTGAGAACGTATGCGCATGCCAGCGCGATGGCAACGGACAGATATGCCAGGAAGCCATAGGAAAGGAATATCTTTCCAAACCACCCCAGATTCCCCGCAAATGGCAGGGACTTATGGAAAAAGCCGGAAGTAAGACTGAGTGCAATCGACGGAACTGCACTGCCCGAAAGCTTGATCAGGGAACCGCCAAAGAAATTTCCGATTCCAACGCCGAAAGTAGTCAGTGCAAGTCCGGTTACATTCTGATTTGCCCGCAGGGTTACAGTCAGGAAACAATAAATCAGTCCCATGAGCAGCGAACCCGCAAGACAGGCGAAAAGCGGAATCAGGATCGCCAGTGCGGGATTAACCAGAGACTTATCCGCAAGGGACTGCTCATAAAGGAAGGCGCCAATGACTCCGCATATGCCTCCGACATACATTACCCCGGGGATTCCCAAGTTGAGATTGCCGCTTTTCTCCGTCAGTGTTTCTCCGGTGGAGCCGAAAAGCAGCGGTACCCCCTGGACAACAGCGCGGGGAATGAATGAAATAAAATCAAACATTTCACTTCACCTCCCTGGGAGCTTTCCGGAAGTGAATACTGTAAGAGACAAAGAATTCACTGCCGATGATGAAGAACAGAATAATGCCGGTAAGAATATCCGCGAATGATTCGTTCAGACGGAATGCAGTAGAAATCTCCCCTGCTCCTCTTTCCAGAAAAACAAGCAGGAAGCTGGTAAGAATCATTACGATCGGATTGAATTTGGCAAGCCAGGATACCATGACTGCAGTAAAGCCGCGTCCGCCCACCAGGGTTGTGGTAAGGGTGTGATTGGTACCGGCAGTAAGAAGGAATCCGGCAATGCCGCAGACCGCACCGGAAAGTGCCATTGTTCTCAGGATGACCTTTTCCACTTTTATTCCTACATAATGTGCCGTACGCTCACTCTCTCCGACAACGGAGATCTCAAATCCATGCTTGGAATAGCGGAGATAGATAGTCATGAGGATGCAGAGTACGCCGACAATAATAACATTCAGCATGTACTTCTGCCCTCCGACCGTCGGAAGCCAGCCGATCTCCGAGCTGAGATTGATAACTCCGATCTGGCCGGAACCCTTCGGAGATTCCCATACCACACAGAAGAACGCCACCAGCTGTGTAGCAACATAATTCATCATGAGGGTAAACAGTGTTTCATTCGTATTCCATTTGGCCTTAAAGAAGGCAGGAATCATTCCCCAGATGGAACCTGCAGCGATGCTTGCGATAAGCGAGACAAAAATCAGAAGCCCGTTAGGCATGATATCCCGCAGCAGAATCATGCAGGCAGCAGACGCAAGGCATCCGGCAAGGGCCTGTCCCTCACCGCCTACATTCCAGAAACGCATCCGGAAAGCGGGAGTAACTGCCAGCGATACGCAAAGGAGCATTGCCGTATTCTGAAGCATTACCCAGATTTTCCGTTTGGAGCCAAAGGAGCCTTTCCAGATGGATGCATAAATGTTTATGGGGTTTTCTCCGGTCATAATCACGGAGATGATGGCACAGACGATCAGCGCCAGCACGATCGCAGCAAGCCGCGTAATCATGGACCGCTGCCAGGAAGGAGCACTTCGTTTGGTTATATGAATGAGTGGTTCCCTTTTATCACTCAGCATCCTTTTTTCCTCCCACTGTGGTCATCATGAGGCCAATTTCCTCTTTGGTGGTTTTCCGTCCGTCCACAATACCGCTGACTTTGCCCCCGCAGAGGACGAGGATGCGGTCTGACAGCTCAACCAGCACATCCAGATCTTCACCGACATAAACGACGGCAACGCCTTCTTTTTTCTGCTGGTTGATGAGGTCATAAATCGTATAGGAGGAATTGATATCGAGGCCGCGCACGGCATATGCAGTAAGAAGTACGGTAGGTGCCGATGTGATCTCTCTTCCGACAAGAACTTTCTGGACATTGCCTCCGGACAGACGCCTTACCGGGGTGCTGAGGCTGGGCGTCTTGACGTGCAGTTCATCGACAACGTTTTCAGCAACCTGATGGGGATTTTTCCGGTCCGTAAAAACGGAATGGCCTTCCCGGAAAGTGCGCAGCATCATATTGTCCGTCAGGTCCATATTTCCGACCAGTCCCATGCCGAGACGATCTTCCGGGACAAAGGAAAGTGCCACACCCATTGCCTGAATGGAAAGCGGATCTTTGCCGATGAGTTCTTCCCGTTTTCCGTCATCCTCAATATAGGTCACACTTCCCTGTTCCGCTGCCTGCAGACCGGCAATGGCCTCCAGCAATTCCTTCTGGCCGGAACCGGATATTCCCGCGATGCCGAGGATCTCACCGGAATTTGCTGTGAAACTGACATGATCCAGCTTCAGAACGCCTTCCTCATTGCGTACGCTGAGATCCTTCACCTCAATGCGGGGCTTCGGGTTCACAGGGTCGGGGCGCTGGATATTCAGCGTTACCTGGTGCCCGACCATCATATTCGTCATTTCCTGCGCATTGGTATCTTTTGTGGCCACATCGCCGACATAGTGCCCGTGGCGCAGCGTAACAACACGGTCGGAAATCTCCTCGACTTCATGCAGCTTATGCGTAATAATAATGATGGCTTTTCCGTCTGCACGCATATTGCGCAGCACATCAAAGAGCTTTTCCGTTTCCTGTGGAGTAAGAACCGCCGTCGGCTCATCCAGAATAAGGATATCCGCACCGCGGTAAAGCACTTTGACAATCTCCACTGTCTGCTTCTGAGAGACGGACATATCATAGATTTTCTGATCCGGATCAACGTCAAATCCATAAGCATCACAGATCTCGCGGATTCTTTTTGCAGAGCCTTTCAGATCCAGCTTTCCCTTCAGACCGAGCACAACGTTTTCCGTTGCCGTCAGAACATCGACAAGCTTAAAATGCTGGTGGATCATGCCAATTCCAAGGTCAAAAGCATCCTTCGGAGAAGCAATTACAACTTCCTTCCCGTCAATGTTGATGGTACCTTCATCCGGAAAATAGATCCCGGACAGCATATTCATCAGGGTGGTCTTTCCACTGCCGTTTTCTCCCAGCAATGCCAGGATTTCTCCGCGACGGATTTCCAGATTCACCTGGTCATTGGCAGTTACGGAGCCAAATCGCTTCGTAATATTCTGCATTGTAACCGCAGCGACATTTTTCTCCAAGTTCATTTCCTCCCAAAAGCTTTTCGTTTCTGCTCATTTGAAACGTGCCAAAAAACAACAAAATTTCTCCTGTCCGTAAAGGGCAGGAGAAAATAGAACCAAATATACCGATTATGCACCAAGCAGGTCGATACCATCAATATCAATATCGAAATAAGGAGCAGAACGATATTCAGACTCATGGAAGTAGCCATCCACTACAACCTCGGTCTCAGGCTGGAAATCACCCATATCATCCACATCGGCCAGATAAGAGGTCAGGGTTTCTCCCTTTACAGTGAAGGTAGCAGTGTCATATACCTTCAGGCTTCCATCCTGGAGAGCGGTCTTGACTTCTTCGATCTTTTCAGCAGTGCCGGCAGCGGCAGCCTTCTCATTGATCTCAGAGAGCTGTACGGAATCGGATTCAATGGTGCCAACCCAGTCAGCATCGATGGCTTCGCCATTGGCTACGCAGCCAATGATATACTTCATGTAAGGAGCCCAGTTGATACGGGAAGATACGATGAAGGTGTTGGGGCATGCTGCAACGGTGGAACCATTGTAGGAAACGTTCGGAACACCGGCATCTTCACAGGCAGTGGGGGCACCCATGGAGTCTGCATGCTGAGAAATCAGTTTGCAGCCATTGTTGATCAGCTTCGTTGCGCCTTCCTTTTCGAGGGCTTCGTCATACCAGGAGTTGGTGAAGGTAACTTCCATGGTAACAGAGGGGCAGATATAACGGGCACCGAGGAAGAAGGACGTATAGCCGCTCTTCACTTCTGCATAAGGATAAGCACCGACATAGCCGATCTTGGCTTCTTCGGCAGTGAACTGACCGGCAGCGATCATCTCGTTCAGCTTCATTCCAGCAGCAACGCCTGCCAGGAAACGGCCTTCATAGATGGAAGCAAAAGCGTTATGATAGTTGGAAAGGCCCTCGGTGTGTGCCTTGGTGCCGGTAGCATGGCAGAACTGCACTTCCGGGAATTCCTTTGCAGCCTGAATCATGAAAGACTCATGGCCAAAGCTGTCTGCGAAAACCAGATTGCATCCATCGTCAACCAGCTCCGCTGCAGCATCATAGCACTGCTGGCCTTCATCGATGTTGGTCTTGATGATGTACTCAACGCCCATTTCCTCACATGCTTCCTTAGCAGCATTCAGGAAATTCAGGTCATACGTAGAATTCTCGTCGTGAAGGAAGATAAAACCAACCTTCACATTCTCTGCCAGGGCAACAGCACCCATGCACAGAACCAAGGTAAGAAGCAGAGCAATAACCTTCTTCATGATGTTTTCTCCTTTTTCGAAATCAGATTGAGAACCTTCCGGGGATAACCTTCCCCCGAAAGCCCGTACATTTTATGTCATTAAAGTTCAAAATTCAACCTTTTTTTGCATTTTAATTTCTGAATGTTCGTATTTTAAATCTGCTTCTACTATTTCATGTTTTTCCTTATTTTTTCAGTCTTTTCAGCTGATTTCAAGGCTTTTATCCGCTCCTGTTCCAGCTTATCATTTTACATCGGATTTAGTGGATTGTTCGTCTTTCAACAGGAAGCAAAGCACCAAAATTGTTCAAAATGTCAGTTTCTCACGCTGGAGTTCGTGAATTCTTCCGACCCTCCAAAAATATGGTGATTTTGTTGTGAACTGTATCTCTGCATAAAAAAAAGGCATCCCGAAAGATGCCTTGAATTCTTATTTCTTGATCATGGAAAGTGCACCGTAAATAACGGAATCATCCCCCAGGGCAGCATTCGCAAGCTTTACCGTACTCCTTATGGACGGCATGCAGTACCGGTCCACTTCCGCTTCGATCTTGCTGAGGAAAACGTCGCCGACAGCTTCAATGACTCCTCCGCCATACACGACAATATCCGGGCTGATGGTGTTGATCATGTTTCCTGTTGCTACTGCAAGATAGTGGCAGGCACGGTCAACCGCTTCCATCGAAACGGCATCCTGTGCATCCAGTGCCTTTTTGAGAGCCTTGCTCTTGAATGCAGAACCATCCAACGCGTCTGCCATCATGCTCGCACGGCCGCGGGATACCTGCTGCCGAATATAGGCGGACATACCCTGCTTGCTGGAAAAGGCCTCCAGGCATCCGCGCTGTCCGCAGTTGCAAAGCGGTCCTTCAGGATCCAGAATCATATGGCCATACTCAGCGCCCTTAAAAAGATTGCCGGTAAAAAGCTTTCCGTTCAGGATAAGGCCTCCGCCCATGCCCGTTCCCACAAAGAAACCGACGACATTCTTATAGCCCTTTGCCGCACCATAATTGAATTCGCCCAGCACGCCCACATTTACATCGTTTCCGATATAAAAGGGAACTTCAAACTTTTTTTCAATGGGAGTACGGATGTCATAATCCCGCCATGGCAGGTTCGGGGAGAAAAGCACGATTCCTGTATCCTGATTGATGACGCCCGGAGCACCGGCAGAAATCGCATGAATCTTATTCTTCTTGATACCGGATTCACTGATGATCTCATCTACGACACTGATAATAACTTCTTCTACGTTCTCCGAGGATTCGCCTCCCGATTTTGTCTTTTTCTTGAGACGATAGACCACTTTTTCCTTTTCATCAAACACAGCGCCCAATACTTTCGTGCCGCCGATGTCCAGACAGATGTTATAGGTTCCCGCCATACGAAAAGTCCTCCTTTTTGCTCATAACAAAGCCTTGACGTCATTATAGATGAATTGCCAAAAATGATCAATCGATTTTGTAATCTTTTTGGCGAACTCGCAAAAAAAATCATCCGCCTGAGCTGGCGGATGATTTTACAGATCCAGATACATGATGAGTGCGTCCTCATTATTGTCTTCATAATACCTCTTACGATACCCCACATCCTGAAAACCGACAGAATGATACAGGTGCTGGGCACCAAGATTGCTGCGCCGGACCTCCAACGTCATCAGCTGCATGCCTTCCTCCCGGGCAAGATCGATCAGCGCCGAAACGATTGCCTTCCCGAATCCCTTTCCACGGTGATCGGAACGCACTGCCACATTCAGGACATGCCCTTCATCGATGACCAGCCAGAGACCTGCATATGCAAGAACACTGCCCTGGCCGTCTTCCATCACCAGCCACCTTGCCACAGGGTTATCCTTTACATCATGAAGAATAGATTCCACGGACCATGGTCTGGCAAAGGCTTCCGTTTCGATTTCATGAATCTGAAGCACATCTTCTTCACGGATTTTACGAATTATTTCACCCACGGTTCTGAGCCTCCCTGGCTGCCTTTTCCCGCTCTGCCTGGGGTGCTCTCAGATAAAGTGGAAGAAGCATCCCGCAGTCAACCGGAGTTTCTCCCTCCGTCATACGGCGATCTGCCAGCATGGCGGCACAGCCGGGCCTCAGGTAAATATGTTCCGCCGGCGCAATCACCGCACTGCTTCCCATTTCCTGCAGGATCCATTCCCGATAAGGGACCGCTCCGTCACCCAGGAATACGGCTCTCCTTTCAAATTTCCTGACTATCTCAAGGTAATTGTCCAGTGCGATGGCTTCCGGCTCCACTACACACGGAAGCCCCTTTTCCGGAAGATAAGCCGCACCGTACACCTGTTTTGCTCTGGCGTCCAGGATAGGACAGATAATCCCGTCAAATTCCGGAATATTCATTGCAAGTGCTTCCAGTGCATTTACGGAAATACAGGGTTTCTGCCCGGGCATGGCAAGTCCCTTTGCTGTAGCCACGCCGATGCGCACACCGGTAAAGCTTCCAGGCCCGGCTACCGCGCCGAATACATCCACATCCTGAATGGTCATATCCAGCATCGACAGCGCAAAGTCAACCATCGGCATGATTTTCTGACTGTGCGTTTTTTTGTTCACGAGCGTGTTTTCATAAATCAGGGTATGGTCCTTCACCACTGCCACACCACATACCGGTCCCGATGTATCGAGCATGAGTAAAGTCATCTTTGGTTCCCTCTCTTATCCCCATATGCTGCAAGCACTTCTTCAATACGGGAGTTGTCAAATGTTTCTCCGGCAAAAAAGGAAACTTCCCTTTCCCCTTCCTGTTCGCCATAATTCATTTCGATCTTCAGGGCATCCTGCGGCATCGCCAGTGCACAGCGTTCCGGCCACTCCACAAATGCCACTCCATCCTCCGGAGGCAGGAACTCATCCAGGCCGGAGCTGTAATACTCGTCTTCATCTTCAAGGCGGTACAGGTCAAAATGATACAGCTTGAGGTTCGTTCCTTCGTGGATCAGAAGGATGTTGAAAGTAGGACTGGGAACGTGCTCGCGGATGCCCATGCTCCTTGCCGCTGAACGGGTAAGGACGCTTTTTCCCGCACCCATCTCGCCATACAGCAACACGACGTCACCAGGACGCAAGACAGCGCCCAGACATTCGCCCAGGCGCTCCGTTTCCGCTTGACAGGATAGCAAAACCTTTTGCAATGAAACCTGTCTCCTTTCTATTCTGCGGTCTGATTACTGATGCAGGAATACAGATACGCGTTTATAAATCAGCAGAGTAATGAAGCTCACCACAAAGCCCTTCAGAAGATTAAAGGGCGCCGTGACCAGAAGCACAAGCTTCAGCAGACTATCGACCGCATCGATGCCTACCATGCCGAGAATGGCTTCCACATTCATATGGAACAGTGTCTGATAGGCAGGGATCAGAATAAAGTAATTAACCAGAACTCCGGCAATCATGATGCCAAGAATGGCAAACAGCATGCCGATGAGTGCACCTTTCCGGGTTTTATTCCGCTTATAATAGATGCTGGCAATAAGAACAAAAGATCCGGACATCAGGATGTCCGCAAGCTCTCCGATACACGCCGTACTGGTGCCCAGCATGTGAAGAAGGTTTTTGACCACAATCACCACTAACCCGGCAACCGGTCCCATGGCAAAGCCGGCGAGCAGTGCAGGCAGTGCAGAGATATCCAGCTTGTAGAATGCTATTACCGGAATCTCGATGTAATAGAGAATCGTTGCCATGGCAGCAAGCACTGCACAGCGGGTCAGCATGAAGACATTGCGTTCGGAGGACAGACGGGAAACATTTTGAGAAGACATATTTTTTCTCCTTCTGCTCTTTAAAGAGCGATTAATTCCGAAAGAAAGCCCCTGAAAGCCGAGCGATCAGGGGCTGAATTTCAGCATTATAGGAGATGCACTCTTCTTTCATCCAGACTATACTGTCGGCTCCGGAGTTCCACCGGATCAGCCTAATGGCTCGCGGGCTATACCGCCGGTAGGGAATTTCACCCTGCCCTGAAGATCTCTCAAAGGTTTCCTATTCGGTTAAGCCGTATTATAGTATTCCTCCCTTTCTTTGTCAACATTCTTATTTCCACTCTTTTGCTGTTCCATACGATTTTCTGAACCACCGGCAAGCCAATAAAATGCTGCCCCTTCGTCTGTTCCGGAAACGGTTCATACGCAGGCGGTGAAAGGCTAAGCTGCGTTCTTTCCCTTGCATATTTCCGGCTATTCGTTATAATGAGTGCAGTCTACTTTGGAGGAGTATCTTATGCGACGACTTATTCTTTGTCTTTCTTTCCTTGCTGTCTTTTCCCTTTTTTCAGTTTCCATGGCAGAAGAAGCTTCTGTTATTTCTTCTGATGAAATGGATAATGCCATACAGAAAAACAATACAAAAGAGATCATCCTTAACGCACTGTATATTATGAATGATACGGGCAATGCCGGGATAAACTACCGTCCATCCGACGGGGAATCCTATTATGTCCGTCTTTCCTCAAATACCGGCTACCAAAACGCAGCAATACTGGGGATGGAATTGATGCGTGAAGATGCTTCTTCGATTGCATTATCTCCGGATTCCCTTCTCTCCCTGCTGCATCGTGCAGGAGATTATACAGGGCATCGCCTGAATCAGTCCTTCTACAATATGGACGTTCTGAACAGCGTCTTTGGAAAGCTTCCCGGAGATTCCACCATGCATGTCATTGCATCGCTGGATGTGGCCTCTGCTCCGGAGCAGGCGGAAAATACGGTTTCGTCAGAAGATCCGAAACACATTCATTTTTTCGCATATGTTTATCCTGATGGAACCTGGCTGGATGATGAGCTTTTCGTTATGGCTGAAACTTCTTCCGATACCAGTGCAAGGTACGCACTTATCCCATGGCAGAATACGGTATATGCAATCGTCCATGATCTTACACAGCTGAATCTGCTCCAGGACAATGCGGTCCTTTCCTGGCTAGATCGTCATTCGGAATATCTTGCGCAGGATTCCCTTCCTGTCGATCTCAATCAGGTAAAGGCCGGAAATATCACTGCTTCTGCGATTACACAGTCTGTTCGTATTCACGCAGACGGTGCTGTCAATGTACGATCCGAAGCGGATGCGAAGTCTGCCAAAGTAGGTTCTGCGAAGGCCAGTGGAACCTATCCCGTTCTGAGTATCGCAGAAAACGGATGGTTTGAAATAACACTGGAGGATGGAACAATCGGATACGTTTCTCCAAAGGTTGCAGATCTGGTACAATAATGTGTGATTTCCCGTTCCACGGTTTATTGCAAAAGCAGAGCTTCCTGCAGCTTTCTGTTTCATTCAAAGCTCATTTTTAAACAGACAAGGGCATTCTCCAACTTGGGAGAATGCCCTTATTCTTATCGAATATACTGGGAAAGCTCTGTTATCGTATCCTTGGCTGTAACGTCCGGATTCTCACTGGAATTGGTCATCAGGAGCACCTGATAATCCGAATAATAGGCAATTCCAGCGTAATCATGAGCCCCGTCCTTGTACGAGAAAAGCTTGCTGTTTTGATTGTTGATGGTGAGATCTTCCGCAACCAGTTTAACACCAAGGGAAGCATTCAAGGATTCTTCCAGGACATCATAGAACTTCTTGACATCCTCTTCCGTGATTTCCGCATCTACCTTTTCGAGCTGAACAACCTGAACATTCATATGCTGCGTATTGTCTTCCGATGAATAGGATCCTGTGAATTCATCTTCCGCCAGCGCATTCCAATTGTGCCAGACACCATACTCAATATGTCCGCTTGTATGGATGTCAATTTCATTTTCTGCTTCAGTTTCACTCAGCTCTTCTTCTGCGGCTTCACCCTCCGTAGCAGCAGCTTCTTCTGCCACTTCCATTGCTTCCTCTGCTGTTGCTTCCGCTGCTTCCTCTGTCACTTCTTCTGCAGCCTCTTCAGCCTGTTCTGCTGCAGATGCTTCCGTGACTTCTTCGGCAGTTTCAGCAGGAGCTTCCGCTTTTTCTTCTGTAGCAGCTTCCTCTGTCACTTCTTCCACGGCTTGTTCGGCCGGTTGTTCAGCAACTTCTTCAGCGGCCTCTTCGGCTGGTTCCTCAGCAGTTTCTTCTACGGTAGCTTCTTCTGCCGTTGCTTCAGCCTCAGTCGCTTCTTCTACCGGTTCAGCAGTTGTTTCTACTGCAGCTTCCTCAACGCTTTCTTTGGCAGCTTCCTCAGCTACTGCTTCGACAGTCTCTTCTGCCGTTTCCGGCTTTTCAACTGCAGCCGCTTCTTCCGTCACTTCTTCAGAAGCTTCTTCTGCAGGTGCTTCTTCTGCAGCGACTTCAGGTTCAGCCTTTTCCTCTGCACCTTCTTCAACGGTTTCTTCGGGCTTGGCTTCTTCTGTTACTTCTTCCGCAGCAACTTCCGTGACTTCCTCAGGAGTTTCTTCTGCAGCTTCCATTTTTTCTTCTGCAGTTGCCTCTTCCGTCACTTCTTCTGTAGCTGCTTCAGTTTCGACCTTTTCCTCTGCAGCTTCTTCTGCAGTCTCGGCCACTTCTTGGGGCTTGGCTTCTTCTGTCACTTCTTCTGCAGCAACTCCCGCGACTTCCTCAGCGGTTTCTTCTGCAGCTTCTGCCTTTTCTGCTGCTGCCTCTTCCGTTACTACTTCCGCAGTTTCCGCTTTTTCTTCGGCGGCAGCTGCTTCGGCAGTTTCTTCTGCAGGCTCGGTCGCTTCTTCGGTCACTTCATTCGATGCAACTTCCGTTACTTCCTCAGCGGTTTCTTCCGCAGCTTCTGCTTTTTCTTCGGTGGCAGCTTCTTCCGTCACTTCTTCTGCAGCTGCTTCAGGTTCAGCCTTTTCCTCTGCAGCTTCTTCGGCAGTTTCTGCCGCTTCTTCGGTCTTGGCTTCTTCTGTCACTTCTTCTGCAGCAACTTCTGCGACTTCCTCAGCAGTTTCTTCAACGGCTTCCGCTTTTTCCTCTGTTGCAGCCTCTTCCGTTACTTCTTCTGCGGCCGCTTCTTCCGTCTTGGCTTCTTCTTTTACTTCTTCAACGGTTTCTTCTGCAGCTTCCGCTTTTTCCTCTGTTGCAGCCTCTTCCGTTACTTCTTCTGCGGACTCGGCCACTTCTTCGGTCTTGGCTTCTTCTTTTACTTCTTCT
>CAMVHE010000035.1 GCA_947167215.1 uncultured Clostridia bacterium
CTGTACAATCGGCTGCTGCTTGGGTTCCGGCTTCTTTGTCGCCAGGTCAATTACTTTTTCCATCAGCCTGATCAGAACAATCAGGATGATCAGGGCGACAAAGACCGTTCCAATACCAACCAATGCAACAGAAAGACCGTACATTAATACTTTCATGTTACAGTTTCCTCCTGCTTACAAAGCATCTTTCCATCCAGCCAGGAGTCTTACAGCGGCATGTTGTCATGCTTCTTGGGCGGATTGGAATCTCTCTTGCCGGAGAGCATCTCCAGCGTGGCAGCCACGACGCGGCGGGTATCTGCGGGATCAATCACATCATCCACCAGACCGCTTTCTGCCGCATGCACGCCATCCATGACTTCCGCTTCATATTCGGCAGCCAGTGCTTTGCGTGCTTCCACTGCATCGCCCTTGCTCTCCATGATGCGGTCTTTCCACATGATCTGGATTGCAGCCTCTCCGGCTACCGGTCCGATCACCGTGCCCGGCCATACAAAGGTAGCATCCGCATTGGCACTGCCGCCCATTGCCACATATGCGGCACCGATGGCCTTGCCGATCACGACGGTCACTTTTGCAGTGGTAGCTTCACTGTACGCATAGATAAGTCCTGCTGCTGCACTGGTGGCGCTCATCTGGCGTCCAATGCTGTCGAAGACCTTGATACCGGTCGCATCCACCAGGGAAATGACCGGGATATTGTAGCAGTCTGCAAACCGGACGAATCTCGTAATCTTCTTCATCCGCTTGTCGCAGAGATCACCCTTGCCCGTGTAGACAAAGGCCACCGTCTGACCGTTCATCCGGCCCAGTGCGGTAACTGCCTGCGTATAACCTGCACCCAGTTCCAGCAGACTGCCCTTGTCGGCCATCTGCTCCATGACGTTCTTCCCCTCTGCGCCGCTCTCCAGTCCTTCGAGCTTGCGATCGGTGCTCTCTTCCATGCCGTAGGGTGCTTCTTCCAGATTGTTTGCCGGCAGCAGGTCAATAACCTTCGCCGCCAGTTTGAGGGCATCTTCTTCGCTCTCACAGGCAAAGTGTGCGGCTCCGTTGGCAACAGCGGTCTTTCCGCCGCCCAGTTCTTCCGCACTCAGGTTCTGGTTCATGGCAGAGCTCAGTACCTGAGGACCTGCAGAAAGCACTGCTCCGGCAGGTTTTGCCACGATTGCCACATCGGCCATTTCCGCCATGACTGCGGCAATGCCTGCGCAGGGGCCTGCGACCACTGCAATCATGGGCACGACGCCGCTCAGTCTTGCCATATGGGCAAAGATGTCCGAATAAGCTTCGAGCGCTTCCACGCCTTCATCCAGTCTTGCACCATCGCTGTCGCAAATGGCTACTACGGGTGCACCGGTCTTTCTCGCCTGATTGAGAACCTTCACGATCTTGTCCGCCTGCTTTTTGCCCACGGCACCGTTTTTCACGGTGTAGTCCTGTGCAAAAACCATGACAGATCTTCCGCCAACGGTTCCCATGCCGGTCACCACGCCAGCATCGCTGGCAAGCATGGCCTGCTCCACAAAGCTGCCTTCATCCAGGAGCATTGCGATCCGGTCTCTTGCCGCCAGTTTCCCGGCCTTCTTCTGCTTACCAACACCCGCAGGATCACCATTTTTCACTTCCTGCTTGCGTGACAGCACCTGTTCGAGGTTCTGTAGGGTGCTCATTCCTTTATCGCCTCCGTATTCCTATGGATTAACCAAAAAACATACTATTCCGAGAGAAGACTGAATTACCAATCTCCCTCTCATTCGTCTGTTCGCCCTCCATATTCCTTTTTCCTGCCCATACTTTCTTTCTTTTACTATTTTGTTGTATTATTCCTATTTTTTTCGTCCCGTTTTCCCCCATTTTGACCATTTATCCTGGTTCATTTCCGGTTTCCGAAGGAGGATGCACACAAGAAAGCACACCGCATTATCCTCTGATACAAGGAAATACGGTGTGCAGCACACATTTACAGTTTGTTCAATATCCGGCAGATACAGTGCCTTTCTGCCGGTTTCAAAAATGCTCCGCTTCCCGGGATGCTATCCCCTGCCCTGCCGGTTTTTCTGCAGGAAAATGCAGAGTGGTGTGTCGTCCCTGGCATTGGCAAAAATCTGCAGAAGCACGTTCCACTGCTGTACCGGCAGCGAGGAACAGTACGCAAGAAGCGTTTCTCTTTCCCTTTTTCCTTCTTCATGGCCGGGATAGATGCAGATGGAAACCAGGCCTCCGGGAACAATGATATTCTGCGCAGCCTTTACGGCCTGCAGCGTCGTATCCTGCTTCGTGGTCACCGCATGATCTCCCCCGGGCAGCCAGCCCAGATTGAACATCACCGCATGCACCCCTGCGTTTTCCGGAACATACTCCTCCATCTGCGCATGGGACGCGCAGATCAGCTCCGCCCGGGACAGGAGTCCCTCCTCCTGCAGCCTTGTCCGCGTTCTGTCCACTGCATCCTGCTGAATATCAAAGGCATATACCCTGCCTTCCTCTCCCACCAGCCTGCAGAGAAAAGCCGTATCCCCTCCGTTGCCCATGGTGGCGTCCACCACCACATCACCGGGGCAGATCAGCCGCGACAGCGCATCCTGGGCCAGGTATCTGGCATTTCTCAGTTCAAACCCCTTCAAGTCATTCACGATTCCGCTTCTCCTCCCGAAAAGATGTGCCAGAAGTGCACCCGGTTCTCCAGGATGCCGATCTCCAGCCCTGCGATGCTTCCGTCCGGGGAACGGCACTCATAATGCAGCAGCATTTCCCGTGCGCCCCGCAGTTCAAGCCGTCCCACCGGCGGATCGCCGCTGAAATCCCCTTCTTCATACAGTGTTCCGCCTGCCGAAAACAGGTCCTGGTCACAGCGGAACAGCTTTACCGCAGCAGGATATTCCTGATCCCCGCATATCCCTCTGGGACCTGTCAGCCGGGAACCCGTCACCACGGCTTCCAGTACGATCTCCACACCGGTCTTTTCCTCCAGGCCGGCCCGTATCACCGCATCCGGATACAGGAGCAGCCTCCCGCCGTCCGGAATGCTCTGCACCTTCAGCGGCTCTCCGATCACCGCCACCAGGCGGTATACCGGGGTTCCCGGAACCGGACAGCCGGACAGCGTCAGGTCCCCGGGCTGCAGCACCGGCGTCTCGCTGCGGAAGGCCGTCTGCCGGATTTCTTCCTGCGCCGCCATCCGCCGGATGCCTGCAAGCTCTTCTGCTGCTGCCTGCGCATCCATCCGGTCCACCCGGAGCCTGCTTTCCGCGATGATTCCTTCCCGGTTCAGTACCGTGGTCAGGGTAAAGCACCGTTCTCCGTCATACGCCGTCTGCACTTTTCCATACAGGATGCCGTCTCCGGTATAGGTCCACTGCCACCAGTCCGTTTCCTCGGAAAACCAGAAACGGTCTTCCCCGCCGCGGGGCGTTTCCATCTCTGCCGCCGCATCCCCGATACGCTGTCCTGCGCTGTCCGTTTCCCCGAAGGATCGGACACTGACTTCCCGGATGCATTCCCAGGAAGCCGGACCGGTCTCCTGCATCCGCACGGTTCCAAAGGGCATTTCCACCAGCATTTCTTCCGGTGCTGCAGCATCCCGGGAGTTCTCCGCGGCATGGGCGGACGGCTCTGCCGCCATGCGATCCCAGACCTCCCCGAGCCACTCCCTGGCCCTTTCTGCCGTCCACCTTTCTTCCGCTGCCGCGCAGGAAACCATCATCATAAAAAGCAGCAGGACTGCCAGATAACGCTTTGCCATGCCGCCTCCTCATAATCTTTTTGTATCTTCCCTTGCATTTTTCTGTATATACGGCTACAATAGTGCCGTTCTGCACAGCAGAAAGATTATAGCAGAATTTCTGCTCAGTGAAAAGCCGATGCCGGAGGCCCCTTCCGCGCCTTCGAAGCGGTTTCATATTGTAAAGGAGTGAACTCTCATGGAAGAAGAACTTCAGCAGGGTTGTGCCCCCAGCGAATGCGGTTCCAAGGAAGCCTGTGCCGGCTGCAGTCACAATCCCTCTTCTGCCCCGCAGCCGCAGAAAGAGCCTCCCAAGGTCCGCAAGGTCATTGCTGTGGTCAGCGGCAAAGGCGGCGTAGGCAAATCCCTTGTTTCCGGTGAACTGGCGGTCATGCTGCGCCGGATGGGCCACCGTGTCGGCATTCTGGATGCGGATATCACCGGCCCTTCCATCCCCAAGATGTTCGGCATCCGGGAAAAAGCCCTCGGCGACGGTGAACACATCCTGCCTGCCTATACAGCAAACGACATCCGCGTCATCTCCACGAACATGCTGCTGGATACCGAGGATACCCCGGTCATCTGGCGCGGTCCCGTTCTGGCCGGCGTTGTCAAACAGTTCTGGGAAGATGTGGCCTGGGATGAACTGGACTGCATGGTCATCGACATGCCTCCGGGAACCGGTGACGTTCCCCTGACGGTCTTCCAGACCATTCCCGTCAGCGGCATTGTGGTCGTCACCACGCCGCAGGACCTGGTGGAAACCATCGTTCGCAAGGCCGTCAACATGGCCAACATGATGAACATCCCGATCCTTGGCCTCGTGGAGAACATGTCCTACATGGTCTGCCCCGACTGCGGACGGAAGATAGAGATCTTCGGTGCTTCGCACCTTGACAAAATGGCGGAAGAAACCGGTCTGCCGGTGCTCGCCAGACTGCCTTTCGATCCGGAAGCCGCTTCCCTGTGCGACCAGGGCGAGATTGAGCGCGTGCTGAATCCGAACATGATGGAAGCTGCCATACGCATTTCCTCCGCGCTTCAGCTCTGATCCTTCCCCGAAAAGCCGCAGCTCCGGCCACGGCAGAAACCAAAAAGTCCAAGAGGCATTCCGAAAACCGGAATGCCTTTTTCTGTTTTCCCCGCAGTTCCGCGCTTTTCCCTCCGGTTTTCCGGAAATACCGGTTCTTCCGTCCCGGAAATTCGGCCTCCACCCACAAAAAACCTCCTCCGGGAGCAGATGGATTATCATCATGCTCCCGAAGGAGGTTTAATCTTCTTCTGCTGCGGCAGTACCCATTACGGGCGGGTGCCAAAGCCCACATCCAGATTGCGGCGGTGTTCTCCGGAATTCAGATGGAAGACTTCCGTCGCGCCGGTTTCCGGTTCCACATCACTGTCAATTTCGCCCAGCGGGTCCCCGATGCGCCTGGTCAGCTCATCTCCGTCCCGCAGCACGACCTTGATCCGGTAGTCCCCGGGCCGCAGGTTCCGAATGGCATAGTAGCCATATTCATCCGACTGTATCGTCTCCTGCAGTGTCTCCGTGCCGTTGGCAACCAGGTAAAGCTCCAGCTCCACGCCTGTCAGCAGGGGTTCTTTGTAATCCTGGAGACCGTTGCGGTTTTCATCCAGCCAGACCGTGTCTCCGATCTCTCCCGGCAGGATTCCAGCCACATTGATCATTTCCAGCTTTTCCCCTTCCGCAAGCGGGAAAGTGACGGTCTGGGCCACGTTGTTCCCGGTAGGATCCACGCAGGAAGCCCCGGGCTCGCCCGTCCGGTCGGCAAACAGCTGGCCATCCGGAAGAATAAAGCGGATGGTATACTGGTCTGCCCGCAGGAGGGAGAAGGTAAAGGTACCGGTCTCATCGGTGACAGCCGTGCGGAAGGCTTCCTGGCTTTCCCCTTTCAGCAGCTCCACCGTGACGCCTGCCTGCGGCGGTTCATTGGTATCCCAGCTGCCGTTGGCATTCAGGTCCTCCCAGGCTCTTCCGGTCAGGGTGCTTCCCTTCACACTGTAAATGGAAGGCAGCGTCATGTCTTCTCCCAGGGCAAGCGTCAGGTTCTCCGTCTCGCCTTCCTGGGCATATTCTCCTGCACCAGACAGTTCCGTTCCGGGTGCGAAGAGCTCATCCTTCGCCAATGCATAACGGGCACGGTAGTTTCCCGGTCTCAGGCCGCTCAGGCTGAAGGTGCCGTCCTGTCCGACCCGGACGGTCTGCACCACGGTGCCTCCGGTCATCAGGGCAACGGAAGTTCCCTGCGGAGCGGTACCCTGAATCTTGGCCGAGGGAATCGCCCCGATGTTCAACTGACTCATGCTTTCGCCCATGGCGACCGTGAAGGTCTCCGTATTGGCCACCCGTTCATCCGTCTTCCCGATGATGCTGTCTCCGTTGACGGTGAACATCATGTCCTTGGGCAGGACGATGCGCAGGTAATAGCTGCCTTTCCGCACGAAGGGGACAAGGTAATTCCCCTGTGCATCCGTAATCACGGTTCTGGCGATGCGTCCGTCGGAAGTCATGAGGATGACCCGTACGCCTTCCAGCGGAACGTCTGCGCTGTTCATCAGTCCGTCGTAATTGATGTCGGTAAAGGCGGTTCCGGTGAGTACTCCCACGGTGACCACGCCGACATCCAGATCGTTGCGTACCGTTCCCTCTTCAATGGCCATCACGTCCGTGCTTGCATCAAGGGCATCGGTCTCATCCACAGCGCTTACCCGGTAGCTGCCGGCAATCCGCTTGGCAAAGGCATAGCCTTCCGGAAGCAGGAAGGAAATCTTCACTTCTCCGGGCATCACGCCGGTAAAGGCGTAGGCGCCCTTCTCATCCGTGCTGACCGTCATGACCCTGCCGGCATCGCCGCCGCTGAGCACGGTAAGCGTGGCGGGAACTCCAACCATGGGCATATCTCCCGTCACCCGACGTCCGTCATCGTCCTGATCATACCAGAGAACGCCTCCAAGCCGGGACGGCTTCACGGCGCCGACCCGGTATTCCTCCCGGGTGGAGCCCATCAGGAGCCCGTTCACCGGCAGTACGGCCTCGGTGCTGTCCTGTCTGGGTGCCATGGAATCGAAGCCGTCCAGGGTGTAGACATAGCCGTCCTCCAGCTGGAACCGGAGGGCATAGTCGCCCGGAAGCAGCCCCGTAATGGAGAACTTTCCTTCCCTGTCCGTCCGCACGGTGCTGACCTCCGCCCCGGATGGATTGAGAAGCGTAACGGTGACCCCTCGGAGGCCTTCTTCGCCCTCATCCACAAAGCCGTTGTAGTTGCTGTCCTCAAACACGCTTCCCGAAACGGTTGCCGTGGTCATGAGGCCGTAGTCGATTCCCGAGACCGCGTCACTGCCGGACAGGCTGATTGTGGCGGAATATCCCCAGCTGTCCCGTACGGACGCGATGCTGAACACCGGCCCGCCTTCTCCGAAAACATACCCTTCAGGGGCATCGATGCGCAGCACGTACTGCCCCGGATACACATGGTCAAAACGGTAGTGACCTTCCGCGTCCGTAAACACGGATTCAATGATGATCCTGCCGGTATCGTTCATCAGGTGAACGCCGACGCCGGAGAGGGCATCCTCGTTCCCGTCAAACATACCGTCCGCATTGTAATCCTCGTAGATTGTGCCGGAGAGGGAGCAGAGCCGCACAATGCCGGCATCCGCCGTTGTCACCGCTCCACCCGCCTCCATGTAGATGGTGCGGGTATCCGAGACTTCGTTTTCACTCTTCTGCACCCCGGACCTGGCCATGCTCCGCTCGGTTCCGGAGAAGCCGGAGCCCGCTTCCGTCCGGAAACGCACCACATAGCGGCCGGCGGAAAGGCCTTCAAAGACGTAGGCTCCGTCCGGACCGGTAGCGGTTTCCTCCAGAACGCTTCCGTTCATATCCAGCAGCTGAACGGCAATGCCCTCTGCTGCTTCTTCCATGACGTCCTTGGCCGCATTCGCGTCGTCATCATAATATGCAACGCCGGAAATGGAGCCGGACATTCTTGCACCGATATAGTAGTGGAGCCCCGTTTGTCCCATGGAAAGCGTGAAGGGGGCACTGCGGCCCGTGCGTTCCCGCGATTCCGGAACAAAGCTCACCGGATAATTCGATGCAGAAGCATCTGCCTGCCGGGTGGTCCGCCAGATTCCCGTCATTTGATATTCGATCACGTACTCGCCCGGGCTGATGCCGCTGAAGATGATCGTGCCGTCTGCACCGGTGCGGTAGGAAATCTCCTCCGCATCCTCCCCGTTCTCCTGACGGATCAGGGAAATGGTCACATTGGCAAGCGGTTCCTCATTGTTGCCCATCATGCCGTCCATGCGGGTATCCTGGAAAACCGTCACTTCCAGACGCGCCGGAATGGTCAGGCCCACATTGACATCCGTCATATCCTGGCCGGCAGCCAAGTTGATCGGCTTGGTGGTTCCGCTTTCCGACACCGAACCGTATACCGCGGATCCCTTGCCGTAACGGGTAAAGGTCCACTTGTCATTCAGTACGAAAAGCACCGCATAATCGCCAGGATAAAGGTTGTCAAACCGGTAGTTTCCTTCACTGTCGGAGACCGTGGAGGCAACCGTTTCCGTATATCCGTCCGATTCCGCCAGCAGGGAGACCGCAATGCCTCCGATTCCCGCTGCATCCCCGGACAGTTCCCCGTCGCCGTTGCTGTCCATGAGCACGGTGCCGGCCAGACTGGCGGCGCGCACCATCTGGATTTCCTGCATCTCCATCTGCTGTCCCGCAGACAGGGTGATTTCCTCTTCCAGGATTCCGTCCTTCGCCTCGCGGCACAGATAGCCCTGGGGAACATGCGCCAGCATCCGGTACGTACCGGGCAGGAGACGCCGCAGTTCATACTGGCCGTTTTCATCCGATACCACGCTGACCGGCTCTTCCCCGTCGGACCAGAGTTCCACCAGCACATAGCCCATTCCGCTGTCTTCGTCCGGATCCGTCAGGCGCCCCTTCACGGAAGCAGCCTCCACGGCACCGGCAAGCAGCAGATAATCCGTATGGTCCGCATCAATGGTCAGCAGTTCGCTCGTGCTGTCTTCCCCGAAGCGGCTGGTCCGGTAGCAGGACCCTTCTCCTTCCGTAAAGACGTAGGCGTCATTCCCGACCATTTCCACCTGGTAATCCCCGGCAGAAAGGGCAGAGAAGGAATACCGTCCTTCGGCGTCGGTTCTCGTTTCTTCCACAAGGACTTCATTCTTATCCAGCAGGCGCACGGGAATGTCCGAAAGCCGGACGGTTTCCGAATTGTCCAGGCGGCCGTCATGGTTCCCATCAAGGAACACGGAGCCGCTGATGCTTCCATCTCTGCCTGCCCGATTGCCGGCATAGGTTCCGCCGCCCGGCAGCGTCAGGGCAACGTTTTCGCTGCTCTGCAGGGAAACGCTCTGCTTTTCTCCATCCCGCTGCGTACGGTACTGATACCGGCAGGAAATCTCCACTTCCGCATGGACCGTCAGGTCTTCGGCATTGCCGCCGGCAACGCAGAGGCTGATATGCCCCGGCGTAAAGCCGGGTCGGGTAGCCTCTTCCCCGGTATTTGCATCATAATAGTAGACCCGCAGGGCGCGAATATCCCCTTCCACGTCCGACAGCCCGATGGTCACCGGGGCCGTCAGGCTCTCCAGGTACACCGCATGTCCGGGCTGCCAGCCGCCTGCGGCCAGCGCATATTCCACTACGGCGCCGTAGAGAGTATCCTCCTCGTCCACCGGTCCCGAAAGCGTGGCGCTGACGATGCTGTAGGGCACATCCCGGTCCGCAGAGAGGGTCATGGTCAGCGTCGGGCTGTTAAGGTTCATTCCGGCAGGCGTGGGAATCCCGTCCACGGAAACCAGCGTCAGCCCGGCCTCCTGTGCGCTGTAGCACTCGGCAAAGGGAATGGCATTTTCTTCGGGGACTGCCACGCTGTAGAGCGCCGTATGGCTCACCTGGCCGCCGAAGGTCAGATAGGGTTCAATGCCCACAAACAGGTTTTCCTTTTCCGTCAGGGCATATCCTTCCGGCGCACGCAGCTCCCGCAGGGTGTATTCTCCCACCGGTATGGCCATTTCATTGCGATAGGTGCCGTCCGCCGTTGTAAAGACCAGCACCTGCCCGCCTTCTTCATCCAGCAGTTCAAACTCGCCGCCGGGGATCAGGGTGTCCGTGGCAATGTCCCGGTGCTCGAATTCAAAGAAGCCCCGGTCGCTGGCCACAGTGGCGGAAAGGGTATATTTTTCTCCCGCATGGAGCGTGATTTCATACTCTTCCATGGTTGCGGCAAAGCCTTCGGAGGCTCCCAGTTCCCGCACCACGTAGGTGGTTCCTTCCTGGGAGGCAGGCAGCCGCACCTGCCGGCTGCGGGTTCCGTCCGCATCGTCCGTATTGGCCCAGACCGTCAGCTGTTCTTCCGAAGGATAAGGAAGAAGCACTTCATCCTCCCTCACGAAGATGCCGTATTCTCCGGTCAGGGGGACGATAAAGGTCTGCATCTGGTCATTGAATGTCAGTCCCGTCTTCATTACCATCAGGGTGGCGTACTCCTCCAGCGGAACCGTAACTTCCGTCACCTGTCCGCCCAGGACCTCCACCGTCCGGCTGTCCATCCGGGTATATCCTTCCGGCATGCGGGTCTCAGAGAGCACATAGCTTCCTGCCGTCAGCCCTCCTGCATAGAAGACCCTGCCGGTGCGTACCGGAGCAAGCTCCGCCTGGCCCTCCTGCTGGATCCGGAAGGAAACCTGCGCCATCTCGGCATCCGTCAGCTCCGCATCCCCGCTCAGGGTGATCCGCAGGGCGCCCACGGTATCCGGGCGCACCAGATTCACCGTCATTTCAGTGCCATTGGCAACTTCAAAGGCCACCGGATCCGCATCCCCGAAGGACGCCAGATACTGTCCCTGGGGCAGTGCCTTCCGGACACTGCCGTTTTCATCCGTCACCAGCGGCTTTTCCGCATCTCCACCGTTCCGCACCAGGTTGACCGTCTGGCCGGCCAGCGGATGAAACTGCAGCGCACCGGAATCATCCACGGTCTGCAGCTGCGTGCTGAACTGCACCACGCCATAGGCGTCATGCATGAGTTCATACCGGTTCACCTGTCCCGCCTTCACGGTCAGCACCGTTTCGGGGACACTCTCGCAGTCCTCCGGTGCGGTAACACAGGAGAGGCGCACCGTGCCTTCCTTCAGGGGGCTGGACAGGCCGATGCCGGCCTCATCACAGAATATCTCGGAAGTCCTGCCGCTTTCCTCCGTCACCCGGTAGACCGCATTTCTGGCGGGCTTCCCGGTGGACGTGGTGGAGACAATGCTCAGCAGGCCGCGGCTGTCGGCAAAGGAAATGGTTCCGTCTTCCGAAGGCAGCAGGAACGGGTCCGAAAGAGTGACCGTCCCAATGCGTTCCGCATCCTCCGCGGAGATCCTCAGCCGGTAGCTGCCGCTCATGCCTTCAATGTCCGCATTTCCCGCTTTGACCTGAACCGCAGCCTCCGGCTCGCTTTCGCTGACCAGGGTGGCTTTCAGGTCTTCCCGGAGCGTACGGAAAACCGTATCCCCGTCTTCATTGACGGTCCGCAGGCTGAGGCTCATCTGCTGCTTCTCCGGCATCCTCACGGCAGCCTCCACCCGGGAAACCGCTGCAGGATTCACGTGGATCCGCCAGGCTCCGCTCTCATCCTCCAGCATGGCATCCGAAGTCAGGCTGTCGCACCTCGCTCCCTCCGGCACCTGCAGCGCCAGACGGTAATCGGCCACGGGCAGGCTTTCCGTAATCAGCGTGCCGTCCGAGGCAAAGGAATAGGGGCCGAAGGTTTCTTCCGTATCTTCCCGTACCAGGGAAACCTTTCCCTGGGGTTCATGGCTTCCAAAGGTGCCGTGCACCAGAATCCTGCCGCGGTTCTCCCCGGCAGTCAGGCGGACGGTCGTGGTGGCTCCGCTTTGAACCACGATCTGCGCCGCCGGATAAGGCAGGCTGATGTTCTCCTGTCCCGCATATTCAAAATGGACCACGTACGTGCCTTCCAGCAGGCTGGCGGCCGCATGGCCTTCCCCGTCCGTGACCAGCACTTCGGGCACGGACGCATCGATCTTCATCTGCACGCCGGGCAGCGGCTTTTCCACGGTTTCCCCGTAATCATCCACCGAAGCCATCTGCATGACCAGTTCCACGGTACCCGCAGCCGGGTGAATGAACGCCGCTTCCGTACGTTTTGCCAGCGCCGCATGGACGCTTCCCGTCGTCTGCGCCGCTTCCTTTCCGTCCAGCACCATCCGCACCGCTCCGAATGCCCCCTCGGGTATCGCGGTCTCCTGCAGGGTATACGTTCCCTCCCGGAGCACCGGGAACACGGCAATGCCGGAAAGGTCCGTGGTGCATACGGAAGCGGTCCCGTCTTCCGCGGTAACCGTTACCTCCGCCCCCACCACCGGCACATCCAGTGCATCCTTCACGGCAATCTGCAGGATGCCCCTTTCCGCATTGCGGATCACCAGGTCCTCCCCCGTCACGGGGATCGGCGTGCTGTCAAACACATATCCCGAAGGTGCTGCTTCCTGGATCAGGTAGTATTCCGCATTGGCCGGCAGGGTAAACAGGGTTTCCGTTTCCCCGCTGGCAATCTTCATCTGCTCCGAAGGATACAGCGGCGATGCCCAGGGACGCATTTCCCCGCCTGCCGAGATCACGTAGATCCCGAAAACAGCGCCGGGCAGGCAGTCCACCGTCTCCGTACTGCCGTCTTCCGCAATGCGCTGCCCTTCGACGCGCAGGGAAATCTGTCCTCCCGCGACGTCCTTCATGGCAGGTACATAAATATAATCTCCCAGCTTCCGCTCCTCAGACAGGCCTGTTACGGACAGGACACAGAAAAGGCAGAGCATCCACAGTATGATCATCCGCTTGTTCACGGCAACCTCCATATCAATCCCCGATGGGATGAGCGTTTATTCCAGTTCTTTCTCCCCGGGCATGCCGCATGCTCTGCCGCATCCGCCGGGTGCCTTTTCCCCGCCGCTGTTTATCTTTTTTTCGCTCCGGTCAGTCGGGCGCAAAAAACAGAAAATGGCTGAAGGACAAAAGGGTACAGTGTGCATTCTATCCTTCTCCCGCCGCCTTGTCAAGGCGGCAGGTTTGTGCTATGCTTCCCGCTGATTGTAAAACCTCCTCCCGCATGCCGGGAGTAAATAGAAAGGATTCTCTATGAAAACCTTTACAGAACAGATTTCCGTCAAGGCCACGGAATGCGACCGGTTCGGCCATATGCGTCCGGATGCCCTGTTTACCGCCATGCAGGAAGGCGGGGAACGCCACGCCCGGCTGCTGGGCATCGGTCATGAGGACTTGCAGAAAAAAGGCTACTTTTTCGCCCTTGCCCGCATCCACGTGAGCATCCTCCGCCCGGTCTCCTTCCAGGAAACGATTTCCCATACCACCTGGCCGGGTCAGCCCAACCGCTTCTACTGCCCCCGCTATCATGTTTTTACCACGGAAGACCGGACGCCCGTTGCCGCCGCCGGTTCCCTGTGGGTCATTCTGGATGCCCATACCCGGCAGCTGATCTCCCCGCTCAAAATGGACATCGCCCTGCCCGATACCAGCGATCTTCCGGCGCCGACCAGCCTCCCCATCCGCATTCCTTCCGTCACCACGGATACCTACACCCGCAGCCTTCATACCCCCCGTTATACCGACTATGATGTGAACGGGCATGTCAACAATGCCCGGTATATCGCCTGGCTGACGGACGCCCTGGGCAACAGCATCCTGGAGCATGCCTTCATCGGGGACCTGATTGCAAGCTATGAGAAGGAAATCCACGATGAAATTGCCTACGAAACCCATCTTGCCCGGGCGGATTCTTCCTTCGGCTATGTGATTCTAGGTCCCGGCGGCACCCGGCATTTTGTGGCTTCCGGAACCCTTACGCCGTTTGCCGGCTGACCTTTTCCCGTCTCCCCCGGGAGCGCTTGCCTTGTCAACCGGCCGAAAACCCATTATAATGAATGCACCTTCGGGTGCATTTTCTTTTGTGAGGTATGCCATGTCTACTGTAGGTTCCATTCTGACTGCCCTTCAGCGGAATATTTCCCTGTCGGTGGTCGGCAAAGACCAGGTGGTTGAACTGCTGCTGACTGCCCTGCTGTGTGAGGGCCACGTGCTGATTGAAGATGTCCCCGGCGTCGGAAAAACGACGCTGGCATCCACACTGGCAAAATCCCTCGACTGCTCTTTCAAGCGCATTCAGTTCACCCCGGACATTACTCCTTCCGATATTACCGGCTTTACCATTCCCAACCTGCAGGGCGAGATGCAGTACCGGCCGGGTTCCATTATGAGCCAGATCGTCCTGGCGGATGAAATCAACCGGACCTCCCCGAAAACCCAGTCCGCCCTGCTCGAAGTCATGGAAGAGCGGCAGGTCACCGTGGACGGGGTCACGTACCCCCTCCAGCGGCCTTTCATGGTCATGGCCACCCAGAATCCTGTGGATTTCGTGGGCACCTACCCGCTGCCGGAAGCCCAGATGGACCGCTTCCTGATGCGGGTTTCCATCGGCTATCCCAGTGAGGAGGACGAGGTGGAGATCCTGCTCCGGTATTCCGGTCCGGAGATTCCCACCCAGCAGACGCAGCCGGTCTGCAGTGCCGGGGACATCCTTGCCCTGCAGGAACAGGTGCGCCATGTCTACTGCTCCAAGGAAGTCCGCAGCTATATCGTCTCCCTCTGTGCCGCCACCCGCCGGACCAGCCTCCTGACGCTGGGAGCCAGCACCCGTGCCGCCCTGGCACTGTGCCATGCTTCCCAGGCCAACGCCCTGATCTGCGGCCGCGACTACATCATTCCGGAAGACGTCCAGCACCTGTGCCGTAGCGTGCTTTCCCACCGCTTTGTCCTGTCCGCGGAGGCCCGGATGGCCGGCATGAACGGGGATGCCATTCTCTCCGAGATTCTCCCCACGGTCCGCATTCCGGTGAAGCGTCCATGACCCTGCGCGGTTTCTACGTGCTGTATGCCGGCGCCGTGCTGATCCTCACCGGCCTGTCCATCGGCAGCAGCATCCTGCTCCTGCTCGGGACGGCTGCGCTTTCCGCGCTGCTGGTCTCCCTGGTCAGCGTCCTGGCGGTGTTCTTCACCCTCCGGGTCCGGCAGCAGCTCCCGGGCAGGGAGGTCCTCCGGCTTTCCTCCTGTGACTTTTCCTATTCCGTCTCCCATCTGGGCCTTTTCCCGGTATCCCCGCTGGAGCTGACCATTCTGCAGCCCTCCGGCAGGCATACCGTCTTTCTCTGCTATCCGGGGCTTCTCCGGAAAAGCTCGGGGACCGTTCCCATCTCCTTTGCCCATGTCGGTCCCTGCCGGACCGGCATCGCTTCGGTGGGCGTCAGGGACGTCTTCGGCTTCTTCCACCTGCTCCGGAAAACGGATTCCGGCCTGCATTCCCTGCTGGTGCTGCCCCGCATCCTCTCCGCTTCCGCGGAGATTCCCCGGTCCGAACCCGGAGAGGGACAGCCGGGACTGCAGAAGGAGCCGGATTACAGCACCCCCGAAAGCATCCGCTCCTGGGTGATCGGCGATGAACTCAAGCGCATTCACTGGAAGCTCTCCCTCAAGCGCCGGGAGCTGACCGTTCGCACGTATGACCCGCCGCCCCGCCCGGACGTCCTGATCCTCCTGAATCAGCGGGGGACCGAAAACGGGCCCCAATCCCCGGATGTGGTGGACGCCATGACCGAGTCCTGTCTGGCGGTCATCCGCAGCCTGCTGGATGCCGGGCACCCGGTCCATCTGCTCGAAGGGGAACTGCTGGAAAAGGATCTTTCCCTGGCCAGCCCGGAATCCCTTCCGGTGCTGCAGCATTCCCTGGCCGAGATGTCCTTTTCCGGCACCGAAGATTTTGCCCGGGTGCTTTCCCTCTGCAGCCGCCGGCTGCAAAGGGCCAACCAGGTGATCCTTTACTCTGCGGAGATCACCCCCGCCATCTGTGACATGCTCTCCGGCCTGTTCTCCCTCTGTCCCGCCATTCATTTTACCTATCTGACCCGCAGCAAGCTCTCCCGGCAGGCGGAAAAGCTTCTTTTCCATCTGCTCAACAAGGGCATTGACGCGGCGTACATTCTGCTATGAAGATTAAACAACTATTCCGCTTCCGGCTGCCGGAGCACCCGGTGCTGCTGCTGACCACCTTCCTGATCGGATTCGGGATGACCTGGCCGCTGCTGCTGGTGTCCGGCCTCACCGCGCAGGCTCTGTCCGCAGCAATTGCCTGTGCCGCCGTGTCCGCGTTTTTTCTGCTGCTGGACTGCCTGCCGGGAATCCGCTCTGCTGCCTATCCCCTGCTGTTTGCAGCCATCCTGAGCGTACTGTTTCTCTGGCGTGATTCCCTGGCCGGCCTCAGCGCCAGCCTCATCATGCTCTACAGCGGCACCACCCTCCCCCTGCTGGTCTTTGCAGAACCGATTGCCCTGCTGCTCTCCTTCGTGCTGACCGGTATCGGAGCCCACGCCTCCAGAGCGGAGCATCCGTTTGTGCCAGTCGCATGCTATCTGCTGCTGGCCACCGGCATCCTGCTCTACAGCGGCGGGGACGGCTATGTCCTCTGTCTGCTCCCCCTGCTGCTGGCGCTGCTGCTGCTCGCCGCCTCCAGCGAAACGAAAATGCACTCCCGCATTTTCCCGACCCTCGCGGCCCTGGTGCTTGCCTTTGCCCTCTATCCGATGCTGGCACCCCTTTCCTCCGCCTTTCAGCAGACAACCCGGGACGTGCGGAAGACCCTGGCGGATTATCTGTTTTTCACCGATGCCCGCACCCCATTCTCCCTGACCACCACCGGATGGCAGCCCCTTGGCGCAGACCGTCTGGGCGGCCCCATCTACGGGCTGTCGGAGGAGCCCCTGCTGCAGGTCTCCGTTTCCTCCCGCGCGCTCCTGCGCGGAACCCTCCGCAACACCTATACCGGCTTTGCCTGGGAGGATACCACGGAAGGAACCCGCTACCTGCTGATCAGCCCGCGTGCCTTCCGGCTGCGCAGCAATGTCTTTGACCGGAACCGGCCCGCCTCCGCACTTTCCGCCCGGCTGCCGGCACCGGAAAACATCCGGGTGCTGCTGCTGCAGGATGCCAGCTCCACCCTCTGGATGACCCAGCGCTTCCGCTCCCTTTCCGGACCGGACATTGTCCCCTACTTTTCCCCTTCCAGTGAAATCTTCGCCACCCGTTCCCTGGCGGAGGGGGACCTGTATACCTTTCAGGGCTCCCTGTTCACCGCCGATACGGAAGGCATCCGGGACCTCGTCCTTGCGGCCGGGGCTTCCGGGGATACCTGGTATGAGCGCTCCATCCTTTCCGAATACCTTGCCCTGCCCCAGAACCTTCCGGAAGAGCTGCGGCAGCTGGCGGAGCGCCTGACCTCCGGAGATACCCTGGACTTTGACCGCGCCATGACCCTCTGCTCCTGGCTGCGCACCAGCTTCCCCTATACCCTGAACCAGCATGTTCCCCCGCTGGATACCGACTTTGTCTCCTGGTTCCTTTTTGAGGAAAAGCAGGGCTACTGCACTTCCTTTGCCAGCGCCATGGTGGTTCTCTGCCGTACGCTCGGGCTTCCCGCCCGCTATGTGGAAGGCTTCGCTGCCCTGCCCGACGAGACGGGGAATGCCATCGTAACGGCAGAACATGCCCATGCCTGGGCAGAGGTCTACTTCCCGGGATTCGGCTGGCTTGCCTTCGACCCGACACCGACAGAAAACGACGCTCAGGATGAGCGGGAAACACCGCCGCCGCCGGATCCTTCTCCCAGTCCCACGCCCACGGAATCCCCGGAGGGCAGCACCCCGCCGGTGCCCACTCCCTCTCCCACTCCGAAACCCACTCCCTCGGCACCGCCTTCCGTTACTCCGACGCCGTCTCCTGCTCCCACCCTCCCCCCGGAAACGGATCCCCCGGAAAACCGGTTCCAGCCGTGGATCCTTCTGCTTCTGCTCCTGCTGCTGGTACTCCTGGCTGCTCTCCGCCTTTATTTTGCGGCTCCGGCCGTCCGTGCAAAACGGGAAAAGAGCTCCAACCGCCGGCTGATGATCTGGTATTCGGCGGTCCTGGAGGTTCTGCGTCAGCTGAAGCTGACCCCTTCCCCCGGAGAAGCGCCTGCCACCTTCCTCGCCCGCGCAGGAAAGCAGACAGACCGGGAAGACCTGCTCGACCGTCTGGGAAAAGCCGTCTGTATCGCCCAGTATTCCGGGAAAAGGGTAGCCGCCCGACAGGTACGGTCCGCTGAGAAGGCCTATCTCGTGCTGCTCCACCACCTGTCTCCCGTCCGCCGCATCTTCCTTTATCTCCATCGTCTGTTTTCCTTCCTGCCCTTCCGCAATTCATCCAAGGAGGTCTGACCATGCAAGCATCCCGTCAGGACATGCTGGACGCACTGTATAAGGACATGTGCCGCCATGATGCCGGCAATCCCCACCGAATCCAGCACTTTACCAAGGTACACGCCTTTGCCGCCTATATCGGCCGGCAGGAACATCTTACCGAGGAGCAGCAGTTCCTTCTGGAGGCTGCAGCCGTTGTCCATGACATCGGCATCCGGCCCGCAGACGAAAAATACGGGCACCATGAAGGTCCGCTGCAGGAAAAGGAAGGCGCTCCCCTGGCCTATGAGATGCTCCGCCGCCATGGCTTTGAGGAAAGGGTCTGCCAGCGGGTCAGCACCCTGGTGGGCCGGCATCATACATATACGGATGTTGACGGGATTGACTGTCGGATCCTGCTGGAGGCGGATTTTCTCGTCAATCTGCACGAGCACGGCGACACCCCGGAGGCCATCTCTGCCGCCGTACGGAACATCTTCCGTACGCCTAGCGGTACCGCCCTCGTCCGGGAAATGTTCGGCATCTGAACCCGTTTCCGAAAAAGGATTGTCTTTCTTCGGAAAGCAGAACCGCTGAAGACGCAGCCGGGATTTACCGAATCCCGGCTTTTTCTGCACCCTTTTAACCTTCCTCCGCTGCAGTCTCCTAAATTCTCTCTTGACAAAGCCGCTTCTCCGTGTATAATTTCAATCAGCCTCATTATGTAGTAACATTATTACATAGTGAAATAAAGAAAACCGTTCCCGGGCCCCGATACGGCGCTCCGGCATAATGGCCTTCGGGAGGTGCGTATCCGTCCGGGAACGGTGCGGTGCTTCGGACCGGCAGGCCTCCGAAGACGGACTGCAGTGGGGATCCGGAGGCCTTTTCTTCCCGGATGCCCAGGGCTGCGCAGCGTCGTCCGGGAGAACGTTTCCCATCTCCCCGACTCCTGGCAGCAGAAAGCGGGGTTTTCTGCGCCGGTCTGCCGGAGGCAGGCCCATCAAATCCGCTACAGTATGAAGGAGGAAAAAATGGATTACCTGAATTTTTACAGTCATGAACAGGTTTCAGACAGTCTTTTCCTTTTCACGGAAGGCTATTCCATGGTGCACCGCTTCAGCATCGGCGTCATCGTCGGCGCGGACCGGGTCATGGTCGTGGATGCCGGACTCGGCATGACCGGTGATTTCCGCCAGCAGATTGAAAAGGTCGTCGGCACCGACAAGCCCATCTTCTGCTGCTGTACCCACGGGCATATTGATCACTTCGGCAGCGCAATTCAGTTTGACGAGGCCTATGTAGGAGAGCCGGATTCCCATGACCTGGGCACCGGTGTGAACTTTGACCGCCGCATGAGCGACCTGGCCGCCTTCAGCCTGAACAACCGGGAGGTGGTGGAATACGGCCGCCTGCACGCCCTGCACAATGAGGAGCTGAAGCTGAACCCCCTTTACGACGGACAGGTCTTCGACCTGGGCGGCGGGGTTGTCATTGAGCTGATTGCCGTTCCCGGGCATTCCGCCGGAAGCATGTGCTTCTTCAACCGCCGGGAAAAATACGTCCTGGTCGGTGACGCCATCAATGCCGACAGCCATCTCAAGCATTTTGACCGGGAAGGCTTTGCCCGGTTCGTCCCCATCCTGCAGCACTTTATCGACACCGTTGGCGAAGATGTCACCTTCTACTCCGGGCACCTGCCGGTACCGCAGAAAATCGGCGTTGTGAAAGACCTGCTGAAAGGCGCGGAAGCCCTGTCCCGGGGCGATTTCACCGGCGATGTGCCGGTTGCCGGCATCTTCGGCTCCCAGACCACCCCGAGAAAGCCCCAGGGCCGGTATAAAATCAGCGGGAATACCCTCATCTTCTACAACACTTCGCTCATGGATCCCGACGGCAGCGATTACGATCCCTCCACGGTCTGCGTATACGGCCATGAGCAGGTTTCCGAGCACGTCTACGTGGTGACCGAGAATACCAGCGTGGTCCACCGCCTGACCATCGGGGTCATTGAAGGGGAAAAGGAAATCCTGGTGATCGATTCCGGCATGGGCATGAACGGAGCGCTCCGTCATTATATTGAGTCCTTCACTGCTCCGGGAAAGCCCATGATCTGCGCCCTGACCCATGGCGCGGTGGACCATCTGGGCGGCGCTTCCCTCTTTGACCGGGTCTATCTTTCCCCTGCGGACCGGAAGATTCTGCCTCCCGACAACGATGTGGACCATCGCCTGATGATGCTTTACTCCTACGCCAATCATCTGCCCGCCTTCGTGGACCTGTTCCGGGACTCCTGGCTCCCGATTGCAGACATTTCCTATACCGACGTACAGGACGGGGATGTCTTTGATCTTGGCGGTATTCAGGTGGAAGCCCTTGCCCTGCCCGGCCACACCGAGGGCAGCATGGCCTATCTTCTCCGGAAAGAGCACGTGGTATTTGTGGGAGACGCCGTGAATGCCGATACGTTCCTGCTCGAAATGGATGAGGAGGAACTGCTACGGTACTCCGATACCCTCGACCGGTTTGCGGAACGAATCGGAGATTCCTCCGTCACCCTTTACTCCGGCCATCTCAACCGCGGGCAGACTTTTGCCACCATTGCCAACCTGGCTGCTGCCTGCCGGGAAGTTGCCGCCGGCAATACGCTCGGGGACCCGCCGGGACAGTCCGTGTACGTTTTCGAAAGGGAAAAGCCATCCCGCAGGCTTCACTATCATGGAAATACCTGTGTGGTCTATGACCGCAGCAATTTCAGACGATAAAAAGAGGCACATGCCACATCCGAGCGTGACATGTGCCTTTTCAGTTTTAGGGTCGTTCCGGTGCGTTGCACTTGGTGCACGGCTTCAGCTTGTTATAGGGGCTCTTGTTGATATCCTTATAGGTAAAGGAACTCTTCAGCGGCCGGTACCGGGATGCAATCGACGTGCAGTCCGGATCCAGGTGGTAGAGCTTTCCGCCGTCCTTATTATAGTACAGCTTGGTCTTTGGCCCCGGGGTAGGAGTCGGCGTCGGAGCCGGTGAAGGAGTGGGCGTGGCATTCGGGTCCGGCGTAGGCGTTGCCGCTTCCACCAGAATACCGCTGGACAGGGAATCCGGGTCCACAAACCAGGCACCATCCTCGTAGAGCGTGATGGCATCATAGCTGTAGGTCCGATTGGACTGGCCATAAGTCACGTCCGCCTGGAGGCTGATGGTCCTGGCAGTGCTGGTATCCGATCCTGTAGGCGGTCCCATCTGGCGCCAGTCCAGCAGCGGGCGCTGGGCAAACTTCCAGAACAGCTGCTGCTGGGGCTGCTGATCCAGGGCAGCTCTCCAGGAAGGCGCCGTATACTCCACCATGTCCGCGATAATGCCCTTCCGCCATTTTTCCATGAAATTTTCGAGAACAATCTCTGATTCGGATTTTACACCCGGGACATAGACTTCGGAAACCGGTTCCTCGGTTCCGGAAAACTCGGTTTCGGTCAGCGTCGGATCCACCGTGCCATAATTGAGCTCCGGGGCCGCA
The DNA here is from genome assembly GCA_947167215.1 of uncultured Clostridia bacterium. GTDB lineage: Bacteria > Bacillota > Clostridia > Christensenellales > Aristaeellaceae > Ventricola. The sequence continues at coordinate 21,582 of CAMVHE010000035.1, forward strand.
GTGTCGTCAAAGCTGTAATAGTCATCCGGTACACTGGTGTTCATGGTGGACAGCATGGAAGAAAACGCGGGGGTTTCGGTGGGCACCGCCGTAGCCGCGCTCACCATGGTCTGCTGAATCCGGGAAACGGAGGAGCTCTGTCCTGTCAGAGCGGAAACCAGTGTAATGACCATGAGTATCGCATAAAGAGCAGAGATAATCATGCGCCCCGGTGCCTTGAAGGCGCCGACTCCCCACATAAACAGGAGCCCGGCGATACAGGCAATCAGGAAAACCCAGCGGACCGGCTGAAAAAAGACCGCTCCCAATCCCAGCACCGGCAGTACAATAAAGAACACCATCAGCATGAGGGTATTCATTTCCTGCTTGGGGCGGCGGGGTTTCGGCTTACGATGAAGCGCCTTTGCATTGCCTGCAGGCGCGGATGAATATCCGGATGAATTCGACCTCATTGCCTCACTTCCTTTTCTTTAAGAATGTATCCCTGCTATTATAGCACAGATGAAGGAGAAGCAAAAGAAAAAGAGGATGCTTTTTTGCATCCTCTTTGAATCTGTTGGATTACAGCTGTCCCTGCTTCTCCAGGATTGCTGCATGTGCCGCTGCCAGACGGGCGATCGGTACACGGAACGGAGAGCAAGATACATAGTTGAGGCCAACCTTGTGGCAGAACATGACGGAAGCAGGATCTCCGCCGTGCTCGCCGCAGATGCCCAGCTTGAGCTCCGGACGGGTCTCGCGGCCGAGCTTGGCAGCCATCTTGACCAGCTTGCCTACGCCATCCTGATCCAGCTTGGCGAACGGATCGCTCTCATAGATCTTGTTGTCATAGTAAGCTCCGAGGAACTTGCCGGCGTCGTCACGGGAGAATCCGAAGGTCATCTGCGTGAGGTCGTTGGTGCCGAAGGAGAAGAACTCAGCTTCCTGAGCGATTTCATCAGCAGTAACAGCAGCACGCGGAATCTCGATCATGGTGCCAACCTTGACTTCCAGCTTGGTGCCCTTTTCTTCCATGACCTTCTCAGCGGTGGCGAGAACAACCTTCTTCACGAAGGCCAGTTCCTTCACAGCGCCAACCAGCGGGATCATGATTTCGGGATGGATGTCATAGCCGCACTCGTTCTTGACTTCGATAGCAGCCTCGATAACTGCACGGGTCTGCATCTCGGCGATTTCCGGATAACGGACAGCCAGACGGCAGCCACGGAAGCCCATCATCGGGTTGAACTCATGGAGCTCATCAATCTTGGCAACGATCTTGTCGGTCGTGGTGCCCAGTTCCTTTGCAAGTGCTTCGATCTCAGCGGTCATGTTCTTGGCCGGGAGGAACTCATGCAGAGGCGGATCCAGATAACGGACAGTCATGGGACGGCCTTCGAGAGCCTTGTACATTCCCTTGAAGTCTGCCTTCTGATAGGGCAGCAGCTTGTTCAGGGCAACACGGCGCTGTTCTTCGGTCTCGGAGAGGATCATCTCACGCATGGCGGCAATACGGCTTGCCTCGAAGAACATGTGCTCGGTACGGCACAGGCCGATGCCTTCTGCACCGAACTTCACAGCAACACCGGCATCATGCGGGTTGTCTGCATTGGTGCGGACCTGGAGCTTACGAGCGGCATCCGCCCAGCCCATCAGGGTTGCGAAGTCACCGGAAACGGTGGCGTCCACGGTCTTGATCTGCTCAGCATACACGTTGCCGGTGGATCCGTCGAGGGACAGCCAGTCGCCTTCATGGATCACGAGATCGCCGAAGGTAGCGGTCTTGGCTTCTTCATTAACACGGAGGGTGTTGCAGCCTGCTACGCAGCAGGTGCCCATGCCACGAGCAACAACAGCCGCATGGCTGGTCATGCCGCCGCGGGCGGTCAGGATGCCCTGCGCATGGTTCATGCCTTCGATATCTTCCGGAGAGGTCTCCTGACGGACAAGAACGACCTTCTTGCCGGTCTTTGCAGCAGCAACGGCTTCTTCAGCGGTGAAATACACCATACCGCAGGCAGCGCCCGGGGAAGCAGCCAGACCGGTGGCGATAGCCTTCGCCTGCTTGAGGGCGGAAGCATCGAACATCGGGTGCAGCAGAGAATCAAGCTGCTTCGGCTCCACCTTCAGAACAGCCTCATCGGTGGTGATCATGCCTTCGTTGACCAGGTCAACGGCGATCTTGATAGCAGCAGCGGCGGTACGCTTGCCGTTACGGGTCTGCAGCATATACAGCTTGCCACGCTCGATGGTGTACTCCATATCCTGCATGTCGCGATAGTGATTTTCCAGCTTGGTGGCGATGTCCACAAACTGCTTGTACACTTCGGGCATATCCTCTTCGAGGGCAGCGATCTTCTTGGGGGTGCGGATGCCGGCCACGACGTCCTCGCCCTGTGCATTGATCAGATACTCACCGAACAGCTTCTTCTCGCCGGTGGCGGGATCGCGGGTGAATGCAACGCCGGTACCGGAAGTGTTGCCCATGTTGCCGAATACCATGCTCTGTACGTTGACGGCGGTGCCCCAGTCAGAGGGGATGTCGTTCATACGGCGATAGTAGATAGCACGGGGGTTGTCCCAGGAACGGAACACGGCCTTGATGGCCTCCATCAGCTGAACCTTGGGATCCTGGGGGAATTCCTCACCCTTGTTCTCTTTGTAGATTTCCTTGAAGCGGGCAACGATCTGCTTCATGTCTTCGGCATCCAGATCGGAGTCGAACTTCACGCCCTTGTTCTCCTTGAATTCATCAAGAACCTTTTCGAACAGGGGCTTCGGGATCTCCATAACGACGTCAGAGAACATCTGGATGAAACGACGATATGCGTCAAAAGCGAAACGCTCATTCTCCGTCAGTCTGGCGAGACTCACAACAGTGACGTCATTGAGGCCGAGGTTGAGAATAGTATCCATCATGCCAGGCATGGATGCACGGGCACCGGAACGGACGGAAACCAGGAACGGATTCTCAGAATCGCCGAACTTCTTGCCGGCAACTTCTTCCGTCTTGGCCAGAGCATCGTAAATCTGGCTTACGATCTCATCATTGATAACCTTGCCATCCTCGTAATAGCGAGTGCAAGCCTCGGTCGTAATGGTGAAGCCCTGCGGAACCGGAAGACCCAGGTTGGTCATTTCGGCCAGGTTTGCACCCTTGCCACCGAGCAGATTGCGCATGTTCGCATTACCTTCTTTAAAAAGGTATACATACTTAGTCATGCAGCTAGTCTCCTCCTTGAAAAACATAAATTTCTCGTGTGCCCACACTGTGAAGCACATACTGTGAGGCGTCTCTAAAAATAGTCGCACATAAAATATTATACGCTACTATTTACAGATATGCAATAATTTTTTTATTTTCATGAACTTTTGTCATGAATAATTGACGGTTTCTGTATTTTTTGCTTATATTTCTTAATTTCTTGCCAATGCCAGTGCATTTTCCCGGTACTTCTGCTCCGCCCTGCGGGACAATCCCTGATAGGTTTCCCGGTACTCTTCCCGCCTGCAGAGCATCAGGAAGGTTTCCCTCGCCTGTTCGAGGACGGCCGTATCCGCCGTGAGGCACAATGCGGGCATTGCCGGCTCTCCGGACTGCTTGGTACCGAAGTAGTCGCCGGCTCCCCGGAGCTCCAGGTCCTTGCTGGCCACTTTGAATCCGTCCTCGGTTTCCGTCAGAATCCGCAGGCGTTCGTTGGGATCCGCCATCAGGAAGCACCAGGATTCCCCGCTTCCGCGGCCCACGCGTCCCCGCAGCTGATGCAGCTGTGCCAGGCCGAAGTGGTCTGCCTCCTCAATCACCATGACCGTCGCGTTGGGCACATTCACCCCTACTTCGATCACGGTGGTGGCGATGAGCACATCCAGCTGGCCGCTGTAGAAATCCGACAGGACATCCTCTTTCTCCTGGGGCCGCATTTTCCCGTGAACCAGTCCGACGCTGCACCCGTGAAGCTTCTCCGTGAGCTCCTTCAGCTCCGCGACTGCATTCCTGCCTTCCTCATCCTCCTCGTCCGCATCTTCCCCGATCATGGGACAGACCACATAGGTCTGATGGCCGGCTTCCTTCTGCTGCTCGATAAACCGGTAGAGGCCGTCCCGTTTGGCTTCCGGAACAATCCGGGTGCGCACGGGCTGCCTTCCCGGAGGAAGTTCATCGATGACCGTGAGATCCAGGTCCCCGTAGAGGATCAGGGACAGCGTCCTCGGGATCGGTGTGGCACTCATCACCAGCACATGGGGGTTTTCCCCTTTCTCCTCCAGCATGCTCCTCTGCCGGACCCCGAAGCGGTGCTGCTCATCCGTGACCACCAGTTTCAGATTCCGGTATTGTACATCTTCCGATATCAGGGCATGGGTTCCGATGACCACCTGCCATTCCCCGCAGGCAATGGCTTCCAGCGCCCTGCGGCGTTCTGCGGCGGTCATGTGCCCCGTCAGCAGGCCGCAGGTAATCCCCAGCGGAGAAAGCATCTCCGCGGCGCTTTCAAAATGCTGCCGCGCCAGGATTTCCGTCGGGGCCATCATCGCCCCCTGCCCGCCGGCACACACGCACAGATACAGCGATGCAAACGCCACCATGGTCTTGCCGCAGCCCACATCTCCCTGCAGGAGCCTTGCCATTTCCACGTCTTTCCCCAGGTCCGCCGCGATTTCCTCCATCGCCCTCTGCTGGGCTCCGGTGGGACGGAAAGGCAGGGACTTCACAAAGCGTTCGAGGTCTTCCTTCCGGATGGGGAGCGGCACCGTGTGGCTGCGCACACCGCTCTGCCCTGCAATGGCCGCCTGAAACAGAAGCAGTTCATCGAAGGCCAGGCGCTTCTTGGCAGCCTCCAGCGTCTGCGTGGAAGTGGGAAAATGTGCCTCCGCCAGAGCCGCGTGGTGCTCCATCAGCTGCAGCCTGTCCCGTATTTCCGCCGGCAGAAAATCCGGAGTTTTCTCCTCTTTCAGCAGCAGAGCAATGGCGTCCCGCAGGGTTTTCTGCCCCACTCCCGGAATCGTGCGGTAGATGGGCGTAATGATTTTTTCTTCCTCTACGGAAGGATTGATCACGAACAGCCCGTTCTTTTTCCGCACCGCCTTCCCATAGAGCAGGACCGGATCATTGTCCTTCAGCTTCTCCCTCATCCAGGGCTGGTTGAACCACATGCAGCGGATACTGGAAAAGCCGTCGCTGATGGTCCCGCTGACCCAATTCCTGCCGTTGGCATAGTGATGCTGAAGGTTTCCCCGGACAAAACCTTCAAAGACCGCTTCCCTTCCTTCCACCATTTCCCCGGGACTGACCGGATGCGTTGCATCATGGTAGCCCCTGGGCAGCATCGCCAGCAGATCTTCTGACGTCCTGATGCCCTTTTCCGCCATGGCGGAAAGACGCTTGGGCCCGAAACCTTTGATTTCCTGCAAAGTTAGCATGCTCCACCCCTGCAAAAAACCTCATACAGCCGAAGCTATATGAGGCAATACTCTTTTTTATTCGGTAGCAATCAGATAATAGTAGAGCGGCTGGCCGCCGTACTGAACTTCGACATCCAGCGTATCGTAGATCTCGCTGATTTCCCCGGCCAGTTCATTGGCTTCTTCCTCGGTCCGGTCATAGCCGTAATAAACGGTGATCAGGGAATCATCCGGCTCCACCACGCGCTTGACCAGGTCGAGTGCAATGTCATGCACATTCTGGCCTACCACTTCAATGCGTCCGTTATGGATTCCGATGATGTCGCCTTCCTTGATTTCGTTGTCCTCAAAGACGGTATCCCGGACGGCGAAGGTGATCTGCCCGGTCTTTACGTGCTCGGCGGCTTCCGTCATGGCGGAAGTGTTCTCTTCCGGAGACAGGTCCGGATTGAAGGCGATTACCGCGCCGACTCCCATTGCCGTATTCTTGGTGGGAATGACGACCACGCTGCAGTCTGCCAGTTCTGCGGCCTGGGATGCCGCAAGGATGACATTGGAATTATTGGGCAGCACAAAAACGGTATCCGCATTCACGGCATTGACGGCATCCAGGATATCCTCGATGCTGGGGTTCATGGTCTGTCCGCCTTCCACGATGTGGTCGACTCCCAGGTCCGTGAAGATGCTGGAGAAGCCTTTTCCGATCGATACGGCCACAAAGCCGTAAGGCTTGCGCTGCTCCACCGGAGCCAGCGTTGCGGCAGCTGCCTTGGCTTCTGCTTCTGCCTTTGCCGCTTCCGCAGCCTCCTGCTGACGCTTCTTCTCCCTGCGGGCCTCCGCATAGTTCTCCACATGAACATTGAGCAGCTCACCAAGCTCGCTGGCATACTGAATCACCTTGCCGGGATCATTGGTGTTCACCTTGACGGTGATGGGCTCGCTGCCCACATCCATCTGTACCTTGTCGCCGATACGGGTCAGGCGGGTCCGGACACGGTTGATGTCATCTTCCGTGACGTTCTCCTTGAGGTAAGCAATTTCATACTCCACGCCGTAAATAAAGCGCAGTTCCTCTTCTTCCTCGGCAGCGGCTTCCGCATTTTCGGCGTCAGCATCCGCCTTGACGTCAATGGTCTCCCCCATAAAGGCGGCTTTCCAGCCCTTGAAGACCGTGAGCAGTCCCTGTCCGCCGGAGTCTACCACGCCGGCCTGCTTGAGGGCAGGCAGCATGTCCGGAGTTTTCTCCAGAATCGCCTCACCGCTGCG
>CAMVHE010000036.1 GCA_947167215.1 uncultured Clostridia bacterium
GCTTTCGCGTACAACGCCGATCGGAATGCCTTTGGGGAAACTCATTCCCACACCGGAAGTGACAACCTGGTCTCCCGGCCTTGGAAGATTATCATCAGGAAGGTAATACATGCGGCAAAGCGGTTCCCCGGTACTGCCAAGGGTTCCCTTTACAGCGCCCTGGTCACGGCTGCTCTCAATCAGTGCAGCCAAGGATGCAGATTCATCGATGATGGTAATAACCTTTGAAGTGGTCGCATATACTTCATAGGTATATCCGATAAGTCCTTCGGAAGTGATAACCGCCATCTGCGTATCAACGCCGTCCTGCTTTCCCTTGTTGATTGTAAATGTGGAAAAGTAATTCCCGGTTTCACTGGCAATGACCCTGGCTAATACCGGATTCATCTCAGCCCGAGTTTCATATTCTCCCAGCAATGCCCGAAGCTGTGTGTTCTCTGCCTCAAGCTCATTGTACAGGAGGCTTTTCAAAATCAGCTCATCATTCTGAGCTTTCAGTTGATTATATTCATATTCTATATTGCTACGCAATTTCACACGGTACAGATATCCCGAGGCAGCCTGCATGATACCGCTTGCAATGCGCTGCAGAGGTGAGATAACCTGTGAAAGGATCCTGGACGGAGTAATGGAGCTGCCGCTGTATTGGGAATAAATCGTAACCCCCATGAGCACCGCCAGAATGACCACAGCAGTCCGCCGCAGAAATGCGTATAGACGTGGATGCTTCTTTTTCATGTTCTGTCAGTCTTTTTTTGTCTCGTACTGAGCATATCATAATGGTCTGCCAGATAGCCGGCACCGAGAATCGTACATTCCCCGCCTTCCCTGGCTACAGAAACCTGAATACCAAACTCATTGGCTATGAGAACATCGAGGTTTGGAAGACCGGAAGTGCCTCCGGACAGATAAATGCCGTTTTTCACCACATCCGCACACATCTCCGGCGGAACGCGTTCCAGTACTCTCCGCAATGCAGCAAGAATATCTTTGAACTTGTCCCGGACACAGGTTACGATATCGTCAATCTGCACATCCACAGTGATGGGCATGCTAGTTACAACATCCCGTCCCCGAATCACTGCAACTCTGCCTTTTGCATCTTCTCCGGTGATATCCATAATATCAAATTTGATCTGTTCTGCAGTATGATCTGTCACTATGATGTCATGGTTTTTACGCAGATAATTGAAGATAGCCTCATCCAAACTGTTTCCGCCTATTGGTACTGAATAGGAAAGGACAATTCCACCCAGAGATATCAAGGAAATCTCCGTTGCTCCGGCACCAATATCCATAATTAGAGAGGACTGCGGTTCATAAACTCTCAGCCCGGTTCCAATGGCAGCTGCAAAAGACTTCTGGACTTTGTAAACCTGCTTGATGCCGATCTTGTTCATGGTATTCACAAAGCTTTGGTGAGCAACAGCGCTGATATTGCCGGGAACAGACAATACTGCCCTTGGGTGGAGAAATCGTCTTCGACCAATGGCTTTATTTACAAAAAAATGCACCATCGTCTGCGCAAGCTCATAGTCATCAATTATCCCGTTTTTGAGGGGACGAACAAGCTTGTATTCGTCTCCAAAACGGCCAACCATTTCCTCTGCTCCATCACCAATGGCAACAGCACGCTTTAATTCTCTTCCCTTTACAACCACAAGGGAAGGTTCATTTACCACAATACCTTCGCCTTTGACGTAGACTCTGGTATTGTTGGTACCAATATCCACCGCGATATCGGGAGGAAGGATAGACAACCCTGCCATTATGCCCTCTCCATTTCCTTCAGCATAGCGTATAACTGTGCCATCGGGAGTCCGATTACATTCGAGTATGAGCCATCGATCTCATCGATAAACATTACGCCCATACCCTGAATAGCGTATGCACCTGCCTTATCCATGGGCTCACCTGTAGCAATGTAGGATGAAATGTCCTCATCCGATAAATGAACAAAATGAACCCGGGTATGTACCGTTTGCTGAATCGTTTTATCTTTGCCGGTATGTTTGACTGCTACACCGGTATAGACGTCATGCCATCTGTCTGAAAGACGGCGCAACATGGATTCTGCTTCCTTCTCACTATGCGGCTTTCCCATGGCACCGTCACAGGCAACCAGTGTATCTGCAGCAATAATGATAGCATTTTGATGTTCCCTGGCAACCGCTTCGGCTTTTCGAAGGCTTAGAATTCCCACTGCAGCTTCAGGTCCCAGGTCACAATGCTCATCTGCATCGGATACACATACTGTAAATGGAATTCCCATCGTGCTCAGAATCTCCATCCGGCGGGGAGAACCAGAGGCAAGAATAACGGGAACAGAAAACTTAATCATGCTTATTCCTTCTTTGATTTGCATTGGAATTTGATATTATAGCACACTCCATCCATAATAACAATTTTTCGCTTTAGGCATCTGCCGGAAGGAAACTGACATGTCCTGTTTCCATTGAAGCAACCCTTGCAAGAGAGACAGTCCGGATTCCCTTCTCCTGAAGCTTTTCGCGGCCTGCCTGGAACGATTTTTCAATGAGAATGCCAATGCCTGCCAGTTGGCACCCGCACATTTCAAAAATCTTCATTGCTCCGAAGGCAGCTTCCCCGCTGGCCAGGAAGTCATCAATAAACAGCACACTATCTCCTTCAGGAAGAAAAGCTTTTTTGCACATCAGTTCGTAAACCGTGCCTTTTGTAAAAGAGCGAACAGGAACATGAACAGCCTCACCTGTCATGATTCTCGAAGTCTGCTTCTTCATGATAACCAGGGGCACCCCAAGCGCACGAGCCGTAAAAGCAGCCGGAGCAATGCCCGAGCTTTCAATCGTGGCTACCCTGTCGATCTTCACCCCGGCAAAAGCCTTTGCAAAGGTTTCTCCCGCCTCTTCCATAATGGAAACATCCACCTGGTGATTCAGGAAGGAATCCACAAGCAGTACGTCACTGTCCAGTGCTTTTCCCTGGGTCTCAATGGCATGCATAAGGTTATCCATGTTATTTCTCCTTTTCATTGCGCATATTTCGTTGGATTGAATTAAGCAGTGCGTCACTAAGTTCCTGAGTGGAGGTATAGTCGGAAAAGTTGAACCAGTTTACCTGTTGATGATGGGAAAACCAGGTGAGCTGGCGTTTGGCATAGCGTCGGGTATCCCGCTTGATCAGTTCCACGGCCTGTTCCAGGGAAATCTCTCCTCGAAGATTGGCAGCAAGCAGTTTATATCCAATGGCCTGATTAACACCGGCTTCCCCATTAAAGGGAATTCCACGTTCCATCAGCCTTTTTACTTCGTCCCGCCATCCCCGGCTCATCATATCATCTACCCGGGCATTGATACGGGCGTACAGTTCTTCTCTCGGTCGTGCCAAACCGTAGCTCAGAATATGATATGGTCCTTCCTCCTGGATTTTCCCGGACAGCTCGCTTTTGCAATGTCCAGTAACATGAAAGATCTCCAGGGCACGAACTACACGATTGACGTCATTTTCATGAATTTTAGCTGCGGAATCCGGATCCACTTTCTGCAGCTGCAGATGCAATGCCCTCCTGCCTTCCGGGTTTTCTGCCTGCTTTTTTAATGCCTCCCGGTACTCCGGATCTTCGGGCTGTTCTCCAAAGTGACGCTCCATATACATCGCATCCAGGTACAGCCCGGTGCCACCCACCAGCATCGGAAGCCGTCCCGCAGCAAAGGTCTGCTCTATGGCGGATATTGCCATTTTGCGATAATCTGCCACGGTAATGGTTTCCTGAGGGTCTGCAACATCAATCAGCTCATGCGGAATTCCGCGCATTTCAGAAACCGCAGGTTTTGCAGTTCCGATATCGAGTCCCCGATAGATTTGCATGGAGTCCATCGAAATGACGGTGCCATTGACCTTTTCGGCGATATAAAGGGAAACTTCTGTCTTTCCCACACCGGTAGGTCCTACCAGGGCCAGAATTGTCCTTTTGAGATTGCCAGTAGTTTTAGTCATTGATCCTCCGGAACCGCTTTTCCAGTTCTTTACGCGTCAGTACCACCGCGAGCGGCCTTCCATGGGGACAGGTTGCAGGGGCATCCACATTCAGAATTTCCGCCAGCAATGCTTCAATCTCTTCCTGACTGAGCCGGTCTCCTCCCTTTATGGCCTTCTTGCAAGCCATCTGCAGGATAGCATCCCTTCTCTTCTGACGGGTGGAGAGGATTCTCAGTTCTCCCAATCGATCCACCAGATCGAGAAAAGCCTTTCGTCCCTCCGGCTGTCCAAGTACACTGGGAACCGACCTTATCTGCCAGGTATTGTCGCCGAAAGTCTCCAGATCGTACCCCGCATCCCGGATTGATTCCATATATTGCATAATCCGGTCATTTTCCTGAGGTGAGACATGTACGACAAAGGGCGTCAGCAGCATCTGTGAGCCGGTGCCCTGATCCATGGAGCGCATCAGCTTTTCATACAATACTCTTTCATGCGCAGCGTGCTGGTCGATCAGTATGACCTGCTCGTTGTTCTGCAGCATGATATAGGTATCAAATAGAACACCAACCAATGAGTATCCTCGATAGGCGTCCCGGATTGCCGCGTCCTGCTGTCCTTCATCGGTAACGGGCTTGGAACTCTCCGTTACGCATGCTTCCGGGAAAGTCAGCTGCTCCTGAACCGGTTCCATTCTCACCGATTCCTTCTTTGGTGCTTCCGCGCTGAAGTAATCGGTGATCACCCTGGCATAATCAGGATCCACCGCAGAACGCTGGGGCGGCTCGGGAATATGTGTGGATTCCGCTTCTTCTACCTTTGGCAGCAGCGGTTCCGGAATCTGGCGAATCTCTTCTGCAGGAGGGTCAGGTTCTTTCGGAAGGGTCTCGGTGATGCTTCCTGCTTTTTCCACCTGAAGTCTGGCTTCTGCCATTCCCGACTCTTCGCTGGTGTCAATCACGGAAAGAATACTAGGAACCGGCGGATGGAAAGGCTCCTTTTCATCGCTGGATTCGGCTTGAACCTGCGGAGCATAGGTTAAAAGCTCCTGATCAAAAGAAGATGAGACAGCATCAAATACCTTCTCATACATCAGGTTGTCATCCGAAAAGCGGACTTCCAGTTTATTCGGATGAACATTGACATCTACCATATGCGCGGGCATCGTAATCTGCAGGACACAGGTTGGATAATGACCAATCGTCACCCGTTCCGCACATGCATTTTCAAGTGCTTTGGAAAGCAGAGGGCTGCGTATGGTCCGCCCGTTAATGATGAATGTCTGCCTTGTGCGGTTGGAACGGGCTTCATCGCTGATACCCACAAGTCCGTTGACACTGACGGAGCCCCCGCTTTTCACCTCAACCATGCGCTCGGCACTTTGTCTCCCATATAGGCTGAAAACAGCAGAACGTATTTCTCCATTTCCGGAAGATACATATACCGTTTTGCCATTGCTGATTAATCGGAAGGAAACATCGGGACGCGAGAGAATCAGTCGGGAAATGACATCCGCTACCTTGCCAGCTTCCGTAACGGGCTTCTTCAGGAACTTCAGCCGGACAGGGGTATTGTAGAATAAGTCCTTTACCACAATGGTGGTTCCCCTGGGAGCAGCCGCGTCCGTAATCGGCCCCATTTGCCCGCCTTCTACAATGACCCGGGTGCCATGATCCTCAGTATCATGCTTCGTTGTCAGGGTGACCTTTGCTACGGCAGCAATGCTCGCCAGTGCTTCACCGCGGAACCCCAAAGTCCCCAGCGCATACAGGTCCTCTGCTTTACGGATTTTGCTCGTGGCATGCCGTTCAAATGCCATTCTTACATCCCGTTCCCGGATACCGTGTCCATTATCTGCAACCCGGATATAGGTGATTCCGCCTTCACGGATTTCCACAGTAACAGCCCGCGCCCCGGCATCCAGACTGTTTTCAACCATTTCCTTGATGGCCGATGCGGGATTTTCAACGACCTCACCGGCAGCAATCATGCCGATAAGGTCATCTGAAAGTCTTGTTATGGCCCTCTCTTCCATTTTCGCCTCCTAGGCCCGCTTCGCCTTTTCTTTCAGACTGAACAGCGTATTAAGCGCCTCAATGGGGGTCATGGACATCACATCCAGCTTCTGGATTTCTTCCGCCAGATTCAGAGCATCGGTCTCAAACAGATTTACCTGTTTGGGCTTGCGCTCCTTCTGGTCCACTTCCAGTATGGAAAGCCCCAGCTTGTTCGCCTGGTTGTCGCTTGCATCAATTCTGGCAAGAATCTCGTGTGCACGCATGATAACGGGCTTGGGCAATCCGGCAATGTATGCCACATGAATGCCGAAGCTTTTATCTGCTCCTCCCCTTTTGATCTTTCGAAGGAAGAGTATATCGTCTCCCCGTTCCTTCACATCAACTCTGTAATTGACCACGCCGGGAAGACGGCCCTCCAGCTCGGAAAGCTCATGGTAATGTGTGGCAAAAAGCGTCTTTGCGCCGATATGTTTCTTGTCATGAATGTATTCAGCCACTGCCCAGGCAATGGAAAGACCGTCAAAAGTGCTTGTCCCCCTGCCGATCTCATCCAGAAGAATGAGCGATTTATTGGTTGCATTCTTCAGAATATAAGCCATCTCATTCATTTCAACCATAAAAGTTGATTGTCCGCTGGCCAGATCATCCGATGCCCCGATTCTGGTAAATATCCTGTCTACAAGTCCGATATGCGCGGATTCTGCCGGTACAAAACTGCCCATGTGTGCCATAAGGGTAATGAGGGCAATCTGTCTCATATAGGTGCTTTTGCCAGCCATGTTTGGACCGGTAATAATCAGCATCCGGTTTTCGTCCTCATCCATCAGCGTATCGTTGGGGACAAATCCTTCTTCACCGCTCATACTGGCTTCCACGACAGGGTGACGGCCTTCCCGGATATCCAGAACGCCGTCATCTGCAATCTCCGGCCGCACATATCCGCGTTTTGCAGCGGCTACCGCCAGACTGACCAGGGCATCCAGGCGCTTTACCGCAGATGCGGCCTTCTTGATCCGGGGGATTGTCCTGACAAGGAAATCCCGGATTTCCCCGAACAATTCAGCCTCCAGCTTGACGGCTTTATCCTGAGCACCCAGAACTTTTTCTTCAATTTCATGCAGTTCCGGGGTGGTATACCTTTCCGCATTTGCAAGGGTCTGTTTTCGTGTATAGCGGATAGGAACCTGCGCATAGTTTGATTTCGTTACCTCAATGTAATAGCCAAAGACCCGGTTATACTGAATCCGGAGGTTCTTGATCCCCGTCTCTTCTCGTTCTTTTGCTTCCAGATCAGCAATCCACTGTCGTCCATTTGCCGATGCAAGCCGCAAATCGTCCAGTACCTGATTGTATCCGTTGCGGATATAATGTCCTTCCGAAATCAGCGCAGGGGCCTCAGGATCAATTGCGGCAGACAATCGATCGGTAATATCGTTCAGCGGAGTCAGCTGCTGTTCGAGTTCCCGGAGGATCGAAGAACCATCCAGCGCAGAAAGTCCTTCATGCAGCGCGGGAAGATGTGAAAGCGTGGAGCAGAGTGCCAGGCAGTCTCTGGGATTGATGGTCCGGTAGGCAATTCGGGAAAGCAGACGCTCAATGTCATACATATCCTTCATCTCATCCCGAAGCCCGTCCGTGGTAATATCCGCATTCAGCAGGGTATCCACGGCATCCAGTCTGGCATTGATGCTCTCGGCAACTGCCAGCGGCTGCTCGATATAAGAGCGCAGCATCCGGGAGCCCATCGCAGTGCAAGTATAATCGAGAATATCCAGCAGAGAGCCTGTTTTCTGACGGTATCGCAAAGACTCGGTCAGCTCCAGATTTCGTCTCGCAGTATGGTCAATAACCATGTAACGTTGATCATAATAGCGGGAGATATCCGTTATATGCTCCAATGCGTTTTTCTGCGTTTCTGAAAGATAGGAAAGAAGCGCTCCGGCTGCACGAATGCCAAGACGCATTTTTTCGATTCCGTAAGCATCAAAACTCTGCACATGAAAGTGGTCTTTCAGTATTCTGGAAGCACGTTCATATTGAAAGTAGCTGCTTTCATATAAATCGTATGGATGTTCTGTTGCCTCTTCCGGCAGTGGATTGTTTGTAATGATTTCCCTGGGCATGATCCGGACAAGTTCGTTTGCCAGTCTCTGTCCCGTTGCCTTTTCCACTTCGTAGACATAGAATTCTCCGGTGGATACATCACAGAAAGCAAGGCCGGCATTACGGCTGTCCGTACACACAGACAGCAGATAGCTGTTGCGCTTTTCATCCAGCATGGATGGCTCAATCACGGTACCCGGAGTTACTATCCGGATGACATCCCGTTTTACCAGGCCTTTTGCCAGCGCTGGATCCTCCATCTGTTCGCAGATAGCCACCTTGTATCCTTTTTCAATAAGACGATTGATATATACATCTGCGCTGTGAAAAGGAACCCCGCACATCGGGGCACGTTCCGTAAGTCCACAGGATTTTCCGGTCAGGGTGAGTTCCAGTTCCCGGCTGGCCAGTTTTGCATCCTCAAAAAACATCTCATAAAAGTCTCCCAGCCTGAAAAAAAGGATCATGCCTGGATATCTTTCCTTCATGCTGAGATACTGCTGCATCATGGGTGTAACGCTCGCCATGCTTCCTCCTCAAAAGCGTCTGCTTTGAAGCCCTCACTCCAGGATTATGCCCTGCAGGGTGGTTTCTTTTGCTGCGGTAATTCGGACCGGCAAGATTCTGCCGATAACAGATTCATCCGCATCCGCATTGACTGTAATATTGTAATCATTCTTACCTGCAAACTGAGCAGAGTTACGCCGGGACTGCTCGGTAAAAAGGACCCGGTGAGTCTCTCCCACCATTCCCTGCAGCGTTTCCGCCGTAATGGACTTTTGCAGGGCAATAAGTTCTTCAATACGGGCGGTAGCTTCTTCTTTACTCACGGTCTTAGGCATTCTCGCAGCAGGTGTGCCGACTCGAGGAGAATAGATAAAAGTGAATGCAGAAGCATACCGTACTTCCCGTACCAGAGAAAGGGTTTCCTCAAATTCTTCCCTTGTTTCTCCGGGATAACCTACAATTATATCCGTAGACAAAGCAATGTCCGGAACTGCAGTGCGCAGTTTATGAACTCTGTCCAGATAATGCTCCCTGGTATACCTGCGATTCATGTCATGGAGAACACGGTTGCTTCCATGCTGAACAGGGAGATGAAGTGCATGACACACATGCTTCGCCTTCCCCATCACATCGATGAGCTCATCGGAAATATCCTTTGGATGAGATGTCATGAAACGTATCCGCTCAATGCCAATGCTGTCAAGGAAAGCGAGCAGCTCATGAAAACGAAGCTCCCCGGGTCTGTCGAGGCCATAGGAATTGACGTTCTGTCCAAGCAGGGTAATATCCTTCACCCCGCTTGCAGCAAGCTCTTCTGCTTCTTTGATTATATGCGAGGATTCCCTCGAAACTTCTCTTCCCCGGACATAGGGCACAATACAGTAGGAGCAGAAATTATTGCAACCATACATGATCGTAATAAAAGCTTCATGGGGGGATTGACGCACCACCGGCTGTCCTTCATAAATATCCATCCTGGTCTGGTCGGATACCTCAATCACCCTGCGCCGGCTGTTCAGCAGCTTTTCCATCAGCATCGGAAAACGGGGAAGGTTATGCGTGCCAAAGGCCAGATCAATAAAAGGATACTGTCGGATGATCTTCTCTGCCATGCCGGGTTCCTGAATCATGCACCCGCAAACTGCGATAAGAAGATTCGGGTTTTCCTTGCGGATTTCCTTCAGCCAGGTAACATTGCCCAGCGCCCGACGTTCTGCATTCTCCCGCACGCAGCAGGTATTAAAGAGAACAAAGTCGGCAGTCCGACGGTCTCCTGCTTCTTTCATTCCCATATTCTGCAACATGCCTGCCAGTGTTTCACTGTCTCTCACGTTCATCTGGCAGCCATAAGTGACGATATAGTAGGAAAGCGGTCTGTCCTCACGGGCAGCAATGCGTGAAATTGCCTCCTGCTGCTCCTGAATCAGGACTTCTTCTTTATCAGGCATGATGAATCTCCTTCACCTTATCGTAGATCTTTTTTCCCTTGGTTTCACCGCTGAGAATAGCCGGCGTTCCCTCTGTGATCTGAACATAGATGTCGGGCCATGGAAATTGGGCTTCCAACTGAGAGGGAATTATTTCTGCCAATGCATTTCCGCACTGAAAAGTGACCGGAGTATCTTCTCCGCTCAGTATTTTTCTCCGCAGTGCACGAACAAGTCCCCTCGCTTCTTCAAGGGAAGATGGTTTTCTTCCGGTTCCCATACACCCATCGCAGGAAACCATCAACCTGGACAGAAGCTGTTTTCCTCTCCGCCTGCGGGTAAGCTGCAGTATGCCAAGGCTGGTAATTCCTTCGCAGCTGACCGGGCAGCTGTCGGACATTACAGCCTGCTTCAGGAAAGCAATGACCCTGCTCTGGTCTTCTTTGCTGCGCATATCAATGAGGTCAACCAGAATGATGCCTCCGATGTTAAGCAGACGTATGAGACGGGCGACAGCCTGTACCGCTTCCAGGTTAATGCTCAGGATCTGCGCATCATTGCTGCGCCGGCCTACGGCTTTTCCGGAATTGACATCAATAACTGTAAACGCCTCACAGAAATCCACCGTAAGAAAAGCACCGCAAGGCAGCCATTGAATCCGCCTCATTGCCTTCTTCAGTGGGCTTTCCACGGGATAAGGGTCCATGAGGAGATGGGTCTTTTCCGCTTCGAAATGCACTTCCACATCAAATGAGGCGGCTTCCAGCTTTCCGGCACCTTCTGCATGATTGCAGATAACAGAAGAAATCTTCCCGGGTTCAGACTCCCGCAGGAGGCTGAGGCAGTGATACCCCGGGCTCCATAATACCTTTGGCTGAACGCTTCCTTTTGCGGCCTGCCGGATTTCCCTCCAGCGTTCCTTGAGGGAATTCAGTTCTTTTTCCGCATCAGAAAGATACTGTGTTTCCAGGCAGGAACGAAGGATAAGTCCCATTCCTTCCGACTTTTCCGTTGCCCAGGATTTCAGCTCCTGGATCAGTTCCTTCCCGTGGATCCGCTTCGAGAGATACACGCCGGGACGTTCAGGAGACAGAATAACAAACCTTCCCACCAGCTGCACATCCGTGCGGAGCAAAAGTCCTTTCTGTTCATTATCGTGATCGGTTACGCTTTCGACGATAATGCAGTCTCCGGCATGTGGTATGTTTCCCGGATGAGAAAGAAAGCCGTTTTTGGATAAGCCAATATCAATAAAAGCTGCATCAAGGCCGGGGTCCGTACGCTCACAGACCCCGAGAAAGACCGTGCCTTCCCGTATTTCATCCGCCTCGTCACAATAGTATTCACAGAGTCTGCCATCTTCCAGCACTGCAGTGCGGCAGTAGCGGTCATGCCAGTCCACAAGGATTGTCTGCGTGTTCAAGCGGGAACCTCCATCAGCTCCATGACATTTCCGTTTACTACGGCGAGAAGCTGCGTGCGCGTCATTTTGACATATTCCGGAGTAATTCCTGTCATCTCGGAAAAGCTGGATAAAAACAGGTCCGGTTTGAGTGTATCTGCTTCCGTGAAGGATACTCGGAGAAGAAGCCGAACGGCGTCCTCCGACAGCTTTTCTCCGGTCAGCAGGTGCACAAGGGGGCGGATATTGATCAGTTTCTCGGCTCTTTTACTCTTTCGTGTCGCCATAATGGTGTCTTTTGCAAGGAAGGCGTCGATGCCTGAAATAACAGCCTCGGGATTTACCCCGTTCAGCGTAATCATGTATTCTGCCTGTGACACCAATGCACCGGATTTAGGAAAACGATCGGGCACCATTCGCACCCGGCGGACCGGAAGAGAAGGCGGCAACACCCTGGAAAGTGCTGCAATGCATTCTTCGGGTGTGACTTCCTCCGCCATATTGACATCCATGATTTCCCGTAAACCGCTGATGCCTGATGCCAGTGCGGATGCCAGGGACATCTGGATATGCGGATTGAAGCCGTTGGAGTAAGCTACCGGAAGTCCGCTGCGGCGCAGTGCACGCATCAGGGTCCGCTGCAGGTCAAGCAGTCCAAGCCAGCGGACGGTTTCCGTTTTTTCAAATTCAACAAGCATTCTCATCGGTCTGTACACGCACCATGAAAGCGTTTCAGTCCACAGCCCTGACAGCCTTTTCGGCAGTCGGGCGTCACTATTGCCTCCATTGCCCTTTCTTTTTCTTTCCACAGGAAGGATTCTGTCACGCCGGCATCAATAAAGGACCATGGGAAGAGCTCCCCTTTTTCCCTGCGTCGGTTGGCATAAAAGGATGGGTCAAGCTGGCAGTCCTCAAAAGCCTGCATCCATAGATCAAAACGGAACTGATCCGTCCACCCGTCAAAACGGCAGCCTTTGCGCCATGCCGCCTCCAGTACTTTGGCCAGACGACGGTCGCCCCTGGCAAAGCATGCCTCCAGGAAGGAGACTTCCGGTGTGTGCCAGTTGAATTCCACACCCTTGATATGCATAATGGAACAGAGGAACTTTGTCTTCTCATTGAAGACTTCAATAGTATCCTGCGGTTCCCACTGAAAAGGCGTGAATGGTTTCGGTACAAAACAGGAAGCACTGCAATTGACGCGAAGTCCCTTGCTTCTCTGAGGCTTGGGAATGGAAAAATAACAATGGACAACTTTCTCGGCAAGGTCATGCATTCCCTGAAGATCTTCGTATGTTTCAGTAGGCAGTCCGAACATAAAATACAGTTTTACACTGGACCAGCCGCTGGAAAATGCATCCGTCACTGAGCTGAGAAGATTTTCCTCCGTAATTCCCTTATTGATTACGTCACGAAGCCTCTGGGTTCCGGCTTCCATTGCATAAGTAAGACCGGTCTTCCGAATTTTCTGCGTTTCTTCCAGTGTAGACTTGAGATGCGAATCGAGCCGTAAAGATGGAAGTGAAAGGCTTACCCTCTGTGACTCGAACTTCTCAACCATCTCGTGTGCAAGTTCCGGAAGGCAGGAATAATCCCCGGTGGAAAGCGAGGAAAGTGTTATCTCATCGTAACCGGTTTCACTGACCAGCTTCTCTGCAAGGGAAAGAATATGCTCCTTGCTGCGCTCCCTCACCGGGCGGTACAGCATCCCTGCCTGACAGAAACGGCATCCTCTCGTGCATCCCCGAAGCACTTCGATATTAATACGGTCATGAACAATTTCCATAAAAGGAACAATGATGTTCTCCGGATAGGGTACCGCATCCAGATCAAGAACAAGATTCTTTTTCACTGTGGCAGGGACCCCTTCCCGAATGGGGCGGAAACTGGCCAGCGTGCCATCCTCATGATACTCTTCCTGATAGAGGGAAGGTACATATACTCCCGGAAGCTGGGACAGCCGGAACAGACATTCTTCCCTGCTGATTCCTTCTGCCTTTGCCCGTTTGACACATTCTACCGTCTCCAGGATATTAACCTCACCGTCTCCAATGGAAAAGGCATCAAAAAAAGGAGCGAGCGGTTCCGGATTAAAAGCGCATGGTCCGCCCGCTATGACAATCGGATCGTTCCAGGTTCTGTCAGCGCTGTGAATGGGAATGCCTGCAAGGTCGAGCATTTCCAGAATATTGGAATAGCTCATCTCATACTGCAGCGTAATTCCGAACATATCAAATTCCCGGACCGGAGTACGTGTCTCTATGGAGAACAGCGGCACTCCCTCCTGCCGCATCAAATCAGCCATATCCACCCAGGGCATAAAGACCCGTTCGCAGAGTGCATCCTCCTGCCTGTTGATAATATCATACAGGATTCGGGAGCCGACATGCGACATTCCAACCTCGTAAACATCCGGAAATCCGAATACGTAACGCAGTGCTACTTTCGTATGATCCTTGATAACACTGTTCATTTCCCCGCCCATATAGCGGGCAGGCTTTGAGACCTGGTCAAGTAAGCGGTCTATCTGTTCTCTGATCATTTTATACACTCCAAAAGCTCAATTTGTTTCCCTGCACTTTTTCAGAAAACGACTGTAAACCGTATTGAGCTCAAATTCAAAGTCTCTGCGGTCTTTTTCCTGCAGCGTTGTGAGGATAATGCCAATGGTCAGCATCATAATAGCCGCAACGATGACAAAAAGACACGTGATAAGGGTAGGAAAACGTGGAACCAATCCCGTATGTACAAACTCCGCCAGTACAGGAGAGAGAAACAACATAGAAATAAGAAACAGAATCAATGCAAGAAGACCGAAGAAGGCCATTGGCCGGTACATACGATAGAGGCTGACAACTGTTGAAAGCACCTTTATGCCGTCTCTGCCGGTATTGAGCTTGGAAATGCTTCCTTCCGGCCTGTCACGGTAGGTAATCACATGATTGTTTACATTCATGTGCCTGTAAATCGCATGAATGGTCATATCCGTTTCTATCTCAAATCCCTGAGAAAGGACAGGATAAGTCTTTACAAAAAGAAAGGAAAAAGCCCGGTAGCCCGTCATGATATCCATGATATTGCTGTGAAAAAGCCGGTTAATCGTGGAACGAACCAGACTGTTTCCGAAGTTATGAAAGGGACGTTTGTTTTCGGAAAAATAGGTAGACGACAGTCGATCCCCGACAACCATATCCGCCTGTTCATTCAGGACCATGTCTGCCATAATTCTTGCATCTTCTGCAGGATAAGTATCGTCTCCGTCCACCATGATATAGCATTTTGCATCAATTTCCCTGAACATGCGGCGGATGACATTCCCTTTTCCCTGCATGGGTTCTCTTCTTACGACAGCTCCTGCTTCTCTTGCGATTTCTCCTGTCCCATCTGTCGAATTATTGTCATAGACATAGATCGTTGCTTCTGGAAGCACCTGTCTGAAATCCGTGACCACCTTGTGGATTGTAGGCGCCTCATTGTAGCACGGAATGAGAACAGCTATCAGATCCATGTTAATACCGCCCCTTTCATACGGGAAAAGCGCACCTGTATTTCAGTGCGCTTTGTGTTTCTACTTACTTAGTGCCAAACAGTCGGTCTCCGGCATCTCCAAGGCCAGGAACAATATAACCGTGATCATTAAGATGATCATCCAGGCCAGCAAGGAAGATATCCACATCCGGATGATCCTTCTGAATACGGGCTACCCCCTCCGGGGCACCAATTAGGCATACCAGCTTGATATTAAAACAATTGCGCTTTTTGAGGAAGCCAATCGCCGCTGAGGAAGAGCCTCCAGTTGCCAGCATCGGATCCACAAGCAGGATTTCCCTTTCTTCAGCATCACTGGGAAGTTTACAGTAGTATTCAACAGGCTCAAGCGTATTAGGGTCACGATAAAGCCCGATATGTCCGACTTTAGCGGTAGGAACCAGATTCATGATTCCGTCTACCATGCCGAGGCCTGCACGCAGAATAGGAACAATGGCAAGCTTCTTGCCGGCAATGACTTTAGTCTGAGTTCTGCAGATCGGGGTTTCGATCTCAATGGTTTTGAGAGGAAGGTCCCTTGTTACCTCAAAGGCCATAAGCATTGCAATCTCATTAAGAAGTTCCCGGAATTCCTTGGGACCGGTGGTCGTCTTTCTCATCAGAGAAAGCTTATGCTGAATCAATGGATGATCTAAAACATGAACTTGTGACATAATGACCTCCTATTCGTCGCGATTCACTCTTTTCTGAATCCGGCATATTATAGCATTCCTGCCCCATCATGACAAGATGGGAGTTTCCCGGAGTCAGGTCATATAATCAGCAACCATCGATTCTTTTCCATCCGGGAGTCGCCCTTATCCGTCAGGACCGAATGGAAAGACCGGAGGCCTGCCGATTATTTGCAAGACATTGTCCGGGAAGCTATAATTATCTTTATTCAGAAAGAACAGGAGATGAAAAAAGATGTCTTTGCCCTCCCCGGTATGCACCTGCGGGGATACGAACTGTCCCTTTAACCCCGTAAATCACAATCAGGGCTGCGGTCCCTGCATACTCAAAAACCTCAGCCTTCGGGAAATTCCTAGCTGTTTCTTTAACCTGCTGGACGATCATGGCATTCCGCATCAGTATTCTTTCGAAGACTTTGCAAAACTTGTACTTTCACAGCATTGATTTGATGAATGAAACCATCTCCCCCAGTCCGCAAGCCATCCTTCTGTCTGTTTTCCGGAGATTCTGCTTTCCGTGACAGTGTACGGAAAGGCGGAATGGAAAGCCCATGGCGCCCCTTCCTGGTTAAGAAAGAACTGAATGGATTCTTTGATGAACTATTACGCTGAACAGTACAGCTGCAGCCGTTCCGTCAGACATTGGGAAAACACAAAGTTTGCAGATTCATTATATTCCGAGCAGAATAAGCAACGCCGTCAATTCCGCGATACTCAGAATGATGGATAGACTATTGGCAGCACTTGCCAGTCCCTCGTCTCCTCCGCACATTCCGGTATAAGCAGGAGAAACGGCGCTCATAGGACTGAAACAAAGAAGAACCAGCACTTTACGGATTACCAGTGGAAACGGACATACATAATAGAAAAACATTGCCATGAGAATGGCAAATAGATGCCGAATCCCAAGGAGACTTGCAATGACTCTTAAAAAGTCCCGTTTCCATTCGATATGAAACAGCAGACCAATCATCATCATTGCCATAAATGTATTCGCACTGGCCACCGGTTCAAGCAGTCTGAGGAGAATTTTCGGCAATTTCAAGCCCAGTATTTCCAGCAGAAACATCGTTATATAGGTCATGAGTGGAGGACTTGTCACCAATTTCTTCAGAACTGTCCGCAAAGGATGAGTATCCCTGCGGGAAGAAATACATTCTGCGGTGACCGCATACGTTCCGCCGGTACACATAAGGCTGTTTCCCACGTCAAACATACAGGCGGTTACGGTGGCTGCAGCAGGAAGAAAGCTTTGAATAAATGGAAGACAGAAGGCTCCGATATTGAAAGCCGGAAGACAGAGCATATACACCGCCCGAATGTCTGGTGTACGGTTTCTGGTCAGTATAAATCCTACAAAAACCATAATACAATTGAGCAGAAATCCGATCGCAGTCATGAGAATCATCTCATTTTCCATCTGCTCCAGGCGGGAGAAGTTGATGATAATTG
Organism: uncultured Clostridia bacterium; assembly: GCA_947167215.1. Classification (GTDB taxonomy): domain Bacteria; phylum Bacillota; class Clostridia; order Christensenellales; family Aristaeellaceae; genus Ventricola. The sequence continues at coordinate 17,090 of CAMVHE010000036.1, forward strand.
CTGCCGGCAGGGTTACACTGATCAGGAGCTTTTTCACAGTCTGTCCGGAATCATCCGGAACCATACCCTGTTTTCGCAGAATAATGCCCATGAAGATGATCATGGTAAATGCAAAAGCCTGCGTAAGAGCCACATCCATGAGAGGTCCTTCTTTCCATAAATGTCTGGAAAATATATCATATATGCAGTATGTATGCAAGCTTTCCCTGCCTTGACATTTTGCTGTTCATGCGACTATACTTGTCACACTTTGAATATCCTTGGAGGTCATTATGCTCAGCCGTCCCATGCTTGATCGAACGCTTTTCTTTGGAATCTCCTGGTATGCCGTTCTCATTGTTGCCGGCATCCTGATCGGATATGCCTTATCCATAAAAGAAGCCAGACGGTACCGTCTGCCGGAAGGAATTATCACAGACTTTCTGCTTTTAGCCATTCCGTTTGGCATTATAGGCGCCAGACTTTACTATGTCCTCTTCCGGTTCAACAATTACGCCGAAGATCTTCTTTCCATTTTCAATCTTCGGGAAGGAGGTCTGGCGATTTATGGTGGCATCATCGGAGGAATCATTGCAGTACTCCTGGTCAGCAGGCGTCACAAAGTCAGCACCGCAACCCTGCTGGATACCATTGCTCCTTCGCTTGTGTTGGCCCAGGGAATTGGGCGCTGGGGAAATTATATCAATATGGAGGCATACGGGCTTCGTGTCCAGGAAGAAGCACTGCAATTTTTCCCGTTTGCCGTTGAAATTCCAGTTGGAGGACAATGGTACTGGTGCCTTGCAACCTTTTTTTATGAATTCTGTCTGGATATGCTTGTGTTTCTGATCCTTTGGTTCGGTATCCGTACACACCGCCGTACCAGAGGAGATGTGTTCCGCTGGTATCTCCTGCTCTACTGTTCCGGCAGATGCGTTATCGAAGGCCTACGCAGTGATTCTCTGACGTTTATTTCAGATTTTGTCCGCATTTCACAGGTGCTCTCTGCAATTGTTGTTCTCTTTATCATTCTTGATTTTTTTGCACGCATCCGTGATCGCATCAGCCTGGTCACCATCATGCCTGTGATCTCCGTCCTGATCAGCATCGCCGTTGCTGTGACCGGCGAGTTTGAACGCGGTGCCTACAGTACCCTTTTCCCTCTCTCACAGCTGGGGCTCATCGCCATTCTGCTTTCTCAGTTCCTGCTAGTAATCCTGTGGACGCAGGATTCCGGCCACTTTGAAATCTCGAGTCTGGCTATTTTTCTCCCCAATGCGCTCTTCCTTGTCTTTCTGCTGGTCTATGGTATCGGCCGTGAAAATGCCGATAATACGTATTACGTGTCACTTCGTCAGACTGCAAGCATGATCCAGTGTGTATTATGCGGTTGGATGCTGTGCTACCATCTCTGTCCCGAGCGCGAACTACAGCAGGGAGGACAGGAGGGAGGTCGTCATCGTCGTGGAAGGTCCTATTGAATCTGTAAAGATTGATGAAATCCATCGCAAACATGGTATCAATACCCTGAAACTATCCGACGGGACCTGTCTATACCTTCCTCATTCGATGTTATCCATCTGCCCGTGGCATACCGGTGATCCGATTTCTCAGGAAGACTTTAACACGTGGATGGGAAATAACAGTTATTCCTTTGCTTTGGAAAAAGCTTTTCTTTTGGTTTCTCTTAAAAGCAGAACAGAAAAAGAGCTTACAGACAATCTTCGGAGCTCACATTATCCCGAGAAGATCATTGCACGTGTCATGGCCGAACTCCTTGACTGCGGATATCTGAACGATAAACAATATGCAGATCAATATGCTTCATCCAGAATGAACCGCGGATATGGTCCTTATCGTATCCGCACCGATCTTACCCGAAAGGGAATCGACCGTGAAACCATTGCTTCCACTCTCAGTGAGCAGGACTCCGAGGACCTGCTTTCCGCAGCAATCCAAAGTGCCCGAAAGATTGCCCGAGGTAAAGATCTGTCTGACTTTGGGGATCGCAACAAGATCAAGGCCGGACTCGTTCGCCGTGGCTTTGGTTACTCTGTTGCCAATATGGCCATCCAGGCCCTGCAGGACGAGTAAACAGAATTGAATAACAAAAAGCATGCAGTTATTGCATGCTTTTGTTATATCCTTCATGGGTTTACTGTGACGTCAGATCCATAAAGCGCAATGTATTCGGGAGGCGGTGGCAGTTGTTTCCGGCCAAAGGTGGTTTCAAAGATGGCTTTCAGGGTCCGGAACACAATGGAAACATCATAGGACAATGTCCAGTGGTCAAGATAGTACTGATCAAGTGAAAGCTTCACAGGAAGAAATTTTCGGATATAATCCTCTTCCGGGTCCTCACCGCTGAGGTACAGATCTCCATGGGTGTAAGAAAATATGCTGCCGGGGCATGCGAGCCCAGGCAAAACGCTCAGTGTTTTCTTCTGCTCTTCCGTATAGGCCCTTTGGACTATATCCACATCTTCCGGTCTCGGACCAATGATGGACATGTCCCCTTTCAGGATATTCACCAGTTGGGGGAGCTCATCCACCTTGGTTTTACGCAGAACGGCCCCCCACCGGAATAAGCGGGAATCATTCGTGCCGGTGATCGCTCCCTGCCTGGAAGCTCCGACATGCATTGACCGGAACTTGTATATATCAAAAGGAACCATGTCCTTCCCCATCCTCTTTGCCTTATAAAAGACCGGACCAGGACTTGAAATCTTGATACCGACAGCCGCAATGAGCATCAGCGGAGAAAGGACAATTAAAGCAAATAATGAGAGGATTTTATCCAGAAGCCATTTAATCGAGCGTCCCATCTTTCACCTGACCGTTTTCCGAATCGTCATTAATACCTCAGCGCTATCCATGCAGCACTGATTTCCCCAGAAATGGCTCTGAAAACGCAGGGCTTCCAGAGACCTGGGATGCGGATATTCCCGGACTTCCGTCGTATATTTTGAGAATGCCTCTATCTTTTGTTCCAATACATCGCTGATATCCACCCATGTATCCGGCTTGAAGCTGTCCGGAACGCCCCATTCTGAACTGCTTGCCGAATAAAAACTTGCAAATAGCTCAAGCCACGGGGAAATAGGTCTGAATGCAATATTTGCTGCTTCAAAAACGATCTGATGATCCCGGTTTGCATCAAGGCCGGACTGACAGTATACGATATTCGGATGAAACTCATCGGAAATCTTTTCAAGCGGTTTGATAATCTCTGTCAGTGTATATGTATCGAGGCGCTGGTCCGGAAACCTCGGGGTATACACATGTTCTACCCCCATCACTGCAGCTGCCGCTTCCGTAGCAGCAGACAGCCCTACATCCTGTTTATACCGCAGGGACTCTCCCTCACACATAATGACAGAGCGTACATGATCTCCTTTTCGGGCATGTTTAATCGCAATTCCTCCGATACCCAGCACCTCATCATCCGGGTGCGCGGCCACGATCAGCACGTTACTCACAGGTAAAAACTCCTTTCAGCCCAAGGTCATGAAGCGCTTTTCCACTGTATCGGATTCCCTGCTCATCTTCTACTTCATGCAGGATCAGAAGCATATCTTCCGTTCCAACCAGAATCCCGTTTTCTTCTGCAATAAAGCTGTAAACCTTATCACCAATTTCACCTGGCTTAAGCCCGGCTTTCTTGCTGTCAACCGGAAGAAGAGATGCTTTCCACAGCAGCCATTTTCTGTGTTCAAGCCAAGTAAAAGCTCCCGGATATGGATCCGTTAAGGCACGAATAAAGTTATAGATACTCCGTCCGGACTGGGACCATTGGATGAGCCCGTCTTTGGGCTTCCTGCGAGGCAGCAATGGCTCTTCGGTCTCATTGGGAATCTCCATGCAAGGTGCACTGCCGTTCATTAAGCCGGTCACAAGTCTTTCAATCATTATCTGATTGGTATCTGCAACCTTGGCATACAGCGTTTTGCAGGAATCATAGGGAGTAATGTCAAATGCCATCTGATCGATTATCTCACCGGCATCCACTTCAGGCTTCAGCCACATCAGCGTATTACCCGTCTGTTTCTCCCCGCGTATCAGCGACCAGTTTATCGGTGCGGAGCCACGATTATGGGGCAAAAGTGCTGCATGAGCTCCGACGGTTCCGATATGAGGAATCTGCAGAAGACGTTCGGGCAGGATTTCACTCCATCCAAGGACCACTACCAGGTCCGGAGAAAGTCCGGATAAAACCTCATATGCCTGATCATTTTTGATTGTATGTACCAGAAAAAAAGGCACACCATATTTCTCACAAAGATCCAGATATTCCCTGCTTCCCGCACTGCGTTTATTCATCGCATCATCGTCCAGCGTGATAAAGCCGACGATCTCAAAGCCTTTCTCCAGTGCATTCCGAAAGGCAGGTAATCCTTCTTCGTGAAACCCGATCCAGGCAATCCTCATATGAACCTCATTTCAGATAGGATGACAGCACATCCATATAGTTTTGAATCACATAATCCTGATCCTCGTCGCTCATTCTGGTATTCAATGGCAGTGTAATCAGGTTCGAATAATAAGCATATGCGTTCGGATAATCCTCAATCCGGAATCCCATATTCTTATAACCAGTCATCATGGGCAGAGGCTTATAGTGTACGTTGCAGGCCACACCGCGCTCCGCCATCTTGACAATGATCTCATTACGCTCGTCGACTGTAATACCCGGGATCCGGGTAAGATAAAGATGCCCTGAACTGGTATGTATTGGAGAAGTATGAGAAAGATGCTGGATCTTCATTTGATCCGCCATTTTATCATAACGGAGAATCATGGCCTGACGTCTGGCCAATAGCTCAGGGTAACGTTGCAATTGAACCAGACCTATCGCAGCCATAATGTCAGTCATATTACATTTATACCATGGGGCCACGATATCGTATTCCCAACTGCCGGCCTTATCTTTATTCAGTGCGTCCTTACTCTGTCCATGCAGACTGTAGAGCTGATAAAGATGATAGAGTTCTTCATCATCAATTCCACGGAAAGTACGCCAGGTTGAAGCCCCGCCTTCGGCGGTTGTAATATTCTTGACAGCATGAAAGCTGTAGCTGGCAAAATCACAAACTGCTCCGTTTCCTGCATTCTTTCCTTTACGTACTGCACCAAGAGAATGAGCGCAGTCTGCTACGATAGCCACCCTGCCAATAGCTTCCTGAATCTTTCCATTGGGCCGGAAAAGATCACGCTTATCATGTACAATCTCATGAAGCGTATCGTAATCCACCATGATTCCGCCAAGATCCACGGGAACGATAGCTTTCGTTTTTTCAGTAATAGCATCTGCAACCTTTGCATAATCCATCTCAAACGTATCTTTTGCACAGTCTATCATCTTTATGGTTGCGCCAACATGGATAGCAGCAGATGCCGTGGCTGAATATGTATAAGCAGGAACAATGACCTCATCGCCTTCTCCCACACCCAATACACGCAGATTGAGCTCTTCTGCCGCAGTACAGGATGCCAGGCATACCACCTTAGGATTACCGACAAACATGGCCAGACGCTTTTCCAGTTCTTTTGTTCTGGGGCCAGTGGTAATCCAGCCGGAACGCATGGCGTCTGCAACAGCAGCGATCTCTTCTTCACCAATGTCAGGCGGACTAAAAGGAATCTGTCTCTTTTCCATAAAACAAAAAAGCCTCCGTTCATACTGTACGAAGGCTATTGTATTTTCTTTTTAAGGCCGTGTCAAGGGCGAAGGATACTTTCTTCCCTGCATGTCCTTCTTTCACCCTCTGCCAAAGGCCTCATCCGCATGACTTAGCGCTTTGGCTGTCAGGATACCCCTTCCTTCCAATCTCTGGAAATGAAAGAAATCGGTTGCAGGATGGCAGCCAGTTTACAGTTTTCCCCCTCCTTCATTTTGCATGACAGTCGGAAGGCGGTCACAGCTCAATTCCTTCTTCCCTGTTCAATGCATTCCTTCCTCTGGTGTTCCGGCACCGCAGGACATCGAAACAAACTGTATCATCATCCCATCAGGAAAACCAATGAGTATCCTGCCATTACAGGAACGAATGTCCCTCGTGTATACGGCAAACGGCTCATGCCGAAAGGGATGCTTGTCCTTCATTCTCCTCCGTTAAGATGCCGGTGGCGATCAGGATTTCCTTCACACTGGTCACAGGAACAATCTCCATGGCTTCCTTTATCTCGGAGGAAACTTCTTTGAGCTCAAAGAGATTCTCTTTCGGAATAAAAACCTTTTTGACTCCAGCGCGTTCTGCTGCCATCAGCTTCTCAGGAAGTCCTCCGATTGCAGTAACTGCGCCTCGTAGTGCCACTTCACCGGTCATCGCGATTTGCGGGTCCACTATCCTGCCGGAAAAGATGGAAGCAAGTGCTGTTGTCATGGTGACCCCGGCAGAAGGTCCATCTTTGGGCACCGCTCCGGAAGGAACATGGATATGAAGATCATGGTCTTTTAGCTGTTCATCCGCGTCCGGTAAAAGAGACTTTACCAGACTGAGTGCAATTCTTGCGGACTCTTTCATCACATCCCCAAGCTGCCCTGTAATGATCAGTTCGCCTTTGCCTGGAGTAAGCTTGGTTTCAATGTGCAGGATTTCTCCGCCTACAGGAGTCCATGCCAGGCCGGTAACTACTCCAACGGTAGGCTCCGAAAGGATTTCCTCATGACGGTTGGGACGAACATCCATCCTTTCCTGAATGGTCGTTTTATCCACGACGATCTGGCGGTCCGGCTCGGTGGCAACATCCACTGCCAGCATACGGCATAGCGTATCAATCCGTTTCCGCAGTCCGCGAACGCCTGCTTCCATCGTGTAGTCGGAAATAAGCACCTCCAGCGCCTCTTCTGTAAACAGCAGCTGATCTCCGTCTATTCCCATCGTTTCCATGGATTTGCGTACCAGGTGATCTTTGGCAATATGCAGCTTTTCGGCAGGGGTATATCCGCTAAACTGAATGACTTCCATTCTGTCCAGCAGCGGCCCGGGAATCGTATCCAGTGAATTGGCAGTGCAGATAAACAGCACATCCGACAAATCATAAGGTACATTCATATAATGATCCGTAAAAGTGTTGTTCTGCTCAGGATCCAGCACCTCCAGCAATGCACTGGCCGGGCTGCCGTTAAACGAATCTGACAGTTTGTCCACTTCATCAAGTACCATCACCGGATTGGAGACTCCGCTCTTATGAATTCCATCCATAATGCGTCCCGGCATGGAACCGATGTAGGTCCTGCGATGTCCGCGAATATCCGATTCATCATGTACTCCGCCAAGACTGATGCGTACATATTGTCTGCCAAGGGCTCTTGCAATGCTCTTTCCAATGCTGGTCTTGCCTGTACCTGGTGCACCGACAAAAAGGAGAATGGACCCGGACTGCTGATGTTTGAGATTCATCACGGCGATCTGCTGAATGATCCGTTCCTTGACCTTGGACAGGCCATAATGATCCTCATTCAGTATTTTTCTCGCTTCATTCAGGTCAATCCTTTCCGGGGATTCTTTCTTCCAGGAAAGAGTAGTCACAAAATCCAGGTAATCATAAAGCATCCCTGACTCGACGCTTTCCTTCCCCTCCTGCTTTAAGCGATTCAATACCTTTTCAGCTTCTTTTCGAGCAGTTTCATTCATGCCGGAATCCGCAATCCGCTGTGCGAATTTCTGAACATCCGTAACATTTTCCGGATGCATCTCATCCAGTTCCTTCTGAAGATGCTCCATCTGACGCTTAATCGCCGTCTCCTTATATCTTTTCGCATACTCTTCCTGCTGGGAACTGTTTGCTTCGTTGGCGATTCTTCCGACTTCCATATACTCATAGAGTGCTTTCTCGATCATCTCAGCACGTTTCGCCCGGCTATCCTCTGCCAGAATGGCATATCTTTCTTCATTGGTAAGTTCCAGCATCTGAGACATGAAGCATCCGGCCATTCCAACGGTCGTCACCTGATCAATGAAATAATCCGCAATATCCTTCCATTCAAATCCGGCAGAGAATCGGCGCATCTCCTTCACCAGCCCCTGAACCTTCCTCCGCTCCGTTTCCGGATCAAGATCCTGGATTTCACTGCGTCTTGACAGGGTCAGCTGAATGGTATGATCGCTGTTGATCACTATACTCTCGAGGTTAACCCGGTATTGAAGACTCATGACGCAAAACCCGTTATGACTGACGTCTGTGACAATACCAGCAACCGCAACAGGATAAAAATCATTGTCCTTCATCGTAGAAGAGCTTATGTTCTGCTTTGCAATGATTAAAACAACTTTCTCATTGAGCGCAATTCCCCTGTCTCCTGCACAGCGTCTGACCTGCTCAACAGGCAGATACAGAGTGCAATCCGGGGTTAAAATCAAATTATAAACAGGAATTACTAACATGGAGAAACCTCCTCTTTGAATATTAAATGATTGTTCACTTATACTACAGTACATCTTTCCCTGTTCTATGAAAACAGGGAAGTCCTCCTATTTCAGCAATACCGTCTGCACCATATGGATAAGTTCGGTAAGCCTTTCCTTCTCATTCGGATCCATGGGATCACGATTCATCGCAAGAAAGCGTACTGGTGCAAAAAGCATCGCCATCACATTCCAGTCATCATAAGGCACCATCATGTTCTTTGCCTGCAAAGTATGCAGAATGTTCAGAATATCACAGCCACAATCCCGTTCACAAACGCAGTTCTGCAGCATCGGGCTGCGGGAGCATTGCTCCACAAAACTGAATATTTCCTCATGATCCAGACAAAATGCATAGCTGCTTCGAATGATTGCATCGATCAGTTCCGCTGCACTCATCCCCATATCGATATGTCTGTTCAGATACTGGAAAGATTTTTTGGAATACTCCCGGAACACTTCCGTAAGCATTTCCTCTTTACTTTCATAGTATACATAGATGGTTGCCTGTGAGACGCCTGCTTCCCTGGCAATTTTAGAAATGGATGTACCATCGATGCCTTCATGGAGAATCAGGCTTACCATAGCCTCTTTTATCCGCTGCTGTTTATCCTGATCTTTGATTCTCAAATGAAAACACCTCCGTTTCATGGTTCCTAATTATAAGTGAACGTTCGGTTATTGTCAAGCCTGCGCAGGAGAGGAGAAAAAGGCTTTTCCCCTCCTGATCATTTTCACCAGCATACCTCGGCCGCCAATGTCTGTTTCCGAATTAAGATATGCCTTTTCCGTCTTCTGACGTCAGCGATGATCACCTTTCTTTCCGATCGGGCCCTGCTTTTTCCCCTCTGGGCTTAGAGAAAAGTTTTAAAAAAACGGCACTCTTCCAGATTGCATCTCTGAGCATCCTCTGACCGGATATTCAGATGAAAAACGTGTCCCAACGAATGCTCCCTGTCTCCATAATATCTGTACTCCACCGGCACATTCATGCTTTTCAGCTTTTCCACCATTGGCAAAGCCTGCTCCGCAAGAAAATCGCCTTCGGCCGTCATCACGATGGATGGTGGAAATGCTGGTGTTACATGCTCGACAGGGCTGATGCACAGGAGTTCTTCCTCGGTCCCTTTGCCCGGCAAAAAATCAGTCATGAGCCGTGAAGTCATGTCTTTCTTTTCTCCTCTGACCATGCGGTATACCCCGCAGTTCAGTGCAACCGCTTTGAGAACATGCGCTTCATTGACATTAAGCCCAGTCATTTTACGGTACGCTGCATTGGTTCCGAGGCAGCAGTATATTGCAAGCATATGCGCTCCTGCGCTGTCCCCGACAGCAAAGAGGTGATCCTTATCGAAACCATACTCCTCGGAATGCTGATAAACCCATTCAAAGACAGCAGCAGTATCTTCCAGTGAAGAGGGATATTTATATTTGGGAGCCAGTCTGTATGTGAAATTCACCACGGAAAAACCCATCTGCGCCAAGGCCATACAATAATACTGGTAAAGGTCCTTGTCACCATATACCCATCCTCCGCCGTGTACGCTCACGATGACCGGTAGTTTTTCAGGCGCATTCAGCGGACGATACACATCTAGCACGTTCCATTTTCTGTCACGGCCGTAAACAATATTGTCTGATCGGACGATATCCTCCGGTACAGTTAAACCTGCATCCCTTTTCCTATCGCTGATGGAGAAAAGAGTACGCAACATCAAGCTTGCTAATGACATTCAGATTATTCTCCTGTTTTTTGATTTATTATAACAAATTCTCCGGCGATTCTCAAATTCCCCGGCGTCCCGTATTCTTTGGGATTCCTCCTTTTCTTTTTTACTCCAATCGTGTATAATACCGACATCATTCAATTTAGGAGGCATTTATTATGGGTAAAGGTAAAGGCAGAGGCGGTTTTGCAGGAATTCCAGGAGGCAATATGCAGGGTCTGATGGCTCAGGCTCAGAAAATGCAGCAGCAGCTCATGGATGCCACTGCCGATCTGGAAAGCAGAGTATATGAAGGTTCCGCTGGCGGCGGTGTCGTCACCTGTAAGATAAATGGCAAGCATCAGGTAACCGAATTGACGATCAAACCGGAAGCAGTTGATCCCGAAGATGTGGATATGCTCCAGGACATGATCATGGCGGCACTTAACGATGCAACCAATAAAATGGATGCAGACAAGGAAGAAACAATGGGCCGCTTCTCGATTCCCGGTCTTGGCGGAATGGGTGGTCTCTTCTGATGTCCGGTGAACTTATAGAACCCATCTCCCGCATGGCGAATCAGCTCTCCCGGCTTCCAGGAATCGGAAAGAAATCAGCCGTCCGGCTGGCCTATCATATTGCTTCTCAGCCGGAAGAACAGGTCAAGGAGCTCGCCGCTGCACTTTGGCAGGGGCGAAAGGCTATCAAGTACTGCTCTGTTTGCGGAAATTTTACGGTGGATGATCCCTGCCCCATCTGTCAGGATTCAACGCGACAGACTGGTGTCATCTGCGTTGTGCGGGATCCCCGTGACGTTGCTGCCATGGAACGAATGCATGATTATAAAGGCCGTTACCATGTGCTTCAGGGAACCATCTCCCCCATTGACGGCATCGGTCCGGATGATATCCGAATCAGGGAATTGCTTATTCGTGTTGAAGTTGAAGATATTAAAGAAGT
>CAMVHE010000037.1 GCA_947167215.1 uncultured Clostridia bacterium
CTCTGGCGGTCAGCGTCAGCGTATCGGCATTGCGAGAGCCCTCGCCATCGAACCGGAATTCATTGTCTGCGATGAACCGATCTCGGCACTGGACGTTTCCATTCAGGCACAGGTAATCAACCTGCTGCATGATCTTCAGACACAAATGGGCCTCACCTATCTCTTTATTGCCCACGATCTGAACATCGTTAAGTATATTTCGGACCGGATCGCCGTCATGTATCTGGGGAGTGTCGTCGAACTTGCCCGGAGCAACGTGCTGTACAGCAACACGCTGCACCCCTATTCGAAAGCATTGCTTTCTGCGGTGCCGATTCCGGACCCGGACATTGAGACCAGCAAACCTCGTCAGATTATCGAAGGAGATGTTCCCAGCCCAATCAATAAACCCAAGGGCTGTGCCTTCTCCTCCCGTTGTCCTCAGGCCTGCGATGCCTGTCGGGAAGCACCGCCTCTCCTCAGAGAAGTAGAGCCTGGTCATTTCGTTGCCTGTCATTTAGTCAAATAAAGAAGGAAGTCCGTTTTCCAACGGACTTTCTCCTGTTTTTCCATATTTCGTTTACTCTCAAAAAAGGCGGAGGCGAAAGGTTTGTCTGAATCCATCTATAAAGGTATACAGGTTATCTTTTCCCCATTGCATTTTGAACTGGATTTTCCGGTAGACACGTCCTCGATAGGACTTCAGCAATCTTACACTGACAATCCGTGGAAAGCCTTATATATGCTGGGTTTTGAACCCCATCTGCCTGGCGAATCCCCCACTTTTCTCTGGCTCCACAACCTGGCTGATTCTTTCGTTCAGGATTTGTCCAACCAGCCTGCCCTTGAAATATCCCGTGAGCAGACAATAGTCCCTCTCTCAGAAGACAGGCTGTTCAGACTGTTGGATACTCTTCCGTTTGGAATCGGCATTGAAGCAGTTACCTCTGACTGGCTGCAGAATGCCTATACCCGGCTGACCTCGCTATTCTGTGAAGAAATTGCTCTGTATCCGGATACCGTTGCCCTCTATTTTTCTGAGAAGCTGCAGGATCTTCGTATCCCGGAACGTATTTTTTTCCATCTTGTTGAAAGCAGGCAGGAAGACTACCCCTTTGCATTTCTGGCAACCTATTCTACACGCGATGCTGAAGGAAAAGTACGTCATCAGCCCCTCAGTCATGCTCTACTGGAATATAAAAATTCCCGTGAAAAACTGGTTGCGCTTCTCTCCTGTCTCAATCGTGCAGCAGATGCTGTCCCGATCATCAGTGAATTCATGGCTTCCGGTGAACTGTTCCACCCGCTTCGCCTGACCAGCAGCGAGGCATATACCATCCTCAAGAGTATACCCGCCATTGAGGGTGCCGGCATCCGTTGCCGTTTGCCTAACTGGTGGCGCCGAAAAACGAACCGTATCACGCTCTCCTTGCAGATGGGAAATAAAAAACAGTCTCTGCTGGGGCTTGAAAGTATGGTCTCCATGGTTCCCAGTCTGACCGTAGACGGAGTAAGACTGACACAGTCCGATATCCGGAAACTCCTTTCCCATTCAGAGGGCCTTGCTCTCATCAAAGGAAAGTGGGTGGAGGTAGATCATGAGAAACTGATGGAATTGCAGCGACTCATGGAAAAGTATAATGATGATCTTTCCATGATGGATATTCTCCGTATGCAGGGAGGAATTCAAAAAATTGCTTTGCCAGATGATGTAGAAGTCACTAATGGTAAATGGCTTTCTGCAATTATTGAGAACCTGCGCCATCCTCGGGAGATGCAAAGTTTGTCCGTCCCCTCTTCCGTCAACGCAACCCTGCGTCCCTATCAGAAATCCGGCTTCTACTGGCTCAGTGAAATGGCCTCCTTTGGATTTGGGGCCTGTCTCGCTGATGACATGGGGCTCGGGAAGACACTGCAGGTTCTGACATTCCTTTCATCCCTGGAGGAGAAGAAACCGGAAGCAAAAGCGCTGTTAATCGTGCCTGCCTCACTGATCGGCAACTGGAAAAGAGAAATCGACCGCTTTACACCTGGAATGCCCGTTTGCACTCTGCATGGACAGACTTCCACGGCACTTGCCAAATTACTGTCCGGTTCTAATGCTTTTCTTACCATTACCACATATGGCGTTGCGCGTCGAATGGAGGCATTAAAGGAAAAGCACTGGGACTGTCTGATTCTTGACGAGGCGCAGGCAATCAAGAATCCTTCCGCAGGTCAGACAAAAAGCATAAAGAAGATTCCCGCTTCCTTCCGCATCGCCATGACTGGAACTCCTATCGAAAACAATCTGTCGAATCTCTGGTCTCTCTTTGATTTTCTCAACAGGGGCCTGCTTGGCTCCTTCGGCGAGTTTCATGATTACACATCAACTCTGGATGAATCACAACTCGGTTATGCAAAGCTGAAGCGTATGATCAGCCCCTTCATTCTCCGCCGCCTGAAAACGGACAAATCCATCATATCAGATCTTCCTGATAAAATTGAAATGACAGATTATGTAGATCTTGCAAAGGAGCAGGTGGCACTTTACCGCAAAGAAGTGGCTGATCTGAAACATAATCTGGAAACCATGGAAGGTATCCAGCGCAAGGGTCTCGTACTTGCCAGCATTTCCCGTTTCAAGCAGATCTGCAATCACCCAGATCAGTATCTCGGTCTCGATACCTATGCCCCGAAAGAGAGCGGAAAATTTCAGATGCTTTCCGATCTCTGTGAAACAATTCGTGATAAACACGAAAGGGTGCTTGTTTTCACCCAATACCGGGAAATCACTCCACACCTCGATGAACTCCTTCGCAGCGTCTTTGGCCGTCCGGGGCTGATTATTCATGGCCAGATAACTGCAAAAAAGCGTACCCAGCTGGTGGAACAGTTTAACGGGGATGAATATGTCCCTTATATGATTCTGACCATTAAAGCAGGAGGTACAGGACTCAACCTTACCCGTGCCAACCATGTCATCCTCTTTGACCGATGGTGGAATCCAGCCGTAGAAAGTCAGGCAATTGACCGTGCTTTCCGTATCGGCCAGCGAAAAGATGTCATGGTTCACAAGTTTGTTGCCCGATCTACCATTGAAGAAAAAATTGCAGACCTTCTTTCAGAGAAGGAAATGCTTTCCCGAAACATCGTTGGAAGCAGCAGCAATGAAACATGGATTACAGAAATGAGTAATGAGGATCTTCTGAATCTCGTCAGACTGGAGGTGTAAGCATGTCTTTCAGCCGTCGCAACCGCTTTTCCTATTATGAATACTATCAGCAGCCCACCGATGCACAGAAGCGGGCTACCGCAGAATCGGCGCTGAAAGCTGCCGCAAAAAATGGCCTTGAGTATCATCCAGTTATCTTCAAAGGCAATACGCGTTCAATTGCTTCTACCTGGTGGGGGCAGAGCTGGTGCATCAACATGGAACGATATGCGGATTTCAGCAACCGTCTCGCCCGTGGCAAATCATATTTACGAAGTAACTGCGTCTTAGACCTGAACATCTCCAAAGGACGTGTAGATGCCAAAGTATCCGGTTCTTCCCTTTATAGTACCGTCATCCGATTTGATCCGCTTCCTGCAAAGAAAGAAAAAGAACTTGCCGATCTGTGCAGCAGAGAGATTCAAAATGTGGAGACGCTTCTGTCTGGCAAATTTCCAGAGTCCCTGAAAGCTGCTTTTCTTCAGAATGGCGGCCTATTCCCTACCCCGAAGGAAATCCACTTTGACTGTTCCTGTCCGGACTGGGCATCCATGTGCAAGCATGTAGCTGCAGTCATGTATGGAATTGCTTTGCGGCTGGATGAAGATCCTATGAAGTTCTTTGAACTTCGCGGCATTGATATTGACAGTTTTGTCACACGTGCCATAGAAAACAAAGTCGATTCCATGCTGAAAAATGCAAGTAAGAAGAGTAAACGCATCATGGACGAGAAAGACATTGAAGGTCTTTTCGGCGTTCTGTAATCCCGTCTCCGGAAGGAACGGCGCTTCCACAGCCCCCGGAATGCTTCTTACAGAATATGACCGTTTTGGAAGTCATGTCGGAGCTTTTTGTTGAATATCTGTTTTTGAAAGATTTTCCTGCAGATACAGAAATCCTTCCTGTACACGATTGCCGTACGGATAACGTTGAACAATTCCCGGAAACCTGTAAAACACAGATTTTCCGGGAATTCTTTTATGCTGTATTGTTTTCGTGCATCCTTTCGATCTTCATGGAAGGCGCTTTGCGTGCTCCGCTTCCATAAGAAAGACAGGTTATGCGGCTTCTTCAAACTGCGAGTTGTACAGCTCTGCATAAAATCCGCCCTTGCGAAGCAGTTCTTCATGACTTCCCTGTTCCACAATATCTCCGTCCCGAATAACCAGGATGATATCAGCATTGCGGATTGTGGAAAGACGATGGGCAATAACAAAACTTGTGCGCTTTTCTGTCAGTGCATCCATAGCACGCTGTGTGAGGACTTCCGTACGGGTATCTACGGAGGAAGTGGCCTCATCCAGAATCAGCATGGGGCTGTTCTGAATCATGGCTCTGGCGATGGTCATCAGCTGTTTCTGTCCTGCGGAAATGGTTGTGTTCTCTGAAAGGACCGTGTCATATCCATTGGGAAGCGCCTTGATGAAGGAATGAATGCCACAGGCCTTGCACGCCTTCTTCATGTTCTCCTCGGTTACCCCGGTTGTATTATACAACAGGTTTTCCCGGACCGTCCCTTCAAAGAGCCAGGTATCCTGCAGCACCATTCCAAACAGAGAATGAACCGCTTCTCTCGTAAGCTTTTGTATCGGACTACCGTCAATCCGGATTTCTCCCCCAGTAGGCTCATAAAAACGCATCAGCAGATTTACGAGGGTAGTCTTTCCTGCTCCTGTAGGTCCGACGATTGCAACTTTCTGCCCCGGTTTAACATGCACGGAAAAATCATGGATGATCGTCTCCTCCGGTTTATCCGGATAAGCAAAACGAATGTGTGAAAACTCGACTTCTCCCCTGACTGCGTCCAGGGAGGATTGTTTCGCCTGTTCCTTTTCCATCTCCGGTTCATTCAGAAAATCAAAGACTCGTTCTGCGGCTGCAGCTGCAGACTGCAGATTGGACATTGCCTGCCCAATCTGCTGCACCGGGCTCTGGAACTGCCGCACATAGATCATGAATGCAGTAATTACCCCAAAGGTGATCATTCCATTCATCGCAAGAACAGCCCCAACCACACACACGGCAACATACCCGAAATTGCCGATGAAATTCATCAAAGGCATCATCAGGCCGCCAAGAAACTGCGACATCATATTGGCATTGCGCATAGCCTGATTGCGTCTGGCAAATTCCGCCTTGACCTTCTCATCCCCGTTTACCGTGCGTATAACGTCGTGACCAGTGTACATTTCCTCAATATATCCATTGAGTTCCCCCAGGCTTTGCTGTCTTGCTACAAAGTATTTCTGGCTTCTCCCCATAATCATGAGCATGACCATGAGCGCGAAGAAGGTAGAGAATACCGACGTTCCTGCCATGGTCCAGTTCGTAATCAGCATCATCACAAGGCAGCCGAGGAACTGTGCGGCAGAGGAAACCATACTCGCCAGGGAATTGGAAAGCGAGGAACTGATGGTATCCACATCGTTCGTAACACGGGATAGTACATCGCCGTACTCATGGAAATTAAAATAGGAAAGTGGAAGCCGGTTAATCTTTTCTACAATATCCTGCCGCATCCGTTTTGCCAGATGCTGGTTGAATCCTGCCATAATATAGTGCTGCAGAAATGTGCAGAAAGCACCGGTTCCATAAAGAACAATGAGCAGAACTCCGACCCTGCCAATGGCATTCATATCAATCCGGCTGGACAATCCTGCGGTGATCAGGTCCGTAATCCGGCTGATCTGCCTGGGGCCAAAGATATTCAATAAAGCTCCGGCCGCTGCGAGCACCAGTGCTACACCGATTACCATCAGTTCCTTCCGGCAGTAGAAGATAAGGCTGGCCATTGCTTTTTTGAGGTCATGCGGCTTTTCCTTTATGCGGCCTCTTCGTCCCTGCATTATTTCACCTCCAGTTCGGATGCAGACAGCTGTGACAAAGCTATCTCCCGATACACATCACAATTTTTTACCAATTCTTCATGCCTACCCATTCCAACAATGCGCCCTTCCTCAAGCACAACAATGCGGTCTGCATTTTTTACAGTACCGATGCGCTGGGCAACAATAAGACAGGTAGTGCCGGCAAGGTCTGTTGCAAGCCGTTTGCGAAGCATTGCATCTGTTCTGTAGTCAAGTGCCGAAAAGGAATCATCAAAGATAAGAATCTCCGGTTTTCTCGCTATGGCCCTTGCTATGGTCAGACGCTGCTTCTGACCGCCGGACAAATTGGTCGCCCCCTGGGAGAGCTTCGCATTTTCCTGTTCGGGAAGATCCGCTACAAAATCCTCCGCCTGTGCAATCTGCAGTGCATTATGCCAGTCTTTCTCCTCCATTTTATCTCCGCGGTCACCAAAGGTCAGGTTTTCTTTCACCGTTCCGGAGAAAAGTGTTGCCTTTTGCGCCACATATCCGATCCGGTCATAGAGTTCATCAAAAGTATAGTCCCGGATATCCTGTCCATCCAGCAGAATCCTGCCCTGCGTTGCATCATACAGTCTGGCAGCCAGCGAAACCAAGGTGCTTTTACCGCTCCCGGTAGCACCGATGAAAGCCACGGTTTCCCCCTGCTTTGCTTCGAAACTGATATCCGTCAGGGTGTCTTCGGATGCGTCCTGATACCGAAAAGACACATGTTCAAAGGAGATGGACCCTTTTTCTCCGGGAACTGCTCCTTTACCTTCCTTGACATGAGGCACTGTATCCAGTACTTCCGCAATGCGCTGTGCGGAAACCTGTGCCCTCGGAAGCATCATGAAAATCATGACCATCATCATGAAGGACATTACCACATAAACAGCATAGGAAGAAAAGACAACAATTTCACTGAAAAAGCTGACCCTTTGCATGGCAAAAGCAGGATCTGTCAGAGGGATTCCATTGATGAGATAGGCTCCGACCCAGTAAATGGCAAGGCTCAATCCGCTCATCACCATGGAGATGACCGGCATCATGACAGCCATGTGCCTTGAAGTATAAAGCTGTGTAGACATCAGGTTTTGATTCGCTTCTTCAAACTTATGCTCCTGATAGTCTTCCGCATTAAATGCACGGACGATTCTCAGCCCGGTCAGATTCTCCCTCGTCACACGGTTGACATCATCAATCTGCCTCTGAATGATTCGGAATTTCGGCATGACCAGGCGGATGATCAGAAGAATAACTGCCAGAATCAGTACGACTGCAGCAGCGGTAATCAGGCTCAGCTCCCAGCTCTTTCCTACAATCTTGAGAACTGCCCATACTGCCATGATCGGCGCTTTGATCATCACCTGAAGTCCCATAGCCACCAGCATCTGGATCTGTGTAATATCATTGGTTGTCCTTGTTATCAGACTGGCGGTTGAAAACCGTTTCATCTCCTCCGCTCCAAAGTCCGTCACTCGCTGAAAGACCTTTTCCCGGATAGTAAAACTGAAATTCGATGCCAGCCTGGCCGCAAAAAAGCCGACAATCACGGTCAGGGCAGCAGATCCAAGAGCACATCCCAGCATCTTCGCTCCTGCAATGAATATCTCCCGCATGGGACTGTCCGGCATAACGATAAGCTTGGTGATGTCACTCATAAAATCGGGCATGGTGAGGTCAAACCATATCTGACCCGCCACCAGGAAAAGGCACAGCAGCGCATAACCTCTGTCCCTGTTCTGCATCAGTCGAAACACTTTGCGCATCGGTTATTTTTCCTCCCTTTCACATACGCGCTGGCATATCTCTGAAATACGTTCATAAATTCGCAGCAGCTCCCGGGTGTCTTCTTCTCCTAATTCAGACAGTACGCTTCCGACAATCCGGCGCATGCGGTGCTGCTCCTGCGTAATGATGCTGTTTCCTTCTTTTGTCAGGGTTACAATAACGCTTCTGCGGTCCTTCGGATTCATTGTCCTTGCAATATAGCCTTTTCCCTGAAGATTATTCAGCATATTGGCAACGCCGCCGGAACCGATGCCGCATGCTTTTCCTATCTGTCCGGAAGTGATTCCTTCCGGATGCATCTGCAAAAAAGCCAGCATTCCTTTCTCCCCGTGAGACAGTTTCATGGTCTCCCTTCCCATGGGACACCCTTTCTGATGGTTAATAAGCGTAAACAGCTTTTCTGCCGCTTTTTCATAATTTATCTCATCCTGCAAGTTTCTCACCTCGTGAGACAATAGGATACCTGCAGGAGGATAAGATGTCAAGCTTTTCCTGTTGCTGGTCAATAATAAATCCGCTGCCTGAGCGGATTTATGTGAAATTCTGTTTTCTGCTTTTTCCAGTTCTCATGGCTCATACAGTTCCACCGTTTCCCCGTTTTTCAGATTTCGGGCAAAACGGCACAGAAAAGACCAGGAAAGGTCAATCATGAGCGGTGTTACCGTATGCGGCATATTCTGGAGTGCAATCATCCGAAGGTGGTATCTGCCTTCTTCATTTCGAATGTCTGCTATATAGTTTTCATAACCATCCATGTAGAGTATTTCTTTTTTATCTGCAGGAATTCCAAGTACCCGTTCCACCTTGCTCCTGCTGTTCTTCGTAGCAAGAATCTCCTCCGTCGTCCTTGGAGGACAGCAGTAAGCGCGCAGCCTCGCCTTCCAGGATTCCACATTATACATAATGTCATTGTTTCCTTCGGTCTGTCCAGCGCGACGATGATCCCCCGCATCATAGAGCGGGATCATATCGCGAAATTCACAGCATCCGCAGATATTTACCGTAGGGATATCCCACTGCCGCATTTCCTCACAGCGCTCGCTGTTAAAGATGAAGAACGGCATAGTTTTCTCGGTATGCCGCAGGCCGGGAGTGTTTCCCAGTGTTGCCAGTGCTGCTATATCGCCGGGGTGCCGGAATGCATACTCCGTGGCAAAAGATCCATCATGGGAGTGACCGGTGATATATACACGGGAAAGGTCCAGTTTTTCCTCCCCTGCCGTACGCATCAGGATATCATGCAGCATGTCATTCTCATCCCTGTTTTCCAGGACGAACCAAAGAAGGATCATATCTCCCTGTGCACAGAGTTCCGTATATTACTCAAAATATCCGAATGCTGTGACCGCTTGGTGCGGATTGAAAGCATCCACCTCCTGCATAATCATGACGCAGGGCAGTTTTTCTTCCGATTCATCCGCAGAGAGGGGCACCATGGTGATATACTGCTCCCCCTGGAAACTGCGCACAGCATAACGGATTCCTTTCTGCTTCCAGAATGTTTTCATGTCTTCCCCGTCTGCATCCCCAAAGCGGTACTCGATATAAAGCCCATCCGCCATTCTTTTCGCTGAAATGGTATTCAGCGCCGCATCCTTTTCATACCTTGCACTGGAAGCACGTTCCTGTGTCATCAGGGAATAGGTCAGGGAATCATTGTTATACCATCTGCCGCTGATATCCAGTACATACCGGCCTTCAGTCAGTTTTTTTTCTCCGAATCCGGATTAAGGCTTCTTCCCTGACGGTCGAGGTAACGAAAACCGGGGATCTCCGACAGCTTCTGTCCCGCAAGGATCGCAGGCGTAACATCTGCCACCATTTTATTGTAATTGAGGTGAAAAAGTACAACCGCTTCCTGCAGAATACTGATATAGAGATCCTCCTGGCTCACTCCGTCTGTGAAAACAAAGACTACGGCACTGCCTGTGCTCGAAGCATACTCCAGAAGATCCTGATACGCCGCCACAGATTCCATAAGCCAGGTTTTGTCGTTATAATCCACATCGCAGAAAACCACCAGCGTAAGCAGATCGGCATCATATCCCCTGGTACCGAAATGCTTTCTGGGGATGGCTGCCAGCCATCGGGTGCCTCCCATGCCAAAACGATTCAGGGTTATTCCCCGTTCTTCCCATCGGGCAAGCACCTCCGGATACATGACGCTGTTCGTTTTTGCGTCGTAGTCTCCTTCCCGCAGTATTCCTGGTTTTATCCTCCAACGTTCATGATTGAGTTCTTCCAGTCGATGCACAAGAGGAATAAGCGGAGAAAAAACCTTGTTCCAGGTCTCAGGCTTCCAGAGCCATTTCTTTTCGTAGTCAAAGAATCGGTTTTTCATAAACGCACCCCACATATTTTGATATTACGTCATTATGTTACTATATAATGAAATAAAATGCAAGTTCTTCCGCCTTTTTTCTAATGATTCATGATCCTTTTCTTCTTCTGGAAAACCTTTAAACGGTATCCGGCGGATGCTGCACCGGATATTTCTGCCTAAAAAGCTCTTTCCTCCCTCCTTTCCTTGTGATATCATAGGATAAAAGCAGACCCATTCCGCGGATACGCGTAATCTGCTGCTTTTCCGGAATCCTTTTCATTGTTTTCATACAGCATTCTTCCTCATTCCATCTGCCGGCAGGAGTTCATATGCAACAGCTTTTTTCTTCAGAGGGACGGCATCTTCCTGCTGTTCCTTTCCATACCTATCCGCGGCCACAGATGGTCCGGGATGCATGGTACTGTCTTAATGGTCCCTGGCAGTTCCAGTGCGCCGATCATCCTGCTGAAACGATACTTGTCCCATATTGCCCGGAAAGCCTTCTCTCCGGCATTCAGCATCCTCCGCTTCCCGGTGAAAGGATGACCTATAATCGTAGTTTTGTTCTTCCGGAAACCTGGACGGGCCAGCGGATCCTGCTTCACTTCGGTGCCGTTGCACGCGATGCCCGCATTCTTGTCAACAATATACCTGCAGGCACCCATGATAATGGCTATCTTTCTTTTTCCTGTGACATCACGGACGCCCTTCACCCCGGTGATAACCTCCTCACTGTCATTGCCGTCAATGATCTTTCTCCGGCCTATCCCTGGGGCAAACAGCGGCAGGATCGGGGCGGCATGTGGTATACACCGGTTTCCGGCATCTGGCAGACCGTCTGGCTGGAACCCGTTCCGGTCAGAAATTCCATTGAAGGGCTTTCGATTTCTGCCACACTTACAGAAGCGGTTATTCATGTTTCCGGGATTCAGAGCGGTACCGTTCATTTTGAAGGTGCATCCATCCCCTTCGAAAACGGTTCCTGCGTTCTGCGTCCCTCTGCTCCTGTCTGGTGGACTCCGGAGAATCCCCACCTTTACCATTTCTCCATCTCCTCCGACACGGACAGGGTGGAATCCTATTTTGCACTGCGGGAACTGACCACCATGGTGGTCTGCGGCATTCCCCGTCTCTGTCTCAATGGACAGCCTTACTTCTTCAATGGGGTTCTGGATCAGGGGTACTGGAGCGACGGCCTTTATACACCCCCGTCCCCGGAATCCTTTGAGAAGGATATCCTCGCCATGAAGGCACTGGGTTACAATACCCTGCGCAAACATATAAAAGTGGAGCCCGAAGCTTATTATGCCGCATGCGACCGTCTCGGCATGATTGTATTCCAGGATATGGTCAACTGCGGAAAGTATCGCTATATCCGGGATACCGTTCTTCCCACATTGCGCCTTCAAAAACGCAGAGATAAATACATGCATCGGGATCCTGCCATGCGGGCCAACTTTCTCGCTTCCATGGAAGGAACCGTTCAGCAGCTGCACAATCATCCCTGCATCTGTCTCTGGGTTATCTTCAACGAAGGCTGGGGGCAGTTCTGTGCAGATGATGCCTATCTCCGGCTGCGGAAACTGGATGATTCCCGATTTATATGCACCACTTCGGGATGGTTTCATCAGCGCAGAAGCGACGTGGAAAGCCACCATCTCTACTTTGAAAAACTGCACCTGGGCAAACGTCCCGTTCCGCAGGTCATTACGGAGTTCGGCGGATATGTATTCAAAGACGATGCGCATAGTTTCAATACGGAAAAGACCTACGGCTATCGCATCTATCCGACACAGGAAGAATTTCTGAACGCTCTGAAATCGGTCTATTCCGATGAACTGCTTCCTCTTGCCAAGCGTGGTCTCTGTGCCGCAATCTATACCCAGCTTTCGGATGTGGAAGATGAAACCAACGGTCTTATCACCTTTGACCGGGAAGTGCAGAAAGCTTCTCCGGAGGATCTTTTCCCGATACTCTCCCGTTTTCAGAATGCAGTTCGTCCCATGAAGGAGGACAAGCCATGAAACGTCTTCTGGTGCTGGCTCTCCTGTTATGCGCCTTTTCCTCCGCGGGGCTCTGTGAGCTGTCCCGTGGCGACCGCGGGGAGGATGTGCGGGCCGTTCAGGAGTACCTGATCGAGCTTGGTTTTCTGCACGACAAGGCAGACGGCATCTTTGGCCGAAAAACCGAATCAGCTGTCAAAGCGCTGGCTGCCTACCTGAATATGCCTTCCAGCGGCAGACTGTCCAAAGAACTGGAGCTGCAGCTTTATGAACTGCACTGCCTTGTCACCGGCGACAGCTCCGGGAAGGAAATTCTTTTGGAAGAGCTCCCGGAAAGCTATCCGACTTCCTGTTCCTGGAAGGATGAAGACGTTCCCTCCTGCTGCCGGCGCCATACGGAACAGGGTCGGCTCTTCGAACTATGGAAGCATCCGGGGACGCCTTCCGAGCTTTCACTCCTTCTTGCAGGCCGTATCCGGGAGCTGTGGCTCCGGGATATCCTTGCCATGTATGAAAGCTGGTCCGGTGCTGTCGGGGCGGAACAGAAAGCCATTTTCCTTCAGTCTCTCCGTGAACGCCGGAGAGATTGGGATGCTTTCCCCGAAGAGTCCACATTCCTGGAGGCGGACTGGCTTCTGCATATCGGGGTAGATTTATGTTTCGATTTATATGGAGCAGAACCACAAGGTTCCATTTAGGAGGTACATATGATTTTTTCAGAAGAACGCGGGGCACTTATCTGTCGTCATGCAGGGGAAACCTTGCGTATTGAGCCATGGGGAAAGGATGCACTGCGTGTACGCGCCACCTGTTTTCCCACCTTTTCAGGCAATGACTGGGCCCTTCTGGAGACAGCTGGTGACAGCAGTTCCGTCATTTCCTACACCACCGAAACCAAGCGGGAAGGAGACGGCAGTTTCCGGGAATATCCTCTTGCCAGCATCCGCAACGGAAGGATTACCGCAACCGTAAACCATGCCGGCGTGCTGCGTTTTTATCGGCATGATGTTCTTTTCCTGCAGGAATACTATCGCAACTATGGCGGCTCCATCACCAAGGAAAGCCATTGCCTTAAAACCAAAAGCCGGGAGTGGAAAGCATATCCCGGCGGAGACTATCAGCTGACAGTTCGTTTTGAAGCAAACGATTCGGAAATGCTCTTTGGAATGGGACAGTACCAGCAGCGGTACCTGGATCTCAAAGGATGTATTCTCGAGCTGGCACAGAAGAATTCCCAGACCAGTGTCCCCTTTGCCGTCTCCAGCCTGGGATATGGCTTTCTTTGGAACAATCCTGCCGTCGGCAAGGTGTCCTTCGGAAAAAATCTGACGGAATGGGAAGCGCTTGCCTGCAAGGACATGGATTACTGGATCACCGTCGCCGACACTCCCAAACAATTGCTGTGCAATTACACGGCTGTAACCGGCCGTGCCCCGATGATGCCGGAAGTCTTTATGGGATTCTGGCAGTGCAAGCTTCGGTATCGTACTCAGGAGGAAGTGCTTTCTGTTGCCAGAAGGTATGCCTCTCTTGGTATTCATCTGGATGTCATCGTCATTGATTTCTTCCATTGGACGGTACAGGGGGACTGGAAATTTGATGCAACCTACTGGCCGGATCCCAAAGCCATGATCGACGAACTTCACCGCATGGGTACCAAGGTCATGGTTTCCATCTGGCCTTCCGTAGACCGGCGCAGTGAAAACTTCACCGAAATGCTGGAACGCGGCCTGCTGATGCGTACGGAAAGAGGAGCACTTCAGACCTATGACTATCAGGGAGACTGCGTTACACTGGATCCAACCAATCCTGAAACCCGTGCATATGTCTGGGAAAAATGCAAGGCACACTATTATGACCTTGGCATCGACTGTTTCTGGCTGGATAATTCCGAGCCGGACCTGACGGACTACAGCTTCGACCACTATCGTTACTACCTGGGGCCCGCCATGGAATGCAGCAATCTTTTCCCACAGCTCTACAGCCGCATTTTCTATGACAATGAAACTGCTCTGGGCAATCAGAAAGTGGTCAACCTTCTGCGCAGCGGATGGGCGGGCAGCCAGCGTTACGGAAATGTGCTCTGGTCCGGCGATGTTCCCTCTACCTGGGAATCGTTACGGGACCAGTTGGCTGCAGGACTCAATATCGGCCTTGCCGGCATTCCCTGGTGGAATACGGACATCGGCGGATTTATGGAAGGAAATGTCTTTGATCCCGATTTCCGCGAGCTGCTGGTCCGCTGGTATGAGTGGGCCGTATTCCAGCCTGTCATGCGGCTCCACGGCGACAGAGAACCCTTTACCATTCCCCCGCTGGATGAAAGGGACTGGGGCGGCGGATATCTCCATACCGGTCAGGACAATGAGATGTGGAGCTATGGCAGTGATATTTATGAGATCATGCGGAAGCATTATGAACTCCGCCGGCAGCTAAAGCCCTACCTCCTCCGGATTTATGAGGAGGCCCATCAAAATGGCAGTCCCCTGCTGCGCACCATGTTCTACGAATTTCCGGAAGACCCGATCTGCTGGAAACTGACGGACCAGTATATGTTCGGACCGGATTATCTGGTTGCTCCTGTACTTTCCCCCGGTTCGACACATCGCAGCGTATACCTTCCTTCAGGACAATGGGAAGATATCCGCACGCATGAAATTCTGTCCGGAGGACAGACGGTGGAAGCTGACGCACCAATCGACAGCATTCCGGTATTCCTCCGCGTAACCCCTGAAAGGTGAAGCACATGGACCAGAACGATGACCTGGTAATCGAAGGCATTCGGCAGACTTCCCAGTCTGCACGAAAACGGCTTCTCACCAGTATCCTATCTTTGTTCCGCAAAAATGGCCCGGCTGGCCCGGGAATCCAGTTTGAGGAAAACGCCGTCCTTTTCACGGGTCCTGAGAGCAATACACATCGAATTGTTTATAGTGACATAACAGGAATTGCACTGACAGATACCTGGCCGGACGGAACACCCGTATCCGGAACGGAAAACACCCTTTACCGCTGCGGCCTCTTTGCCAATGATTTTTCCGATTCCTATTATCTGTATGCCCCTCGCTCCTGCCACTATCGTATTCTGCTGTATTGTGATGAAACCATAACTGCTTTTGCTTACGAGTCTGATCCTACCACAAAGCAGATCTTTGACCTTCTCGTCGAGGAAACCCATGCCCCGGTCATTACACCATAGGCCCGTCCTGTGCTGGTGTTCCGGAAAAGCATACCTTTCCCAAACCTCCGATTTTTCGGAGGTTTTTCTCATACTACCAATCATAAAAAACCAGTCACCGAAGTGACTGGTCACAGAAATAATCTTTATCCATTCCAAAGGCTTCCAGGGGAAGCGCAGGTCTGAAGCATCCTCCCATGGATTGCCCATGCTTTCCTTGAATGTATATCATGACAGAACGGATTTCTGCTCCATGAATAAGAAAACCTTTCTCATGGGCAACTTTTCGCTGACCTTCGGGATCGGTTTCCCATCATTCTGCCAGCGTTTCTTCCTTATAAACCATATTGTCAGCCGGTTCTCTCTCCACGGGAATTGCACACAGCATGAAAACAGGAACAAAGTTGAAAAGATATCTGCTTCTTGCCTCCCACATCATAAGGAATAAAATCACTCCAAGAACGGAAATATAAAAGAGGCTTTTCCTGTGCTTCCCATCCTGCAATTCTCTGTACTGCCGAACAGCCACCAGTGCAAGCAGACCGAACCAGATTCCCGATTCAATGCCCATGTAGACCGGATAGTATTTCCCGTCCTCCAATACAAATTCAGAAAGCGGGTTTCTTCGTACCGGCTTATCATCCAGCATTTCGGTCATACCGAAGGTGCCATCCCCCATATATGCAGAGTTCTTTCGCAGCAGTGCCAGGATCAGGCGGTTCGGATAGCGCAGCGTATAGATCTTGTCCTTCATCCTGCTGTAAATGGATGCCATGACTTCCTCATGGCTGGCGCCTTCATCCATCATCCCCCAGGTAATGTTGTAATCTCCGGGGATGTTGCCATATGGATTATTGGCACTGGGAATCGACATCATGACCCAGTGAATGATCGGCGTATTCTCCTGATCGTAGATAGCACGGTCCAGGTAACGGTCCAGCACATAGGTATGGATAAGGCTGGTTCCCGATACGACAAGCAGAAAACTCAAAAAAGCACACAGGATCCCATCCATCTTAGGCATTCTTAAAGCCCAGAGGATCGCCGCTGCAATCAGTACGATGATCACGGTCATCTTGATCTGTCCGCCAATCAGGGCCATGCATCCGCATAAAAGTGCCCACAAAACACGCTGACTCTTTTCTTTGGCCTCCACAGCACGGTCTGCCATATCCAGCGTAAAAATGACAAAGGGAAGAGAAAAAGTATCCGTATAGAGGACACAGGCAGACAGGAACATCGGAAAGCAGAAGACAAGGAAAAAGCCCAGGATGAGGTTTCCCCTTTTTCCGCCGACTCTTTCCGCCAGTCTGTAGAGAACAAGAAAAGCAAAACAGTAGAGCAGTGTTTCTGCTACCACCAGTGAATAGAAAGTGTTATGAATACCCAGGGTGAAAAGAATCCGGTAAAACGCGGTCAGGTACAGCAAAAATCCCCACTGGTTTGAAAAGCGGCAAAAATACAGAATAAAATCAGAGCCCTTTTCAAATGCTCCCTCTCTGGCCAGGTACTGTGATCCCTGGTAAAGCATGAGATTGTCCCCAAGGGGCACATATTCCATATAGTATCCAAGAATCAGATGAAGAACTGCAGTTCCCACAATATAAACAGGAACAAACCGCCGGGCCATGGAGGCCATTTTTTCAGCAGATATCCTGTTCAAATGATGTACATGGATTCTGTAAAGAACAAGAAAAACAATCAGCCCAAAGGCTGCAAGCGGCAGTATATAGCCATGTAATTGTCGTGCAAACGGAAGCGCAAAACAGTTCAACAGGCTTATTGCCACGGCAGCCATGGCAAGGCCTACCCCCCAGGTTTCCAGCTTTTCCCTGAACTTCATCCTTTTTCTCCTTCTTCGAGATATATCCTGAATCGCAGAAGAAACCAATGCGAAAAACCATGTTTCGGTTACAGAGGAATCCGGATTCGCATTCTTTTTTCCTGCAGCCTTACCAAGCGGAATCAGGGATATGGTGATGTTCCCATTTCAGCCCATGGTTTCTTCTTCCTTTGGCGCAGTCAAAAAGGTAAATCGAAGTCGTCCTCCTCAGAACACCCATGCATGGTTTCTTCTGTTCCATAATAAGCCCGCAGTTCTTCCTCCGTGGGACTGTCTGGTAATCGAACCGGATCCATATACCAGCCTTCTTCCTGCCGGGAAGCATTCTCCTCCATTGCATCAATCCGGCGCTGCTCCTCCCAGGTAATTCCATACGGTGCACCTCCGGGAGTAAAACCTGCTATAAAGCTCAGATTATCATCATATCCGAAAAGCCTTCCCCACTGATCTTCCTCTTGTCTTTCTCTGGCTTTCCGTTCCCTTTTTGCTTTTTTTCTTTCATTCCCTTTTCCGGGCTTTTTCATTTTCAACCTCCGGCAACAATCCATATCCGATATTGTAGCCGCTTTACTGCAGGATTGCAATGCTGTCAGAAAACAGAAAAAATTCTGAAAGAACCGGAATTGTGTTGTCCGGCTGGAAGGGCATAGCCGGAAACAGGTTCGTCCTTCTCCGGACGATACCGGTATCATTTCTCCGGTTCTCCGGGATTATTACCGTCCTGCAGACTGCATAAAAGAAAGCACGGCAAACAGCCGCGCTTCCCTGTTCATTCAACCCTCCACCCCAAGCAGCATTCGGTCATTATCCAATGCTTTTCCACTGAATTGACGGAATTTTTCCGTAAGATCATGGATGGTAAGTCTGGTGCGTTCCTCTCCCTCCACGTCATAAATAACCTGTCCGTTATTCATCATAAGCGTGCGGTTTCCAAGATCCAGCGCAGACTGCATGTTATGGGTAATCATAAGGCAGGTAATCTTGTTGTCTTCCACGATATGCCGTGTCAGATTCAGCACCTTTTCCGCTGTTCCAGGATCAAGTGCTGCAGTATGTTCATCCAGAAGCAGCAGCTTGGGAACATGATAAGTTGCCATCAGCAGTGTAAGGGCCTGCCTCTGTCCTCCGGAAAGCAGGCCTACAGGCTGCTTCATGCGATCTTCGAGTCCCATTCCCAGCAGAGAAAGCCGATCTCTGAAAGCCTTCTTATCCCTGGAGGAAACATGGGAAAGCCATCCGCCATTTCCGGCAGCAAGAGCAAGATTCTCCTCAATGCTCATATCGGGAGCCGTGCCCCTCATGGGATCCTGGAAAAGTCTTCCAATAACCTTGGCTCGCTGGTATTCCGGCATCATCGTAACATTTTTCCCATCCAGAATAATGCGGCCGCTGTCAGTAAAGAAGGTTCCGCAAATGGCATTGAACAGGGTTGATTTTCCTGCGCCGTTTGCTCCGATGATACTGATAAAATCCCCTTTTCTGACGTGCAGGGAAAGATGAGAAAGAGCAACTTTCTCGTCTGCTGTTCCAGGATGAAAGGTTTTGGAAATATCCGATAAAACAAGCATTATGGACGCACCTCCTTCTGTGCGCGGAATCTGCGTACGAAGAGAGGAAACTGCTCTTTCATATAAGACCCGGAAATGGCGATAACCACGATGACTGAAGAAACGATTTTCAGCATAAATGCCGGCATATTCAGCCGCAGGGCAAGTGCATAAACCAGCCGGAACAGGAATGCTCCGATCACAACGCATACCGTTCGAAGCGGTATATTCTTCCTTTTGCTGAAAAGGATTCCTCCGATCAGAAGAGATGCCAGCGCAACGGTCACCATACCGCTGCCCATATTCACGTCATAGTTTTTCTGCTGCTGTGCCATGAGACAACCGGAGAGTGCAGTAAATGCATTGGAAATGCACAGTCCAACCGTTGTAGTGAAAACCGGGTTTATGGAGGAAGACTTCACCATATCGGGATTGCTGCCCGTCGCCCGGATTGCAAGTCCCAGCTTTGTCCTCAGGAAAAAGCAGAGGAAGAGCACTACAAGCAGAACCGCCAGTGCCATGACAAGCAGAACGGACTGTCCTGAAAGCGGGGTATCCCTGAGCAATCCTTTTGAAAAGGAGAATACCGTATCCACCTTATTCATATTGAGCGTTGCCCTGTTGCCTGTCAGCCCCATATTCACAGAATAAAGCGCTGTATTCACGACAATACCTGCCAGCAGGCTCTGAACGCCCATGCGCATCTGCAATGTTGCTGTTATAAATCCGGCGAAAGATCCTGCCAGCATTGCAGCCGGTATGGAGAGCCATGGATGACCGGAAATGGCCACCAGGGCGCCAACTGCCGCACCCAACGTATAGCAACCGTCTGTAGACAAATCACAGACATTCAGCATCGCGTAGCTGAGAAAAAGCGCAAGCACCGTCAATGAATTAACCAGTCCCAGTTCCAGTGCCGTCTGACCTAACCCCAAGAGCTTATCAAGACCCATAACTGCCTCTCCAATAGTCACAAACTGG
The DNA here is from genome assembly GCA_947167215.1 of uncultured Clostridia bacterium. Classification (GTDB taxonomy): domain Bacteria; phylum Bacillota; class Clostridia; order Christensenellales; family Aristaeellaceae; genus Ventricola. Next base: position 19,688 of record CAMVHE010000037.1, read on the forward strand.
ATCGGGTGAAAACACCCGATCCGGATTTTTTATTATTTTGCAAGATCGTCAAAGCTTTCTGCCGTGGTAATGGACTGCACCTTGGTGCAGAACGGAGCAAACGCTTCCGAAATCTTGTCGAAATCATATCCCAGCAGAGCACAGGTATCCGTATTCACCGTGGCAGTGCCGTTGTCAAAGGTCATTACCGGCGTCGTTGCAGGATCCGCACCATTGAGCAGAATGTCTGCCACAATATTACCGGTCTCCCTTCCAAGGTTTGCATAGTCCACGCCATAACCAAGGAATGCACCATTCAGCGCAAAGGAATCCGCTCCGGTATAATGAGGGATTTTGGCTTCCGCCAGAGTTTCATAGATGGAAAGCTCTGCAGCCATGATCGTATTGTCTGTCGGGGTAAACACCGCATCCATGCCATCTGCCACAATCGCATCTGCAGCCATCATGACTTCAGAAATATTGCTGCCACTGTATTCCTTATAAGAAACGCCCTTTTCATCAAGGAGCTTTTTAGCTGCTGCAATAGGAGCCGTGGAGGCATCTTCTGCAGGATTGTAGAGCAGAGCGATATTCTTGGCATCCGGATTGGCCGCAAAAATCAGATTGAATACCGCTCCTGTATCAAGGTAATCCGAGGTTCCCGTAATATTTGCACCGGGAGCTTCCAGGCTTTCCACCAGGCCTGCTCCGACCGGATCCGAAACGGCAGCAAAGACGACCGGGATCGGGTCATCTTCGGTCATTCCCTGCATTGTCATTGCCACGGGAGTAGCCACACCGACCATCAGGTCAACTTCACTTGCCTGGAAGTTCGCTATAATCTGCTGCATCACGCTGGAATCCAGGTTGCAGTTATCTTCCAGGATTTCAATGGTTACGCCTTTTTCCTGTTCGACGATTTTGAGCTGTTCACGGATATTGGCTATAATCTGGTTCAGGGATGCATCATCTACAAAGTTGCAAATGCCGATTTTATACGCAGTCTTCGTTTCCGCCAGAGAGAAAGCACAAAGAGAGAGAGTCAACAGGACACACAGTGTCATTGCAACGATCTTTTTCATTTTTGTAACCTTCCTTTTTTAATGATTTTTTTGTTCTGTGGATCTCCCATGACGGCCGTTCATGAGAGGCGAAGAGATAATAAAAACGCCCCAACGCACTTTCCTGTGCGCTGAGGCGGTATACCCGTGGTGCCACTCAGCTTTGCCCCGACGATTCACGCGGAGCACGCTCATTCACATACCTGCGATATGTGCTGCCTTGATAACGGATGCATCTTCCGTCGCTGCCTACTCGATTCCTTTCGGAGCGCCCTCAGGAGTCCATTCGCACTCACCACATGTACCGCCGTCCCACTATCAGCGATTCCCTTTACCATGCTGCCGGAGTGTTACTCCTCTCCTTCAATAGTTTTTTATAAGATACACCTGACACTTCTTTCTTGTCAAGCGGTTTTTTTCATTTTCTTGAAAATCATCATCACGTTGTTTTTCCTGCTTTCCAATCCCGGATATAATCCCGGAAACAGGCAAACATCACCTGCTGACCTTCCTCATTCGGATGAATTCCGTCAAAGAAGCAGGGTATATCCATCCCAGAGAGATCAAGGAAGCCACATCCGTGAACCCGCGCCAGGGCGCGGTAAGCGTCCGAGAGACGGTGAATCCTTTCCCCTCCTCCGCGAAAAACCGGCGGAACGCAGAGGACAAAAGGAAAATCCTCTTTCAGCAGGTTATGCCATCTTTCCGCAGCGTTCTCCGGACTTCTTCCCTGAAGCAGATCATTCGTGCCCAGCATCAGAAACAACAAATCGGCATCTCTGTTCTGCTGCAGAACGTTAAGAAACCTCGTTATGTCCGGGATGCATCTTCCAGGAAGCGTGTCTTCCCGGATTTCTGCAGAAAACGCCTTTCCCAGCCGGGGGATCAGGCGAACAGAATCCGCAAGCTGCTCTTCTGCTCCCAGGCGAGGGTCCCATCCGTAAAGAATGGAATCCCCATAAAAAGAAAGCTTCACTGTTCAGCCGCTCCGATCTGCGCTGCCAGGTCCTGCCCTGTCGCACAGATGCACATCATGCGCTCGATGTCCTCCCGAACGAAATCTTCCACTCTCATGCCGGCCAGATTCTGAAGAATTCCGTCATAGAAGCCGTTGGAGTTCAGAACAAAAATGGGTTTATCACAGCGCTTGACCGATTTCAGTGCAAGAACAGTAAACCACTCGTCCAGTGTGCCAATCCCTCCGGGCAGAATAATAAAAGCGTCCGAAAGGCGGATCATTTCCTGCTTCCGGTCATAAAGGTCCTTTGTTTCAAGAACGGATGTGCATCCCGGATGCATTCCTCTTGCGAGAAAATAACCGGGGGTTATGCCGATAATTTCCGCACCGGCATCCTGAAAGCCGTCCCCGATTGCCTTCAGAAGCCCTTCATTGGCACCTCCAAAGACCAGACTGTGTCCGGCATCTCCCAGGGCTTTCCCCAAAGCATAGGTTTCCTGCATGTAGGAATCCGGCACGCAGGAAACGGAGGCAAATATTCCAAGACGCATGTTTTCTCCCCCTTCTGAACAAAGAGGAGCCTGCAAGACAGGCTCCCTGTTTATGGTAATACGATTTTCGGCTCTTCCTGTCTGTGCCGGTAGATCACGAAACGCTTTCCTACCGTCTGAACCGGCTCAGCATTCGTTGCTGCACAAAGCTCATCCAGAGCTTTCCTGGCTTCGATGGGGGCATTCTGAAGAACTGTCCCCTTGATAAGCTCTCTGGCTTCCAGGGCATCATCCACCTGTTTTATCAGGGCATCACTGATGCCATCCTTGCCGATATGTACAATCGGCTCCATGGTATTCGCAAGTCCGCGAAGATACGCTCTCTGTTTGCTTGTAATCATTTTTTACTCCACAAAGTCAAATTCCATGTCTCCCATGACAACGGTATCCCCTTCACCCGCTCCTGCGGCGCGCAGGGCATCAATAACGCCCCTGGAGCGCAGGGTCCGGTGGAAATAATTCAGGGAATCATGGTCCGCAAAATTGACAGACCCCAGCAGACGGTCCGCCAAAGGTCCGCTGACGACAAAGACGCCGTCCGTATGCTGCACGGTAAAGGGATCCCGGTTCTCGTCATCCGTGATTTCCTCTTCCGGGAAGACCGTTATTGCCGGCAGTTCAGGCAGCATGCGGATGATCGCATTAAGAAGGTCGTCCAGTCCTGTATGCGTCGCTGCCGAGATCGGGTAAACTTCAATATCCGTTCCCTTCAGGTGCGCACGCAGCCGTTCGAGATTCTCTTCCGCGCCGGGAACATCCATCTTGTTTGCCGCCACAATCTGAGGCCTCTCCGCAAGTTCCCCATACGCTGCCAGCTCATCCATAATCTTCTCAAAATCCTCTACCGTATCATCAAGAGAGAGATTCCCTTTTGATATCTCATCCATCACAAGCAGAAATGTCATCAGCTTGGTGGTACTTGCCATTGCAACGGATGCATCGGGATTATAGGAATAATAGATTTCTCCGGTAGTGGCATCTCCCACAAGCACGGAATTGGTCGAAAGAAAGTAGCCTTCATCCTCAAGCCTGCGAGGGTCGAATGTGAAGGGCTTGGAAGTGTCGATCACAAGGGCACCGTTCTCATAATGCATATCTACGTTGAGCACCAGAGCGAGATCCGCAAGGTACATGTAGCAGTCGTAGTTTTTCTCGTCATCACCCTTATAGATGATCGTATAGTAATAGACCGCTGCGCCGTTCTGAGTAAATCTGTTACGCTTTCTGGTGTACTCGGGGGATTTCTTGTTTCTGACAAGAGAGGTGAACTCTTCGTTCTCTCCGCCTACTTCGGTATAGCTTCCGCCCTTGGTCAATGTTACGGAACTTTCATTTACGGTAAGAGAATACTCTGCGTGAGTTCCTTTTAGCGCTACAGCCATATCCCGGAGAGAAACGTACGAAGCGTTGTCGTAGTTAAGATCCACGTATTTAACGTTTATGGGATCTTTACCGTCTGCGATCACATCAAGATTGCGAAGATATTCGAAATCTCTTTCGTCCGCATAACTGCGTATGCAAAAGAGGTTCAGGCTTCCGATTATAAGCGTGAACGATATTATGATGGTTAGAATTTTTTTCATTATGTTTCCAGCCTTTATTACTCTATATATGCTTTCCTCCGATGGGAAGCGGACACAAAATGCCCGATGAGGGGGTTATTTCTTAATGTACAGCGCGGGGTATTCGTATAGCATCTCGAGGGGAGTATCGTCACCGCCCATGGGCTGTGCGATAGGCTTTTCAAAGATATCCTCCCCGATACCGGTGAACATAAGGTAATCATCCTTTGTGAAATATTTTTCACAGATCGGTTTTCCGGAGATGGTGCGCTTCATCACGCCGTCTTTTACTTCATACGTTCCGCTGAGGTTATAGATCGTGCCCAGTTCATCCATCGAAGGAAGAAGGGTGGGACCTTTCTGGTCCAGATACTCGGCGGCAGTCATCTCAAGGGCTTCTTCTATAAGATCGTCCACTGTCTTTCCGACGGATTCCGCGCTGGTTCCGGCGCTTTCAAGCCTTATCTCAAGGAAACTTCTGAGACCTTCCAGGGCTATCTCCTTCGCAATGGGTTTTGCTGCCTCGTAGCTTTCGGGATTGATCTTTTCGGTGAAACTACCATCGCTGTTAAATGTAAGATCCGTCTTTATATACACCTTTCCGGTGCCGAAACTGACGCGGCTGGCTGTGGTGGGATCGGCAAACCATTCATTCATGGATGCAACAACATAGGGTGTCATATCGACTTCCCGCTGCCATGTTCCCAGATGGCTTTTATTTTTGACAAATTTATTCTGAAAAATGAAAAGACCTGCTCCCGTAAGGATCACAAGCAGCAGAAATATGATCATTGGTACAAGGATTTTGTTGGCTTTCATGTATTGACCCCGTGATACTGATGCATTGAATTGTCGGATCCGCACGATCTGCGCGATCCAAGTGTCATTTTATCATAAAAGCCCCGCCTTTTCCATCTTTGGTGAAAATATACAAAGAAGGAAACGAAATTTGTGAAAATAGTTTCTTGTTTATGTTTTTTATAGAAGATATAATGGAAACTGTAATCACGAAAAAATGTTTCCAGCAGTAATCGGTCACTTGAAAAAACAGCGTTTTAAGTGGTACAGGAGGAAGATATATGACGGAAAGAAGCGATTCAAGGGTGCATATCCTCGAGGGAACCATAAGGGTGTTTAACCGCAAAGGGCTCAAGTTTACAATGGACGACCTGGCTAAAGAGCTGGGAATGAGCAAAAAAACCATATATGTATCCTACGACGATAAGCAGGAACTTTTCTATGACATGGTGGATTATCTGTTTGAGAATATCCATGATAAAAAGGCTGAGGTTGTTGCGGACAAAAAACTGACTACACTGGAAAAGGTAAAAAAGATCCTGGGCGTTATGCCGGAAAGCTACAGTGAGATAGATTTCAAGCAGCTTTATATGCTCCGCGAAAAATACCCCGAAGTGTACCGCAAGGTCGAAGAGAAGCTGGAAACCGGCTGGGAGGAAACCATTGCACTGATCGAGCAGGGAATAAAGGAAGGCGTTATAAGAGACATTCCAGTCTTCCTTGTAAAGACGATGCTGGAAGCTTCGCTCGAACAGTTCTTTGCAAGAGATGTGCTTGTAAAGAACGGGATAAGCTACAATGATGCTCTTAAAAACGTAGTTGAGATACTTGTTGACGGGATCTCGGTATAGTCCCCGCCGGAGAGGATCTTCTGCCGGCGGCCGCAGGCTGAGTGCATTGCCGTCCTCGGCTGAAACTAAGAAAGGATTATAAAATGGACAGATCAAAAACGATATTCGGAAATGAAATGCCGTCAGGTGTATATAACAAGGCGGTTCGTTCGAAAAAGAAATATATCAGAAAATATGGCGATGATTCCGGTGTGGATTATCCTGTAAAGATTGAAAAGAATAAATATATCGGGGACAGCCTGGGAGTCAACAATGTGCTTGTGGGAGATCTTTCGTCAAATGCACATTACGATCCGGAGGCAAACCTGCCCGCCCTTGACTGGGACAGAGAAAAAGGGATCATCGTGGGAAACATCCGGATGGGATTCGGACATTACAGGATATCCATGGCTATAGCTTCGGCGGCAAAGCATCTGGGATATACTCCATACTGGATGGACCTTAATTCCTACAGGGAGACCACCTGCACGAAGGTGATAGGAGCACAGAACGATCTTTATTCCCTTGGCTCAAGGCTTTCCAAGAATCCGATCTTTAACAAGCTTGTATGGGAACCCATGAATTACGAAGGATTCAGAGCTCTCTCATACAATTCGGCAGATCAGAAAAATGCCGAACTAATGGCTCCTGTTTATAAAAATGTTCCCAAGGATATCCCGGTTGTAGGAACTCACGTATGGCCCGCCCAGGCTGCGCTTCACGCGGGAATGAAGTATGTGGTAAACGCCATTCCGGATAACTGGCCCATGGCTCTTCACTTCGCTGAAGGAGCTGTTCATGCGATCCAGTGCAGAAATGCATTTCAGGGATACATGATCTGCAACGGCATGATGAAAAAGAAAGTCTGCAAGCCGATGCCGGAGGGAAGTCTGGTATACACGGGCCATTACATAGATCATGAGCTTGTGGCAAATATAGAGGCCGATTGCGAGGCAAGGTTAAAGAGACAGTCTTCCGGTAAACCGATGAGATTTCTTCTTACCATCGGAGGTGCGGGAGCGCAGAAGGAGATATTCGCGGCGATAATAAAATACCTCATTCCTTTCATAAGGGAGAAGAAAGCCGCTCTCTACGTGAATGTGGGAGACTACAGAAATGTGTGGGATGCCCTGCTGGCTGAGATCCCCGGAATGATGGAGCTTTCCGAAAGCCACATGGACAACTGGACGGACACGGAGAAGTTCGCATCGGAAGCCCTGGATGAAAGCAGGGAAGTAACCGGTATCCACGGATTCTGGCACAGGAATATTTTTGAAGCGGTGTATTGCACCAACCTTTTGATGAGAAGCGCGGATGTACTTGTCACAAAGCCGAGTGAACTGGCATTTTATCCGGTTCCGAAGCTCTTTATCAGAAGGGTCGGAAAGCACGAGATGTGGGGAGCGATCCACTCCGCGGAGATGGGAGACGGAACACTTGAGTGCAGGGATATTCCGCATACGCTCCAGATGATAGAACAGTTTATGACAAGCCCGTCACTATTAAAAGGAATGTGCGAGGCAATCGTGACGAATAAATCCGTCGGATTATATGATGGGGCGTACAAGGTTGTAGAGCTGGCGATGGGATTAAAAGATAATAAATAACTGATTAGAAGCTGCATATCATTACGTTGAAGTAAAGCGAAAGAGAAGGACAAATACATAAGGAGAAAAATATGGAACAGGGTAAGAAAAAGCTATCGGGAAAAGAAAAGTTTGCTTATGGTATAGGCGCGGTCGGAAAAGATATGGTATATATGCTTTCCGCCAGTTATATCCTGTATTATTATCAGGACATCATGGGTGTGTCGGCATGGATCATGGGAATAATACTTCTCATTGCGCGTGTGTTTGACGCGTTCAACGATCCTCTTATGGGAGTGCTCGTTGCAAAGACAAAAACCAAATGGGGTAAGTTCAGACCCTGGCTCTTTATAGGAACGCTCACAAATGCGGTGATCCTGTTCCTTATGTTTGCTGCGCCTCCTTCACTTAACGGCGGCGGCCTCGTCGCTTATGCGGCAGCATTCTATATACTTTGGGGCGTGACCTACACCATGATGGATATTCCCTACTGGTCAATGGTTCCCGCATTTACCGACGGAGGAAAAGAGCGTGAGAACATGTCAGCTCTTGGCCGTACCTGTGCGGGCGTAGGTTCTGCAATTGTTACCGTAGTGACTGTTCTTGCGGTATCCGCTATCGGTAATGCGGCAGCGGGAAAGAGCGCAGACAATTCTACTTTAAATGTAACAAACACAACAGCATATGTTGTGGAGATGGATGAGACCGGAGCGGCTACCGGAAATGTAAAGACTCTCACCGGTGGAGCGACTCTCGGAATAACTGCGAACAAAGCAGAGTTTGAGAATGCGATCTCCTTTACCACAAGTAATGCAAAGTATGACATCACTGTCGGAAACCTTGTTTTCTCAAGTGAAGAAAAAGATGCTCTCACGGTCAACGAGTTGGATGTTGTTATGGATGACAAGGACGGAGAGGCTGTAATTGCGGTATATGTTTCCGAAGAGGATTTTGCAAAGATATCCGAGAGCGATGCGATGAAGATCGACCTTTCCTCAAAGAAGGAAGTTGAGAGAGTCGGATTTAA
>CAMVHE010000038.1 GCA_947167215.1 uncultured Clostridia bacterium
TGGCTGGAGACGGCCCGGGAGAGTAGGTCGTTGCCGGATCCCAAATGAACACCCAGGATTTTCCTGGGTGTTATTTTTTTTCTGAAAAACTGTTTCTGTTCATTCTGAATGCGGTAATTCTTTACCTTCAGGAAAGCCCCTGCCCGGCAAGACGTGAGGAAAAACGCCGCTGTACTTTCTTTCGTGCTTGTTCTATAATTAATTGTATCAGAAACAGGAGATTCTTTATGCATAAGACCATCTTAGAAACGCTCTCACGGATTACACCGGAGGAGAAAGCCATTCTGGAAGGGCAGTCCCATATCAACCGGTCCCTCTATATGGATGGAAGCCGTGATGTGATCACCGGCAATAAACTTCTCGATGCGGACAAACTGATAACCATCCGTCCCCATACCCGTTTTATCGCATTCCCGGAGCATACGCATGATTATGTGGAAATGGTTTATATGTGCTGCGGCCAGACCATCCATAAGGTAAACGGGAAACAGATTACTCTGCACCAGGGAGACCTGCTCATGCTCGGACAGAATGCGGTTCAGTCCATTGAAGCTGCCGGTGCAGATGATATTGCCGTCAATTTTATTGTCAGACCTTCTTTCTTTTCCGCAACGCTTCCGTATCTCGGGGAGGAGGAAACCCCGCTCCGGGATTTCATCGTGCGCTGCCTGACCGGAGAAAAGGAAGCCGGGTATCTGTTTTTCCAGGTTGCCGATATTTTACCCATTCAGAATCTGATTGAAAATCTGATTTATACGCTGCTGGAAAACATTCCCAACAAGCGGGGAATACTGCAGCTGACCATGGGGCTTCTGTTTGCCCAGCTCCTCAATCATACGGATGCACTGCAGTTTGAAACAAAGGAAGAAAGCACCGTAATGGCCGTTCTGCGCTATATTGAAGAGCATTATCAGGATGGAAGCCTGTCCGAGGTTTCCGCTCACCTGTATTATGATGTGCCTTACCTGTCGCGCCTTATCCGTCAGAAGCTCGGGAAAACCTATACGGAGCTTCTGCAGGAAAAACGGCTTTCCCAGGCGGCATGGTTTTTGCGGAATTCCGATAAAAGGGTCGATGAAATTGCCCATATCGTCGGATATGAGAATATCAGCTACTTTCATCGTCTGTTTACGGCACGGTTCGGCGCATCTCCCAAGAAATACCGCGACGGCAAATGATGACACTTTTTTGTATAAATAAAGTCCTCGCCTTCGGTATTTCGTATAAGTATAATTGCAATTATCAATGTGAAAAGAGGACGCTTTATGAAGTATTTTCTGGCTGTTGATATCGGAGCTTCTTCCGGCAGACATATCGTCGGATGGCAGGAAAACGGAGAGCTGAAGACGCAGGAAGTGTATCGATTCCCGAACGGCGTCAAAATGCAGGACGGGCATCTCATCTGGCCGATTGAAGACCTTCTTTTCCATGTCAGGACGGGTATTGCCAAAGCGCAGGAAGCCTTTGGGCAGATTGAGAGCCTGTCCATTGACACATGGGGTGTTGATTATGTTCTTCTGAAAGGCGACAGAGAAGTACTTCCCTGTTATGCATACCGGGACAGCCGCACCGATGCGGTCATTCCGGAAGTACATGCCCGGATTCCGTTCAGTGATCTGTATCGCCATACCGGCATTCAGTTTCAGCAGTTCAATACCTTATACCAGCTGTATGCGGACAAGCTGGCGGGACGCCTGGAGGGCGTCACGGATTTCCTTATGATTCCGGAATACCTGATGTATAAGCTTTGCGGAACCAAGGCCCATGAGTATACCAATGCCACCACCGGAGGCTTCATTTCTGCGGAAACCGGAGATTATGACCGGCAGATTATCCATGCGCTGGATCTCCCGGAACATCTTTTCGGAAAACTCCAGCAGCCTGGCGAGATCATCGGCGAATACAACGGTATCCGGGTTATGCTCTGTGCTACGCATGATACCGGTTCTGCCGTGGAAGGCATTCCGATGGAGGGAAACGAACCCTATATCTCTTCCGGAACCTGGTCCCTGCTGGGCGTCAAGACGCCAAAGCCCATGACGGATGAGGACAGCGAGACTGCGAACTGGTCCAATGAGGGCGGTGTGGGATACAACCGCTACCAGAAGAACATCATGGGAATGTGGCTGGTGAACCGGCTGCGGCAGGAACTGTGCCCGGACCGGCCCTTCGGAGAGATTGTGGCGGAGGCGGAAGCCAGTACCTTCAGCGGCCTTGTGGATGCCAATTCTTCCGATTTCCTGGCACCGGAAAGCATGAAAGCGGCTTTTGATGCCGCACTTCCGGAAAAGCCTGTGAATGCCGGCGACTATTTCCGGTGCGCATATGAAAGCCTGGCAATCAGCTATCAGCATGCGATCGAGGAACTGGAGCGGAACACCGGAAAGACCTATCATTCCATTTACATCGTCGGCGGCGGAGCAAAAAATGGATTCCTGAACAGGCTCACGGAAAAAGCCACCGGTAAAAAAGTCATTGCATTGCCGATTGAAGCAACTGCTTTGGGCAATTTGAAAATTCAGATGAAAGCGTAAAAGGAGGATTTCCATGTTAGTCAATACGAAAGCCAGAGTTGGCGTCTTTTCCATCGCTCTGGGAGCCTATCTGCCCCAGTTCCCGTCTCTGGTCCCGGAATTTGAGGGACAGTATGCAGACTTCAAGAAAATGATTCCTGACAGCGTGGAGCTCATTGACGGAGGTCTCGTAACCACCAAAGAGATGGCCATGGCGGCCGGGGACAAGTTCCGCGCTGCGGACGTGGATCTGGTGATTCTGCAGCTTCTGACGTATGCCACTTCCTATAACATGCTGCCTGCCGTACGGGATCTGGATGTGCCGGTGGTACTCGTCAACCTGCAGAAAAAGAAGGCTCCGGACTATGCCAATACGGACACTGCGACCTGGCTGGGAGAGCTTTATGCCTGCGGCGCTGTGGGCGAGATGGTTGCCGACCTGGAGCGTGCTGGTAAGCGCCATGCCGTGATTACCGGCGTGGTGGAAGGTGGAGATCCCGAAGTTCAGGCGGAAATCGAAGACTGGTGCCGTGCGGCCCAGGTGCGGCGTCGTTTCCGTGATACGAACCTTGCACAGATTGGCCGTCCCTATCCTGGCATGATGGACCTCTACATCGATGAAACGAACCTTTACCATCGGATGTTCCTCTATACCAAGCAGTTCGACTGGGAAAAGATGTGGGCGATCGCGGACAACATCACGGATGAAGATGCGATTCGCGCCAAGGCCCAGGAGATTCTGGACACCTTCGATATCGAGGGCGGCGGAACGATCGAAAAGGTCTGGGAGATGGCCCGGTATGTGGTGGCTTTCGAGCAGTGGGTCAAGGATGAGCAGATCGGTTTTGTGGCTTCCCACTATGACGGATTTGCACAGGGGAAAGCAGGAGTCCTGGACAGCATGCTGATTCCCGCATTTTCCATGCTGATCAAGAAGGGGATTGCCTGCGCAGTGGAAGGCGATATCAAGGTATCCATGGCCATGAGCATTCTCAAGACCATCGCCGGATGCGGCCAGCTTTCGGAAATGTATTCCATTGATTTCAATGAGGATATCTGCATTATTGGTCACAGCGGCTCCGGTGACGCGGACATTTCGGCGAAGAAGCCCACCATGAAGATTGTTCCGGTCTTCCATGGAAAAACCGGCGGCGGCTATCTGACCCAGTTCTATCCGCATCTCGGCCCGGTTACCTATCTGGGAATTACCCAGGACCGTGACGGCCACTTCAAGTTTGTGGTTGCGGAAGGCATCAATGAGCCCGGCCCGATCTTCACCTTTGGCGATACCAACATGCGCACCCGCTTCACCTGCGGTGCAAGGGAGTTCTGCAACCGCTGGAGCGAGGCAGGACCGACGCATCATATGGCAGCGGCCTCCGGAAGACACATTGATACCATTCTCAAGGTTGCGAAGATCTTCAATGTTCCGGTAGACATCATTACCCGATAAAAAGAAAAGCGGATCAGTTTGATCCGCTATTTTTTTACCCATGCCCGGACACAGGATTTCATCTGGGCAATATCCAGGACTCCGAGGGCAAACCCTTTCCGTATCAGTTCTTCCGGAACATACTCATCATATTTTTCAAAGACTGGGACTTCCCCCGGATAGACCAGGGAAAGGGGATCCCAGTCCTTTTCCGCTTCTTCCGCTGCAATTTGGAAGAATTCCTCACTGTCTGCTTCCATCTGGAACTGCATATAAAAGGGACGTACGGAGGAAAACGAGCGCAGTCCGAGACGTTTTGCACAATGAACCCGAAGAAAGCGCTCCAGTGCCAGAAAAGCATACGTACCGATCCAGGGAAAGAGAATCCAGGTATTTCCACCGAGGAAAACCAGCGGATGCTGAAGCATGCCGGTTTCGCGGGCAAGGGACCTTGCTTCCTCCAGGCGTGCCGCAGCATGGGGCATCATGTAGGGGTAACGGGTATCCTCTGCCAGTACCTGGCGCATCCGCTCCAGAATCCGGGTATGCATGTCACCGGCAACATTGCCGAAATAGGCAGGAATATGGCCTCCAACCAGCGTGCAGGATACTGTACGCTTTTTGTGGTCCACCTCATCGACCCGCCAGACCCGGCCGGCGATGGCAATCTTGTCCCCGACAGGCGGCGGCTTCACGATCGTACCCAGCTGTTCAGAACCGGTCCGGACCAGATATTCGATGTTTTCCTGGAATACAGCGTAGAATTTGTACTGGCCGACGATCCGCTCCCCGGTGAGACCGAGGAGGAGGCCCCCGTTTTCTGTTCTGCTGATATGGTCTGTCTCCAGGAGGTGCAGCAGCAGTTTGCGATAATCTTCCCTGGTAATCCGCCGGAAGCAGGAAAGGGTCAGAACCCGGGAGGCCAGTTCTGCCGGTGTCATTTCACCGCAGGAGGCCAGGGTACTCATGGTCTGATGATAGAGGAGGCTGTAGGGCATGCGGTCTTCCCGCGGAGGCTCCACAAACCGTTCTTCCCGGTAGAGCTGGATCAGTGCAATGCCCTGAAGGAGAGGCCAGGGAAGATGCGCCGGGAAGGGGTCCCGGACTTCTGCGTGGTCCTCCCGCATGACAAACCACATTTCCGACGGGTTTCCCCTCCGTCCGGTTCGGCCGAGGCGCTGAAGGAAACCCGAAACGGTAAAGGGAGCATTGATATGGAATGCACGTTCGAGTCTGCCGATGTCGATGCCGAGTTCCAGTGTGGCAGTGGCGCAGACCGACTTGAAGGAAGTATCATCCTTCATTTCTTCTTCGGCATTTTCCCGGTAGCTGGCAGAGAGATTGCCGTGATGGATGAGAAAGCGGTCCGGTTCATGATTGATTTCGCAGTACTGCCGCAGGTACTGACAGACACTTTCGCATTCTTCCCTGGAATTGGTGAATATCAGGCACTTCCTTCCATAGGTATGCTCAAAGATGTATCCGATGGCCGGGTCAGCACCTTCCGGGGCAATGTCTGCAATCCCTTCCGGCCGGGAATCCCGTTCGGGTGCAGCGGTCTGCGGATCAGCGGTGTAAAAGTGCTCCATGGAAAGGCGCCAGACTTCCTTTCCGCCTTCCACTTTGGGAATGACGGTGCCTGCGGGACTGCCCGCTGCAAGAAAGCGGCCGGCAGCTTCCGGACTGGCAATGGTCGCCGAAAGGCCGATCCGCCGGGGATGGCATCCGGCAGCTTTGCAGAGGCGCTCAATCAGGCAGAAGGTCTGCAGCCCGCGGTCCCCGCGGAGCATGGCATGGATTTCATCGATAACGATGAAGCGGAGGTCATGGAACAGAGAGGGGATTTCCATCCTTTTCGTGATCATCATGGCTTCCAGGGATTCCGGGGTGATCTGCAGGATGCCAGAAGGATGGTCAAGGACCTTTTTCTTCCGGGACTGCCCCACATCTCCATGCCATTTGTGTACGGGAATATGTGCTTCCTCGCAGAGCGTCTGAAGCCGCTCAAACTGATCGTTGATCAGGGCCTTCAGCGGGGCAATATACAGAACGCCCACACTGCGGGGCGGATCCTCCGAAAGAAGGGTCAGAATGGGAAAAAAGGCCGCCTCTGTTTTGCCGGAGGCAGTGGAGGCGGTCAGCAGGACATGATGATCCGTGCCGAAGATGGCTTCTCCGGCGGCATTCTGGATGCCGCGGAGGGCCTGCCACCCGGAGCGGTAAATGTAATCCTGGATGAAAAGGGCGTACCGTTCATAAACATTCATAGGCAAAATTCTGCATAGTCGGCTTCTGTCTCATTGGAAACGGCTCCGGACGGGGTGAAGGTGAATTCCTCCGACGCCATGAGCTTCGGAAGGGTCAGCTGGGGGTTCTGGTAAAGAAGGTCCAGCAGTTCAATATAGTCACGGATGATTTCCCGGGGAGTGATGTTCTGCTCTGCACCAATGCGTCCATACTCAAGCTGAATAAAGGCAATGAGATCTTCCGTGGAAACGCGGGTTTCATAGCGATAGAGATCTGCATGCATATCCCGCAGCTTTTCGCAGAGGACAAGCATTTCCTCGGCGGTCAGTGCTTCGAGGCGGATCACGGGAGCCAGAAGGTCCCGTTGGCCAGGCCGGGAAAAGCGGCCTTCCGAAAGCCGGGACCGCAGGGCCTCATAGCTGAAAATACCGCGGTGGGTATCTTCCAGGGCCTGGGGCGTGGAGCTCATAATGATGCCGAGATAGCGGGCCTTGCCCTGAAGGGTGTCATTGTACATGCTGAGCAGCTTTTCGTAATTGTACTGTCTGGATATGGCATTGGGAATCTTGTAAAGATTGACCAGCTCATCGACCATGATCATCATGCCGGCATAGCCGGCAAGCCGGAAGAAGACGGCGAAGATTTTGAGATACTCGTACCAGTCTTCATCGGTGATGAGGATATTGACGCCAAGCTCTGCACGGGCTTCCCTCCGGGTTGGGTACTCGGCCCGGAACCAGCGCAGCACCCGGGATTTCCTGTCATCGTCTCCTTCGACATATGCGTGATAGTACGTGGAAAGCAGATGCGCAAATTCGAATCCGTAGACCATTTCGCTGAGGGAGGAAGTGACCGCAACAATTTTCTGATCGACGAGGGGGATCAGGGCGGGATTTCCCGGCAGCAGACCGCTCTCCTGGACTGCACTGCTCTGCACACTGCTGATCCATCTGTCGAGGATCAGGGGGAGAGCACCGCCTTCCGGCTTGGTTCTGGTGGCCAGATTCCCGATCAGTTCCCGATAGGTCGCAAGCCCCTGGCCCTTGTTACCCTGAAACCTACGTTCCGGCGTCAGGTCCGCATCGGCGACGATGAATCCCCGGTCCATGGCATAATTCCGGATGGTCTGCAGAAGAAAGCTTTTTCCGGAACCATATCTGCCTACAATGAAACGGAAGGAAGCACCGCCGTCGGCAATGAGTTCCACATCGTGAAGCAGGGCTTCAATTTCATTCTTGCGACCGACCGTGATATACGGCAGGCCGATTCTGGGAACAACACCGCCTTTCAGAGAATTGAGCACCGTCTGGGAAATGCGCCGCGGTGCTTTTCGGTCTTGTTCATTCATGATGAAGTTCCTCCATGATCATAATAAAGGGATTGCCGGCAGTTAATCCGGCGGAATTTCCGGGAAAAGGGCGCCGAAAGCGCAGGATGTCTCCCCGGAAGAAAGATCGGGATGACACAGGAATCAGGGGGCAGTTCCCAGGATGCTCTCAAGATCCTCCCGATAGTCCTCCACCAGGGAAAGCCGGTCCGATTCACAGTTCAGGACGCTGTCCCCGATTTCATCCCACAGGGCTTCATTGATGGTATCGGCAACCACGGAGGGCAGCATATGCTCCCGCAGCAGATCGTCGCCGACCGCTTTTCCGGCAAGCAGCGAACGCAGCACCCGGATATGGAAAGCAGAGAGGCCGGGGATGGTTTCCGCAGGAGCTGCTTCTGCGGGCGCAGCTTCTTCCGGAGCAGTTTCCGCTGGAGCCGTTTCCGCGGGAAGGACCGGTGCATCGTCTTCCAGATCCGCCTCTGTCAGGAGACTGTCCCGGGTTTTTCCGGCATCCCTGCGGATGGCATCCAGGTGGGACAGGACAATCCGGGGCCTTTCGGACTGAAGCTTTGCCCGATGCGCTTCCTGGAGTGCTGCTTCCAGAGGCGGAGCAAGGTAAGCCTCCAGAGGAGAGGGACGGAGGGAACAGCGGATATGCAGGTCTCTGGAGAGGAGAAGGATGGCGGCATGCAGAAAGCGGGACAGCGCCTCGCTGTGCCGGAAGTACTCCCGGGAATAATCGGAGACGCTCCACTTCCCCTGCGTGAGGCAGTATTGCCGCACTGCATTGATGCTGCAGATTCCGTTTTCACGGTCAAAGCGGGAATAAAAAGCGGTATCCTCCAGCGGATGCCAGGCGGCGGTGCGCATTTCCCCGAAGCATTCGGTAAAGAAATCCTTATCGCCGTGAAGCTTCAGCGGGGAAAAATGCCGCCAGACATGGGCCAGGAGGAAGGGAAAGCCGGGATGCTCCGGCATCGACGGACTGCGGGGGACCAGTTTCTGAAAACAGGAGAGCGCGCGGAAAATTTCGTCTTCGGAAAACTTTTCCGGGGAACGCAGAACATGGATGTGATGGTCAAACTCCTGCATCTGGGGAGACATGTAACGGGCTGCCGTTTCCCTGGGAAGAAAAACGGCAATGGAATACTCATATTTCCACTTCCGAAAGCTTTCTTCCATTTCCGTCAGAGCACCGGGGGAGGAAAAGTACAGTTTTTCAAAAGCTTCCAGTTTCCGGAGCACTTCTTCCCCGGGGACGGCCCCGATCCCGTTCAGCAGTTCAGCATAATAGATATAGACAAAAGCAGGACATCCGTTTCGGCAGATGTCCCTGCGGATCAGCGTACGCCAGGTGAAGTAACCGCGCAGCTGGCGTCCATTGAGATTTTCATAGGTTGGGAAGTCTGCAGACAGCGGGACATGGTTGTAAGGAGCATCATCCTCATAATCCTTCATGAATTTCGCCTGAAGATAAAAAAGCTGCCGCCGCCGGTCCCTGACGCTTCCCCAGGGGGAAAGGCTGCTTTTGAGCATGTACATCTGGCGGATCTGCTGGGGAATCATCTCCTGGGACGAAGCCCGGGGAAAACCGGAAAAGGGAAGCGGGGTATCCCGGTAGCTGCCCGGATCGGCGGACTTCTGCTGCAGGATAAAAACCGGAGGAACAAACCGGGAGGCGGCACGGTCAAAGAGTTCCAGTACCGTCTTCTCGTCCGTTTCTTCATAAAAGCGGATGCCGACCCAGTCTGCGCCGCGTATGAAGAAGGGGACGGTGATATAGGGGACCGAGGCGGACAGAAGTGCCCGGCCGCAGCAGAGGTCACAGGCTTCCGGTTCGGTTCCATAAGGATCAGCCCGGTGAATCAGCAGGGCAAAGACCTTGCCGGTTGCCGGGTCCCGAAAGGCAGAACGGCAGGTATCGTCGGGCCACAGATACGCTTCTCTGAGGCCGTATTTTTCTTCCGCGTAAGAAATGAGATCAGACAGCTCCATGGGGTTCCTCTTGAAATGATTCGGTACGTTGTTCGGGAGGAGATTTGAACCCATTATACTTGCACCGGACAGCAAATTCAAGCAGAGTATTCGGGACAAAGAAAAGGACGAGCCGAAGGGGCTCGTCCGGAGGGACATGCTCAGTGGAAGAATACACGGAGGCAGTTATAGAGATGCGGCAGCCAGCAGTTGTAGGCGTGCGTGCCGCCCTTGAACTCCACCCAGCAGCAGTTTTCTCCGTCTGTCAGACGGTCCGGCAGGGCGGAAAGCATGGCCTGATAGAATACCTGATGCTCGTCGTGCGCCATATCGGCGTTGCCGCTGCCGTTATACCAGAAGAGGATCGGGAAATCGCTGAAGGAGTTCATGGCACTGAGGAATTTCTCGGGCTGCGTAAGGGAACCGGAGTACGAGCCGACATAGGCGAGGATGTCCAGACAGTGCATCATGGCAGAATTGAGCGATGTGGCGGAACCCATGGAAAAACCGGCAAAACCGCGGTGCGCCCGGGTTGCGGTCAGGTTTTCTTCGGACACATCGCCATGGGCATAGGTGGAATACGTGGTTTCAACCAGCGGAATGACATCATTGCGCAGTTCCTGCCAGAAGTACATGGGCCAGGCTGCACTGGCAAAGGTGTAGGCTTTCGGGTCACCCTGGAAGGAATAGAAGGTGGGGCAGACGATGATGGTGGGCTCCATTTCTCCCTTTTCCACCATGCGGTCCAGGAGTGCGCAGGTACCTTTGCCCATCCGTTCCTCGGAGAGCCAGTATGCGGCATTCTCCCCGCCGCCATGCATCAGGTAGAGAACGTTGTAATCCTTGGTTTCGTCATAGCCGTAGGGAAGATACACATAGAGTTCCTTTTCCACCATAATCGCTTCTCCGGCGGCGGGCAGCAGTCCTTCGGGAACTTCGGGCATTACCGTTTCCCCGCTGGCTGCTTCACAGATTTCAAAACTGCCGCTGGCAATGGCTTCAAGCGCATAGGAGTGTGCCTCATAGGTCAGCCGGACAACCGTGCCGTGGTGGTCGACCGCTTCGGTATATTTGGGTTTCATGGGGATTTTCTTGATGAATCCGGCATCGGTATAGACATCCGCCAGGGCGGAAAGGGCAGTAAGGCAGAGGACGAAGAGCACGAGCAGGGACAATAAGCGTTTCATAGGACAATTCTCCTTTCAGAATCCTTATTTTGTGAAGAACACCAGCATGCTGTTATAGAGATCCGGAAGCCAGGCATTATAGGCATGAGATGCCCCTTTGAAGCATACCCACGCATAGTTTTCGCCGTCCGTAAAGCGGTCCGGCATTTCACGAAGGCAAAGGTCCCGGAAAGCCTCGTGATTGGGAAGCGCGAAGTCGGCGGTACCGTTGCCGTTATACCAGAAAAGGATCGGAAGGTCCTTATATTCTTCGGAACAGAGGGTGCTCCGGAAGAGGTCAAAGTCGCACCAGATGCCGGAGTAAGAGCCGAAATAGGCAAACTGGTCGAGGCAGTGAAGCATGATGGAGTTCACGGTGGTCATGGAGCCGCGGGAAAGGCCGACAAAGGCACGGTGTTCCCGGGAGTCCCCATAGGTGGAGTAGGTGGAATCGATCAGGGGGATGATTTCATTACGCATTTCCTGCCAGAAATACATGGGCCAGACGTTGGCCAGTGCGTCTCCGCTCCAGTAATCCGGGAACAGGTCCTGCTTATCCTCGGGAATGGAGTAGTAGGTGGGAGTGACCAGAATGAACGGCTCACATTCGCCCTTCTCGATCATCCGGTCCAGCAGCTTGAGGGTGCTCTTTCCGGTGGCGGTATCGCCGATCCAGTAGTCCGCATGCGCGTCCGTTCCATGCAGCGCATAGACTACATTGTACTGCCGGGCGGGGTCGTATCCATAAGGAAGATAAACGTAGAGTTCCTTTTCCAGCAGGAATTCCGTCTGGCCGCCGCAGAGGGCCTCTGCATCAATGGCGGGAATATCCGGATTGTCGTCCTGGGCGGAAAGGACATTGCCGGCGGCGACCGCCTCGAGGGCATAGGAATGGGTCGTGTAGGTGAGCCGTTCCACGGTTCCGTGATGTTCCACGTCTTCGGTATACTTGGGTTTCATGGGAATTTTCTTGATGAAATTCCATTCATAATCCGGAGCGGTATACGTGCTTTCCGCCAGAGCGGAGAAACAGCCTGCTGCCAGCAGGACAAGCAGGAGGAAAAAAAGACTTTTGCGCATGATTGTCATCCTTTCTTTTATGTCATTGGTTTGCCGGGATGGGAAAACTATAAAAGAAGGGAGAAGGATACTCAAGCCAGTTGACCGCAACTGTACCCTTTTCGACTTCAGCTGCCGTTTCTGACAGTTGCGGTCAGAAAAACAGCAGTTGCGGTTGTTTTCATTGAAAGAAGGTTCCTTTTTTCGTAAGCTGATGCCACCTGATTACGAAGGGAGCTGCAGGAAATGAGCAGAAAACAGAAAAAGACAGGAAAGCGCGGCATTGGCCGCGTGACCATTCCCATTATTGCCCTGCTGGCTGTCCTCCTCATCGTTGCCAACGTGGCGGCAAACACTTCGCTGTCCACGATCCTGGACGCCTATATCGGCAGAGGAGAGATGAGCATTACCACGAAAGAAGGGGCAGAGAACTGGGATACACAGTATTATGACCTGGATTCTCCGGATGCAGAGACTGCGGATAAGGTAGCCAAGGATGTTACCAGGAGAATTGCAGAGGAAGGAATCGTCCTTCTGAAAAATGAAAATGAAGCGCTGCCGATGAACGTCGCAGAAGAAAGTGCTGTGACGCTCCTTGGCCGCAGAGCGGTTCAGACGGTTTTCGGAGGAACCGGATCCGGAGCGGGGGATGCAGGACAGTGCACGACGCTTTCCGCAGCGCTGACCGGGGAAGGATTCCGCGTGAACGACACGGTCCTCCGCATGATAGAAGGCAGTCTGGAATCGGTTCCGGTGGCATTTACGGCCATGGACGATGCGGCCAAGACCACCTATTACATCGGAGAGATTCCGGTCAGCAATTACACGGAAGAAATCACGAAAAGCTATGCCGATTACGGGGATGCAGCCATTCTGGTGTTCGGACGCCAGGGCGGCGAAGGCATGGACCTGTGCAATGATCTGCCCGGCACACTGCAGGACGGATCCTCCGGAATGCAGGCCAGCGTGGCAGAAACCGCCAATTATGCCAAGGGACAGCATCAGCTGGAACTCAGTCAGGAGGAAAAGGACCTGCTGGCCCATGCGGAAGCAAACTTTGACAAGGTCATTGTGGTGATCAACAGTGCGAACGTGATGGAAGTCGGCGCCCTGCGGGACGATCCCCAGGTGGACGCCATCCTCTGGATGTCCTACCCCGGCTCCAGGGGCACCGTGGCGCTTGCAGAGATCCTTTCCGGAAAGGTCAACCCCTCCGGCCACACCGTGGATACCTGGATGGTGGATATGACGGCAGACCCCACTTTTGCCAATACTTCCCCGCGCAGATATCTGAACGTATCCAAGGAGAATGCACTTAGGGATTCCTATGTGCTGGAGTATGAAGAGGGAATCTACTTCGGATACCGTTATTATGAGACCGTTGCGACTGACGGCGGCACCTTCACCGTGGAGGGACAGAGCGGAAAGTCTTATGAGGAAGCGGTAGCGTATCCTTTCGGATATGGCCTTTCCTATACGTCCTTTGAGCAGTCCATCAAGGACAGCAAGGAAAAGGACGGCAGGATTGAACTGACCGTTACGGTAAAGAATACCGGGAACGTGGCAGGAAAGGATGTCATCCAGGTTTACTTCCATGCTCCCTACACCCCGGGCGGAACAGAAAAGTCGGCAGTGAATCTGGCGGCGTACCGGAAGACCGCCCTGCTGCAGCCCGGTGCATCCGAGGATTATACCCTTTCCTTTGCAGTGGAAGACATGGCTTCCTATGATTACCAGAAGGAAAAATGCTATGTGCTGGATGCAGGCGAGTACCGGATTACCGTCAACCGCAATGTGCACGAAGTGTACGGAGAGCATTGCGAATATGTCTACACGGTCGCGTCCAGGGTGGTCTATAACAAGGATAATCCCCGGAAGAGCGAGGTCCTGGCACAGACAGGAGAAGACCGGAACCTTTCCGAAACGGCACGGAAAGAGCTGACGGTCAGGGCGGCAACCAATCTCTTTGAAGATATGAATGCGCACTTTGTTTCCTACACCGAAAAAACCGGCGGAAAGGGAACCGTCTTTACCCGGGAAAACTTTGAGGCTTCTTTCCCGACCGTGCCGGAGGAGGCCGACCTGATGGCTTCGGCGGAGACCATTGCCAGGCTCGGGAAATATACTCCGGATTATTATGACGAAAGCGAGCAGGCTCCCACTACCGGCGCAGACCAGGTGTGGACGGCCGTGGCACTGCGCGGTGCCGCCTATGATGATCCGCGCTGGGAAATGCTGCTCGATCAGATGACGTCCAAATCCATGACCAAACTGATCTATCAGGGCAATCAGGGAACCCCGCAGGTGAAGAATGTGGGACTTCCTGCATCCGGAGCAACGGACGGCCCGGCAGGACTGAAGCAGTACGGCGGTCTGGGCTTTGGAACCAGCGGCAACTTCAACTGCTCTTCCACGCTGACGGCAGCAACCTGGAACGTGGACCTGGCCGAGGAATTCGGGCGGTCTGTCGGAAATGAAGCCCTGATTGCCGGCATGAACGGCTGGTATGCTCCGGGGTGCGATATTCACAGAAGCCCCTTCGGAGGCCGCGGATTCGAGTATTATTCCGAGGATCCGCTGATCAGCGGCAGGACCTGCGCTGCCACCGTGAAGGGAGCGGGAGAGCTGGGACTGACCTGTTATGCCAAGCATTTCGTGCTGAATGACATGGACCGGTACCGTATTTCGAACGGCCCGGTTACCTGGTGCAATGAACAGGCACTGCGGGAAATCTATGCCCGTGCCTATGAAATTCTCGTAAAAGAGCCGACCATGGAGATTGAGTATCTCGACAACGGCGTCACGGCGCATAAAACGATCCGGGCATGCACGGCCCTCATGAGCTCCTTCAACCGGATCGGGGATATCTGGTGCGGTGCTTCCGGTGCATTGCTCAATGATATGCTCCGCGGAGAATGGGGATTCCTCGGGACCGTGATTACGGATTACAACGGCAATGAGTACATGCATGTGGAGGCCGGAGTATCGAACGGAAACGATCTGATGCTGGCCAATGAAATGACGCTGCCGACCAAATTTACCAATGCCAAGCATCCCAGCACCCTTCGGGTCATGCGGGAAGCATGCAAGAATATCTTCTATACCCAGGTGAATTCTTCCACCGTAAACAATACCTCTGACGCTACGGTCATTACCTACGGCACTGCCCCCTGGCGCATCTGGCTCCGATATGGAAATATCGGCGTAGGCTGCCTGGCTGCACTGCTG
The DNA here is from genome assembly GCA_947167215.1 of uncultured Clostridia bacterium. GTDB lineage: Bacteria > Bacillota > Clostridia > Christensenellales > Aristaeellaceae > Ventricola. The sequence goes on from CAMVHE010000038.1 coordinate 14,950, forward strand.
GCGGTGATTACGCTGGTCTTCCGCAGGAAAAAGAATAATATCGCAATTGCGGAAAACTGATCCCGGATTGAACCGGCCGGGAAGCTTTTCCCGGCGGTTTTCATCAAACAATAAAAAATTAGGAGGAAAAACCCATGAAAAAGCTGCTTGTGATTGCTCTTGCCCTGATGATCTCCCTGTTCTGCGTCTCCGCGATGGCGGAAACCTATTTCGGAAACACCGTGTACTGCGAAGCAGGATATGAGAATGACTGCTACAACGGCGTGGCCAAAGTACTGACCCTCCACGAGGACGGAACCTTCGAGCTGGTCGACAACACCTCCATTATCCAGGCATCCTATGTGGTGGTAACCAACTGGGCATATCTGGTAACGGGCACCTATGAAGTGACCGCCGAAGAAGACGGGGTCAAGGAAGTAGTGCTGCATGGCACCGCAGTGACCCATGTGATGAACGGCTCTGCCACGACTTCCGAGGAAGATCCGGAGCTGCTCGAAGACTACACCGAGCTGACTCTTGAATGTGACAGCGAAGCCTTTTCCTGCAAGGAAATCTGATGCCTGCTGCCCGGGAAAATCTTTCCCGGGCTATTGTCTGTTTCTGATACAATGTGCTAAACTCAGGCTTTGATATGGAAGAAGGAGAACGTGAAATGCTGCGCATTGCGATCGTGGAAGATAATCCAAAAGACTCAGCACATCTGCTTTCCTGTCTGCAGCGCTTTGCCAAAGCGAACCAGATGGAAATAGAGACGGAAGTTTTTGCAAATGCGCTGCGTTTTCTGCAGGAATACAAGGGCGAGTTCAATGTCATCTTCATGGATATCGATATGCCGATGATGAACGGTATGGAGGCGGCCCGAAGCCTCCGGAAGGTGGATCCCCATGTAGTCCTGATTTTTGTAACGGCACTTGCCAAATTCGCCCTGAACGGGTATGAAGTGGATGCCTTTGACTTCATTGTAAAGCCGGTCCAGGAGAATTTCCTGTCCGCCAAGATGAAGCGCGTGATCAAGAAGCTCTCTTCCGAACAGCGGGTGAAAGTGCTGATCCGTTCCCGGGAGAAAACGGTCAGCGTGTTTGCGGACGAAATCATCTATGTGGATATCTACAACCATGTCCTGACTTTTCATACGGAACAGGGAAATTATGAAACCAGGGGTTCCATGAAGGATGTTACGGAAACCCTGGACGGGAATAATTTCGTTCTGTGCAATAAGTCCTATGTCGTCAACCTGCGTCATGTGCAGATGGTGGAAGGGGACGACGTGATCATGACCGGCGGGGAGAAGCTGCCCATCAGCAGACCCCGGAAAAAGGAATTCATGCAGCATATCGCAGACTATTACAGCAACAAACGGACCAACATGAGGTAAGCAATGGCGGATTTGTGGATCAACGGGCTTCTGCCCATCAAACTGTTTCGGATGGCAAATGCGCTCCTTGTTATCCTGCTTTTTGCATTTCCCCTTTCGAGAAAAAAGCATTTTGCGGCCCGGATAGCGCTGTGGTCTGCGGGATGCATGCTGTTTGCAGCGGCTCTGCCGATCCTTTCAGAATCCCTCTGGTGCGTATCCAGCGTCTTTCTGCTGGAATACCTGGCGGCAATGCTTCTGACCAGGTTCTGTTTCAATGCGGACTGGAATACGGTTCTGTTTGTCGGGGCTGCAGGCTTTTCCATCGACCATACAGCGAGCATGCTCGATTCTCTGGTTTCCCTTGCAAATCCTGCTGCCCTCCGGTACATGACGGCAGGAAGATTTACACCGCTGATCTGGGTGAATTATATTACCTGCCGCATCATCGTTTATTTCCTGGCAGACCTGCTTGTGGTCCGGAAAAACCGGGAGATCATCGGAGAATCCATCAGTCTCATCTCCTCGGTGAGGATTGCCGTCATTTCCCTGATTGTCAACCTGTATCTGAACCTGATCTTCAGCGGGCTTGTTTCGGACCAGTCCTTCTGGCTCTCCTTTTTCACGTACCTGATGAATATCCTGATCTCCGTCCTCCTGCTCATCTGTCAGTTTGCCTTTGTCCGCGAAAACCGCATGAAGGTCCGTCTGCAGATTTCGGACCTTCTGAGAGAACAGGCAAGGGAGCAGTACCGGATCAGCAAGGAAAATGTCGAGGCGATCAATATCAAGTGCCATGATCTCAAGCATCTGCTTCTGGAGTCGAAGGCACTGATTGCTCCCGAAGAATATGCCAACATGATGGAAATGATTGACAGCTATGGGGCGGAGATAAAGACCAACAATGAAGTACTGGACGTGGTCTTTCAGGAGAAGAATTTCCAGTGCAGGAAGCAGGGAATCCAGTTTACCTGCATTATTGACGGCACAGCGGTCAATTTTATGGAAACCACCGATCTGTATGTACTCTTCGGGAACCTGATCGATAACGCCATTGAGGCGGTTCAGAAGCTTCCGCAGGAAGAGGTCCGGAATATCCAGGTCACCGTCCGCAGGGAACGGGGATTCGTCGTGATCACAACGGAAAACGGTTATGCAGGTACGCTGGAATGGACGGACGGACGCCCCGGCACATCGAAAGAGGATAAGCAGAATCATGGATTCGGACTGCTCAGCATCGAGAAAATTGTTCACAAATATGGAGGAAGATATTCCATCAGCACGGACGACCAGATCTTCTGTATGAGCATCCTTTTTCCTTCACAAAAAGGTTAACCGGTTCCTCTTCTTTCCGGGAAGGCTGCTGCCGGACCGGCGGGCCTTTGCCCATACGGGGAGGAAAGAAAAAAACTGTTCAGGGATAAGTACAAAGAAAGAACCAGGCTCCTTGCCGCCGGCGCCGCGATGGCAGTGAGGAGTCTGGTTCTTTTTAAAATGCCTATTCAGAATCAAATGCCGGCACGATGCTTCCGTTCGCTTCGGGTCATTTTTCCGCGTACAGGCATGATGCACAGGGGGATGGGAGAACGAACCGCCGAACTTTTTCTCCCATCGTCCGGAGATCCGGAACAATACCGGTTTACGGGGACAGGCAGACAAGACGGATTTCAGGAATCCGCGCTGCTCGGCTCAAGGCGTTTTGCGCACAGGGGAAAGAGAAAAACGACATAGAACATCTGGAGAAAACAGGAGAGTGCTGAGCCCGCCGGTCCCGGTAACCATTTTTTAACGAGGGATCCGAGGATCAGACTGACCACATAATACCCCAGAAGCCCGATGACAGCGCGGGACAGTTTCCGGACCGTGGGAACATCCGTTGAAAATCTGACAAGACGGCGTTCCAGAATCCAGCCGATCAGAAAAGCAACACAGTACCCCACGCCTTTGAAGGTGTCACTGGCCATTTTTGAACCATCTACGATCAGTTTTCCCTCTGCATTATATTCAGCCGGATAGGATTTGAAAGCAGCATAGAGGGAAACTGCAATGCCAAGGCCCACACCAATGAATGCCACCATTTTGTCCTTATCAGGATGGCTTGCGATCCACTGCATCACGCGCCCGGTCAGCCACATCACCAGCAGTCCGGCACAGGCACCGACCAGCACATCCTGCGGTGTGTGGACCCCGAGAAAGATCCGACTGAATGCAATCAGAGCCACCATGACCGCCAGTACGGCCCGAAGGACAGCGGGGAATTCTTTCCGCAGGGCGCCGCCGCCGAATACAGATGCGCCGTTCATGGTATGCCCGCTGGGAAAGGAATAGCCTGTTGCAGTAGAAATGGAATCCCCGTAAGGGATAATCCGGACGTCTCTGATCCAGGGACGATATACGCAGGCGGTTATTTTCAGCGCCCCGTTCAGCAGCCGGTTGCCGCTCCAGCCCATCATCAGATAGGTTCCAAGGTCCTTGCTGACGCTCCAGTACAGGATTGCCATGATGACCATAACGGTGTTCCGCTCCCCGAGAAAGGTCATTTTGACAAAAAAGTCCGTCAGGATCCTGCCGGCTCCGTTTCGAAAATCCTGCAAAGCCAGGAGAATGCTTATATCCATTTGTTACCTCCGTCAAACCCAAAGATATTGGTTTTATCAGCCTTTTTTGACATCTGTGCTTTGTATTATAGCGGTTACAGGCGCAAAGGTCAAAAAACGGTCTTTCTGCTCCCTGCGATGGAATACCCGACGACAGGTGTTTCCCTTTTATGGCGAGGGAAGCAGGCTGTCTGGCAGTAACCTGTACACCCCGGCTTATTGAGGTCCTGTCATATCCAGCTTTGATGGCAGGTTTTCCGGCCGTCAATCCCTGTTGCGCTGTGAAAAGGCGGACAGGCACGGAAAAGACGGCCCCGAAAGCCGGCTGCACGCATGGAGAGCACCGTCACAGGTACAGGGGGCAGGGCCCTCATTTTGCCTGCCGGGAATTGGAGGTTCCGTTTCTTTCATTTTTTGTATTATTTCTCCGGCCATTCATCCGGAAAAACAGAGGGCACGGATGGAGCCGAGGGCGGCAGGTGCGGGGAAAGCACAGGCCGGCACGGGGCGGATGCCCGGAATACTTCGAAAAAAGTTGAATTGCACTGAAGCATCCCATATAATGTAAAAAGCATTCCCGAATAATCATTGAAGGAAAAATGACATGCCCGGGCTACCGGAAAAGCAGGAAGCATGGAATACCCGGAGGCTCGGCTGAAGGTGGCGTTACCCGGACGGATCCGTCCCGGCCCGGCCATGGAGGAGCGGATCTGGTTTGGAAATGTACGCAGAAGAAGGGGTGTACCCTTTCCACGGCGGGATCCGATTTTGAGGCCCGGTATATTGGGAAAACGATCCGGCAGGATGCGCAAAAAGAGAAAAAATTGAAATGAGAGTCCCTGTTATCGGGCCGGGAGGTTCTGCCGGGGCAGGTCTCAGACCTGCGATGTTTCTGAGAAGGGACCGGGAAGACGCGGCTGAAAAAAAGCAGTTGCACCGAATAAGCTGAGGTGCAAAGAGAGGAGGCACACGGATGCCGGAAAAACTGAACATGATCGTATTGGAATCCGCGGCGCATATGGGCGAAAGAGTAGATCAAATTCTTTCCGAATGGAGACAGGGGGAGCATTTTCTGATTCCCGCAGAATGTCCCCGTTTTTCCAGCGGTGAAGGGAAGTGCGTTATTCGGGAGTCCGTCCGGGACCGGGATATCTATATCCTGGTGGATGTATGCAATCCATCCATAACGTACCAGATGTTCGGTGAGCTCAATCATATGTCCCCCGACGATCACTACCAGGATCTGAAACGGGTCATTGCGGCCTGTAATGGCAAAGCGGCAAGGATCACCGTCATCATGCCGTTTCTCTATGAAGGACGCCAGCATCGGAAGACTACCCGGGAATCCCTGGACTGTGCCGTAATGCTGCGGGAACTGGAGAGTATGGGCGTTCACAGCATATTGACCTTTGACGCCCACGATCCCAGGATGCAGAATGTGGTGCCGCTGATGGGACTGGAAAACATTTCCCCGTCACTGCAGTTTACGCAGGCGCTGCTGACGGAATATGAAGATCTGACACTGGACGGCGATCATATCATGTTCATTGCACCGGACGAGGGGGCCACCGGGCGGGTTGTGTTCATGGCGTCTCTCTTCAGCGCCAATATCGGCATGTTCTATAAGCGGAGGGATTATACCCGGATCGTAAACGGCACCAACCCCATCATTGCCCATGATTTTTGCGGGACGAGTGTGGAAGGCAAGGACGTGATCGTGGTGGATGACATGATCGTCTCCGGAGGAAGCATGCTCGATACAGCCCGGCAATTAAAAGAGATGGGGGCAAAAAGAGTATTCATTTTCTCCACATTCGGCCTGTTCACCGGCGGCATGAAGCAATTTGATGAAGCTTATGAAGCGGGCTGGTTCGACCGGATATTCACGACCAATCTGGTGTATCAGAAGGATGAACTCAAAGAGCGGCCATGGTATTTTTCCGTCAATATGGATCGGTATATTGCGGCCCTGATTGATACGCTGAACCGGGGAGATACCATCCAGAATTTAAGCAAACCCGCAGGCAGGATAAAACAAATGATCGAGCTTTACAGGCAGCAGGAAAAGCGGTAAGCCTTTTCTTCTGAGGTGGAAACCGAAGTAGCGGAACAGAACAGACGAAGCAGAAAAGCTGCTCCCAAAGTCAAAACGGACGGACGGTACTTTAACCTCGGACACTGGTTTTCCTTCAGGCAGGTCCTGACACGGGGGGCAATTTCAGATTGTTTTCCGTGGGGCAGACTGGCAGACGGATTTTTTTTCAAAAGTACTTGACAGGAAAAAGAATTCTGTCTATACTTCTGGTTACTGAAACGTTTAAGCGATATACGGAGGCGAAAGGTTTTGAAGAGGGTCGGTATTAAGGATGTGGCGAGGGAAGCAGGGGTGTCTGCATCTACGGTCAGCTATGTTCTCAACAGGACTCCCACAGAAACCATCAGCCCGGAGACCCAGCAGCGGGTAATGGAGGCCGTGAACAGGCTGGGATATGTGCCGAATCTGAATGCCCGCAGCCTGTCCAGCCGACGCAGCAATCTGATCGGCGTACTGATCCCGCAGACGGAACCGGGAAAGGAACTGATGTTTTCCAACCCCTTCTACGGCGAACTGCTGTCCTCCATTGAATATACTGCACGCCAGCATGGATATCATCTGCTCCTTTCCGGAACGGAGGAGGACCAGGATTATCTGGGCATCGCCCGTACCAGGGGAGTGGATGGCGTAATCATTGTGGGTACGTATCCCGGTGCAAACCTGAATGCCCTGAAAAGCCTGGAGGTTCCCATTGTCCTGGTGGACAGCTATGTAAAGGACGAGGCATTTCATACGATCGGCATTGAGGACAAGGAAGGGGCAAGGATGGCAACCCGTTACCTGATTGAAAACGGGCATCGCAGCATTGCTTTTGTCAGCGGTTCTATCCGGGAAAACGGCGTAAATATCAAGCGTTTTCAGGGATACTGCAGCGCCATGCAGGAAGCGGGACTGGCCGTGGAGGAAGATGCCGTCTATTCCGGTACGGTGGATTATGAATACGGGATTGCTGCGGCACAGGAGTTTCTGTCCCGCGGAAGAAGGCAGACAGCGGCCTTCGTGACCGCAGATGTGATTACCATGGGACTCCTGAGGGGGCTGCAGCAGAACCATGTGCGGATCCCGGAAGATGTATCGGTAGTCAGCTTTGATGACGTTTACCTTTCCCAGATGGCATATCCTGCCCTGACGACAATCCATCAGGACATCGCGGAAAAGGGAAAGCAGGCGGTGCAGCTTGTACTGAATGCAGCCCGGTCCAGGGAACATCACCACACGGAATGCATCCTGCCTCTGCGCCTGGTGGTGCGGGACTCAGTATGCAAACGGAGGGATGAAGGATGATATCACCTTCTCTGAAGAGACTGATCCAGACAGAGGACGGCAGCTGGTGCCAGATCTATTCGCAGTTTTACGTATTGTATAAAGCCGGGAAGCAGCTCCACATCACGGTTGTGCAGGGAAACCCGCCGCCCGGGAGAAGCGTGGAGGAAGCAACCCTGAATTTGCCGGAAGGTTTTACCATGAACCTGACCGGCAATAAAAAAGGCTGCTTACTGAAACGTTTAAGCGATAAAAATGAAGCAATAGAATCTTTTTCCATCGATGATTTTGCCGTGGAAAGGCTTGAAAACGGACAGATCACCAGGGTCCGGCAGCGGGGACAGTGGAAGGCCAGCCACGTTTGGGGGACGGGGGAAAGGTACCATGCCGTCGACCTCTCCGGAAGCTTTTCTTCTGGCTGCGTAACGGAGAAATTCACGGAACAGGGAGAACAGACCTATCTTCCGGTACCTTTCTTTATGACGGAACAGGGGTTTGGCTGTTTTGCAGAGACTTCCATTCCCGTGAAGCTGGATTTTCAGGATGGCTTTCTGATGGAGAAAAAGGTTCAGGGGGAGGTCCTGCTGCAGGAGACCTGGTTCTTCGGAACCCCCGGGAGCATTCTGAAACAGTTCATCCTGTTTACGGGCAGGCCGGTCCTTCCGCCGGAATGGGCGTTCGGCGTCTGGATCAGCGCCAACGGCTGGAACAGCGATGCCGATGTGAAGGAACAGCTGCAGGCATTGAAACGGTATCATTATCCTGCAGATGTAATGGTGCTGGAAGCCTGGAGCGATGAGCGTACCTTTTATTGCTGGAATGATGCTGCGCACTGGCCGGATCCCGTGGAAACCGTGAAGCAGATCCGGGAAGCGGGACTCCATCTGGTCCTTTGGCAGATTCCCGTGATCAAGCAGGAGCATGACGGGGAACCGGGAGCGCAGCTGCTGGCGGACGAGCGGGAAGCGATAGAGAGAAAACTGTGTGTTTTTCGCCGGGATGGAACCCCTTACCGCATTCCGGAAGGCGTCTGGTTCAGCGGCAGTCTGCTGCCCGATTTTTCCAATCCGGAAACGAGAAAGTGGTGGTTTGAAAAGCGCAGGTATCTCCTGGAGATGGGGGTTGAGGGCTTTAAAACGGATGGCGGAGAGTTTCTGCTGGATGATACCGTGCAGCTGCACGATGGCAGGAGCGGATTGGAAGCGCACAACCCATACCCGGGAGAATACATTGCGGCCTACCAGCAGTTTATGCAGGAAAACCATGTGCAGGGCGTCACCTTCAGCCGGGCGGATTCCACGGGAGCACAGACGCGTCCGCTTCACTGGGCGGGAGATCAGAAGAGCACGTGGGAGGAGCTGCGTTCCCAGTTGCGGGCCGGGATCAGTGCCGGCCTGAGCGGCGTATTGTTCTGGGGCTTTGATATCGGCGGCTTCGCGGGAGAATTGCCGGGAGCGGAACTGTACCTGCGGGCCACCGCACTTGCCTGCTTCTCTCCGGTGATGCAGTGGCATGCAGAACCCAGAAACGGGCAGTTTTATGCCACGCATGCCCGGGGATTCAATAACGACCGGAGCCCATGGAACCTGGCTGAAAAGCTGCAGGAACCGCGTGTCCTGGAAATAAGCGTGAAGTTTGCCGAATTAAGAAAGAAACTGCAGCCTTACCTCTTGCGGGAAGCAGCCTGGTGTACAGCACACGGGCGGCCGCTGATGGCGCATCTGTGCCTGGATTTTCCGGAGGATGAAAACGCCTGTGCCTGCGGGGAACAGTACATGCTGGGACGGGACCTGCTGGTCTGCCCCATCGTATACGAAGGAATGCGGACCCGGCAGGTGTGGCTGCCGCAGGGAACATGGAAGCATTATTTTACGGGGGAAAAGTATTCCGGCCGGCAATACCGGATTTTTGACTGCCCGATGGATCAGATGATCGTGCTGGAAAGGGTGAGAGAGGATGAAGCCGGAAATCCATGCCTGGAAGATTGAGATGGAAGGGCCGATTACGGATTACACGGAAAGCATCTTCTGTCTGGGAAACGGTCGCTTTGGCATCCGGGGATTTGACCTGCAGACACCCAAGACAGGAAAAGAGAAGCATGCCATTTTCCGGGCAGGATTCTTTGAACCGGTAAAGCCCGGCATTACGGATATGGTACAGCTTCCGGATGTTCTGGGGCTGTCTGCAGAGGGATACAGACCGGAGGTATTCCATCAGACGCTGGACCTGCGCAGGGGCATTTTCTCCCAGAGCTGGCGGGAAGATGGTTTATCCGTGTCGGTGCAGCGCATGGCCAGCATGGCAGATCCTTCGCTGATATGCGTCCGCATGACGCTGGCATCGGAGGACGAGAGAACCATCCGGGTGCATGCACGTCTGGATGACCGGGTAGCCAACCTTCCGGTGCATGATGATCAGAATGTGGAAGAAACGGAAACGGTCAGCTTGCTGCATACCCTGGAGAAAACGGAAAATGCTCTGCGGATGCAGGCAGTCCATTCCGGCAGAAAAGTTAGTTTTGTTCAGCAGGTACTGGCCGATGGGGCTGCGGCGGATGGAAGCCGGGTCGATATTTCGCTGAAGCCGGGAAAACCCGTCACGGTGGAAAAGCGGGTACGGGTGCTGCTGGAAGGGGAAATGGCGGAAAAGACTGTGGAGGATCCCTGGGAGGCTCACGCTGCTGCGTGGGAGGCTCTGTGGCGGGACTGCGATATCCAGGTGGAGGCAGATGAGGAAATCCAGGGGGCTATCCGCTGGAATCTCTTCCAGCTCCTGTGCAGCAATGCTGCGGAGGATCCCCATGTATCCATCGGTGCGCGCGGCCTGACCCACGGACGGTATAAAGGTAATGCCTTCTGGGATACCGATATTTTCCTGCTTCCCTTTTTCTGCTGGCACCGGCCGGAAGCGGCAGGAAACCTGATGCGGTACCGGACCCTTCACCTCCCGCAGGCAAAGGAGCTGGCAAAGAAGCAGAATCTCTCCGGAGCGCGTTATCCCTGGATGTGTTCATATGACGGCACAGAACAATGTGAAAGCTGGGATATCGGCCTGTGTGAAGTGCACATTACCGCGGATGTGGCATATGCGCTGAAACGCATGCTGGATATTACCGGCGTGGAAGTGACCGGGGAGATGCGGCAGCTCTTCCTGGAGACTGCCCGCTACTGGAAAAGCCGGTTTACCTGGGAAGAAGGCAGCGGCCGGTATTCCTCCTTCTTCGTGAAAGGTCCGGACGAATACTGCGGTGCCGCCGTTAACAATACCTATACGAATTATCTGGCAAGGAACAACGTAAGGCTTGCCCTGCAGTATGCAGACGGGTTAATGGAAGAACAGGAAAAGGAAGACCTCCGGTTCTTTGCAGATCATATCACGATCCTGTATGACGAGGAACACAGCCTCTTTCAACAGGACGAGCTGTTTGACCGTCTGGAGCCGCTGCCCGGGAACCGGAATACCGGTCAGCCTTTGTACCGTACCATCTGTTTTGACCGGATGCAGCGTTATAAGGCCCTGAAGCAGGCCGATCTGGTGCAGCTGATGGTAATGTTCCCGGAGGCGTTTACGGAAAAGGAAAAGCAGGCGGTCTGGGAGAAATACGAACCGCTGACCGTACACGACAGCAGCCTCAGCTATGGTGTGCATGCGCTGCTGGCGTTTCAGCTGGGGAAGAAGGAAGCGGCATGGGATTACTTTACCCGTGCATTGTTTCTCGATCTTCGGGACGAACTACAGAATACCGGCAGGGAAGGGGTTCATATGGCTGCACTGGGAGCTGCCTGGCAGGCACTGGTATATGGTGCACTGGGGGTATGGACAGACGGGGAATCCCTGCATACCGCACCGCATCTTCCGGATGCCATTCATTCCCTTTCGCTTTCGATGTGGTTCCGGGGAAAGAAATACCGCCTGAATGCCGACCACAGAGAGATAAGTCTGGAAAAGGAGGAGTAACGCCGTGTATATCCCCGATACGCCTGAAAAAAGGAGGGCAACCGCTGTACTGCTTCTTCCGTCGATGATCGGCGTGGTGGGCTTCTGCCTGCTTCCCATTCTCGCTTCCGCGGTTTTCAGCATGATGGATTATGACCTCCTGATGCCGATGAACACCATGAAGTTTGTGGGATTCCGCAATTATGTACGCATTCTGACGGGCAGCGAATTCCCGAAGGTCATGGTCCATACATTTACCTATCTGATCCTCTATCTTCCCCTGATCCTGGTGACCAGCGTGGGGGAGGCCCTGATTCTGAATAAAGCATTCCAGGGACATGGCCTGTTCCGCACGATATGCTATACGCCGGTGATCACATCCTGGGTGGCTGCGGCAGTGGTCTGGCAATGGGTGTTAAGCGGAAAATATGGACTGCTGAACCAGATGCTTTCGGTTTTCGGCATTTCGGGGCCATCCTGGCTGAACAGCAAGGAATGGGCAATGCCGGGCGTGGTGCTGGCTGCGGTGTGGAAGGACACGGGCTATTACGCGCTGATGGTACTTTCCGCCCTGAAATCCATTGACCCGTCCTGTTATGAAGCGGCGGACATCGATGGCGCGGGCATGTGGAAGAAACTCTTCCGGATCACGCTGCCGCTGATTTCTCCCACCCTTTTCCTGCTGATCGTCATTAACATCATCTATGGACTGCAGGTGTTTGATTCCGTCCTGATCATGACCAACGGCGGACCGGGCGGGGCAACTACCGTATTCCTCGAAAGAATATACAAGTATGCCTTCAAGCAGTACAAAATGGGCCTGGCCAGTGCCTATTCGTGGATACTGTTTGTCCTGATCCTGGTGTTTACAGCCATCCAGTTCCGTCTGCAGGGAAAGTGGGTGAACTACGATGCGTAAAGCTTCCGGTTTCCGGAAAGTGCTGCGGAGCCTGTTTTTCTATCTGATGCTGTCCGTCATTGTCCTGTTTACCGTTCTTCCGTTTCTGTGGATGATCTCCTCTTCCTTTAAGGGTTCCGAGGCGATCCGTACCATCCCCATCCGCTGGATTCCGGAGCATCCCACCCTGGAAGGCTACCGGAGGGTATTCAACATGCAGGGATTCTCGTTTGCCCGTTCCAGCCTGAACAGTCTGGTTCTGGCCATTGCCTGCACCATTGTGGCAGTGGGAGCCGCTGCGATGGCAGCCTTTGTTTTCGCAAAACTGCCCTTCCGCGGCAGCGGCAGGCTGTTTGGTCTGTATCTGGCGACGATGATGATCCCGGGCACGGTCACCATGGTACCCAACTATATCATCCTGCGCATATTGGGAATGCTCGACACCTACACCGGCCTGATTCTGCCATCCCTGGCGAATGCCTTCGGGGTTTTCCTGATGCGGCAGAGCATGATGAGCGTCAATGATGCCTACATGGAATCCGCTTACATTGACGGCGCTTCCCTGTACCGCATTTTCTTCCAGATCATGCTGCCCATGGTGATGCCAACCCTGTCGACAGTTGTTTCAGTTTCCAAGGGAAGTTCTTTCACTTCCTCGCCATCAACAG
>CAMVHE010000039.1 GCA_947167215.1 uncultured Clostridia bacterium
CTTCAGGCTATTTGTCATACTCTGGGTGAACTCCTGTGTAACGCCAGGATTCTCCACCACGGTGAAGTTTGCCGTCCGGGTGACATTCGGCAAGTTATAGTCCGCCGTTGTCGCCGTCTGCATTAGGTAATACTCTCCAGCAGGCAGCTGTCCGACAACAACTTTACCTTCGCTGTTCGTTGCAAGGCCCGTTTTGAAAGCAGAGCCATCCTTATAAAGGGTATACGTCGCTCCCACAATTGGAGTGCCTGCAGTTCCGCTACCTGCGCCGCTGTCTGTCAGGGTCAACGTGACCTTACCCGCCGTGACCAGCGCCGTGTTAGTCAGACTCTCGCTCAGGTTCTGCGGCCTTGTCACATTGTTCGCGACCGTCAGAGTGCCCGTCTCTGTCGTATGTCCTTCCATACTGTAGCCTGACGGCGTGGATTTCTGGACAAGCTTATACGTACCCGCCTCCAACCCTCTGACGCTGGCGATGCCGTTTACATTTGTGGTGACCTCAGTTCCAGTCGGCGAATCATCTTTGTACAGCTCAAATACAGCCCCTTCGATAGGCGCTTCATTGTTGTCATACAACGTGACAGAGATGGTCCCTTTCGTGATCTTCGCGTAACGGTGAAGCTCGACCGTTACGGTAATTCCGTCTTCCGGTTCAGGATCCCAAGCCTTTTGAACCGTGATAATGACAGCGGGCTTGCGGTTGTAAACATGGCATTCCGCGTCTACGTCCTGCTTGATGCGGCCGACGGTTTCAGGGTCAAATTCCTGATGGTCAGACTGATCTCGAGGAAGAACATGATCAATGATCTCAGCGGTGGTACCCAGATTGTTCTCATCATAAGTACCTTCTTTCAGATCCTCACTGACAAACTCATATCCTTCGGGAATATTGTCGAAACGCTCTTCCACATAAAAGTTCGTACCCACAACCAGATTCGGAATGACAATCGTATATTCCGGCGGGATACTGTTGATAGAGCCGCTTCGACCAGTTGTAGAGCAAACCACCGGCTCTGTGCCCTTGTCAACCGGAGCATTATTAACCCCCGTCAGGGTGAAGTAGTGAGTCGCCCCATCCACTTCCTTGATCAGGTAATATGGACCATAAGAGTACGGAACAAGTTGTTGCTGTGTTGTTCCATCATCATTGGTAACAGTCGTCTCCAAATATACACGGAATTCAAATACAGGATTCTCTCCTTCCACCATAGGGGCAGAGTCCGCTGAAATATGCTTTGTAATCAACAGCTTTTGCGTCTTAGGATAATTCGTGTAGAGAACATTACTGCGATCTCCAACCTCGTCATATCCCGCCACAGCAGCATTGTCTATGATCGTGGCCTGTTGGTCATTAATCTCGACATGCTCTGTAACTTCATCTCCGTTGATTGTGATCTTTTCAAGATTATACTGGTCGAGATTAACCTCCTTCACATTATACTTGATGCTTTCATCCGCCATCATGAAGACAGCAGCTTCACCAGCTTTTAAATAGAAATATCCATTTTCATCAACCGTTACCGGATCATTTGTCCCTCTATATACAACCGCACTGCATACATTTGTGATCCCAGCATATAAAGGCTTTTCTGTGGTTCCATCCATATAGGTGGCCTGGAATTTGTAGACCTGGTTGTCAAAACGATCGTCCACATCTTCAGGGATTTCTTTCTCCACCACGAACTGATTCGTCAGAACAACCTTCAAGTTGAACTGGATGTCAAGGTTGGATGCACCAGCACCACGCTCCATATAGAAAGCTTTGAAGTCATGGTTTGTGTAGTCAGCGAAGGTATCCGGCGTTCCGTCTCCATCCACATCTTTCCATGTAATGGAGTTAATCTTGTCCTTGACATCCTGGGGCGTTCCGGATGCGGTCAATACGGCCTGGAAGATATCATAAAGCGTCTTCGTGCCTGCGAGGCTCGATCCAGTCGGATTTGTCACTTTACCCGTTGCAAAGTTAATTGTACCGCTTAACGGCTCATGGATACCACCAATATCAAGCACAAGGATACCATCGATGTAAACCCACATATCATCATCGCCGGTAAACTTGAAGATCATATCATCCCCGTTTTCAAGTTTACCGTCACGCGGCTGTGTGAATTTGGCCTCCATCTTCATACCAGTGTAGAAATTTGGTGTGCCCTGAACGCCATAGATATCTTCGTAGGTACGACCATCCTCCAGGGGAATCTCACCGACTGCTGTGCCGTTGGTATATTCATTGCCATACTGATTCATCAGGCGGGATAGGTTATTGTCCATATCAATATCATTGTATGGCATAAAATGACCATGATTATAATACGTATGGCCAGGGGCATAATCTGCTGTATATGGAGTAGCTGCTTGGCGATAAACAACAAAGTCTGTTCCTGTGATCTGGCCGTTTGAGAACGGCAGATAGGCATAGTTGTCCTCAGAACGATAGCGGAACGTTCCGCTTTCGTCGTAATAACTCTGCAGGAACAGATGGTTAACATTCTCCTTCGAACTCTTTATCGCGCCACCTGACGAGAACAACCCAGTCATAGCACCTGCTGTACCAGAAGGCAGACCGTCCTCCAAGTAAGATTTTACAAGAGCATGGGCTGCGTGAGGAGTATACTCAGCGCTTCCCGCAATGTTAGTCATCTCCGTAAGCTTGTCACCGGCACTATAGTTCCCGTCCCAATCACCATAATCAAACATAGTGATTTTTATACCCAAGCTGTCACTATCTACCGTATCAACGGTCTCCGCAGTTGCACCGGGATATGTACTGGCGACCGCGAACAGGAATTCGTCGCTTGTTCCTGCGACACGAGTTCCTGTGGACAAACTTGCCTCTCCAATACCATTGACAGTCACATGCAATCCCGCATAGTCATAAGCCACCTGATCCCAGCTTTCAATTGCGGTGCTGTACTCACCATTATCCTTTCCAATAAGTGTCAAATCTCCGGCAGTGGTTGAAAGAGTCTGGCCAGTTGAATGGTTCGGATTAATATAGATTGTCTCATGAGTAGTAGGATCCTGTGTGAGCAAAACTGGATACCTTCCATTTATCTGATAGTTCCAGTAGATATTCTTGTCCGTCTCACGCCAATAGATGGTATCACCACCATCATACACGCGTACAAATGTACCATCATGCGCCAAAGCATAAAGTGCTTCATTGCCTTGTCCGTCCTCAAACTTACGATAAATCACATAGTTTGTGTTTGTGGTAATAGCAGAGGCCGAGACCTTCTTCGCGGCCTTGGGTTCATAACCATCAGATTCCTTGCAAAGTCGGAAATGATATGATTCGTCGTTGGTATTACCACCTTCGGACACAGTGTACTTCCGCCCAGCCCATTCATCGGTTCTGCCATCACTTCCTGCATTATGCAAATACCAGTTACCACTGTGAATCAGGACTGTACCATCGCTGTTAGGCGTAATGGTGAACGTAGTAGGATACTGCGTACTTAAGCCAATCTGATCATGAAGTGAATTATCATAATACCATTGATTAATATAGTTCTTTACTCCGTCTTTAAGGACATAAATGTAATACTGATTGTTGCCGGCGGATTCGAAATACCACATCTCCGCATCACTGCCACCAACATAACCCTGATCACCATCAGTCCAAGCATGGACGTTCGAAGTTGCAAGGCCATTATTATATGCTGTATCCGTCATCGCCTGAGCATTTACGATGATAGTAAAGTAATCCGTGCCCCAGGTTTCAGTCCAGCCTGTGGTGCCTTTGTCATCTGCGATTCTGGTAACGAGTGCATAAGGCCCATTGTTCAACACAGTGGTCATGTTGCTGGTCGTTACCTCAACCACAGAATACACTGAGAATTCATCCGTCACAAAGTTCAGCTCGGCTCCCCCAGCCTTCGTTCCTTCATCATTCTCCGCCAATTCCATCACTTCCAGGCCGTCCTTACCAAAATGGACAACCTGCAGGTTTGTATCTTCATCTTCCGGTGCATCAAGCAGTTTAATGCTCACAGCCACATCCGATGCGGGTTCAATCTGCTGATCATCTGCCCATATCTGGATATCGAAGATGTGGGCATAGCCTGTGGTGGCAGAGTCTACCTGTGAATCTGCTTCAGTGGCTTCAGCGGTTACCTCAGGATCAGCTTCATCTTCCGTGGTATCGGGCACGGCAACCACACCGATCTTTTCCAGAGACTGCCGGTAATACTGTTCATGCCGCTCATCTTCAGGCAGGATCTCTTCAACCTTCAGTTCAGCCCCTTCCGGAATCTCCGCGCTGTCATCGTAGGTAACCGTGATCTCCCACGCATCACCCTTGGCGTCGATCACAGTCTTTTTCAACTGAGCATCCGTCACCCTGATCTCAAAGACTTCTCCGGTCTTCATCGTGACAGTCAAACTCTCCGTACTCTCAAACGGAAGCATGGAAATCAAAGCCCAGTCACCCGACTCAACTATCGTACTGTTAATCTCTGCGATCTGCTCTTCTGTCAGTTCAGCACTATACTGAATCTCCAGTCCACGACTCTCTTTGATTCCTCCTACTGTAGTCTCTCTCTCAACCTTACTGACATCCACCAGTTCAGAACTGCTGAATACCACACTCTCAACATCCGCTACGAACTCTCTCGTAGCATCACTTATCTGTACGTCCTGATTTTCTATACCAGGGACTTCCCCTGCCAAGTAGACATCAGAATCGCCCATATTTTCGGCGTTTTCGGACTCCTCAGCACCATTGTTTCCCCCATTTTCATCCTGATTATCTATACTCGGCTCTTCCCCTGCCAAGCGGACATCGCCATTTTTGGCCTCATTTTCTTCATTTTTCCCCGTTTTTGCGACCCCAAGCACCTCTATCAGGTCAGAAAGGCTGATAAATCCGCCTCCGGGCAGTGAAAACTCGTACATCCGCCCATCCACTTCCCAATGGAAGTCCACCGTATAGACTAATGCAAAAACAGAGAAGTTCTCTGTGGCAAAGGACACGGTGTTCTCCCTGCGTTCCGCCGGCAGCTCTTCAATGCCGGACAGATCTGCTGCAGCCGGTTCCGCCTCCTGCTCCGTATTCTCTGACGGCGGAGTTATTTCTGTGTTCTGCTCTGCTCCGTTTTCCTTATTCTCTTTCAGCGCTTTCGTAATATTGGCTTCAGCGCTTTCGGATAATTTCTCTTCCAGCGCTTTCGTAATATCGGCTTCAGCGCTTTCGGATAATTCTGCTTCCTCCTCCGCAAAATGCAGCACATGTACCTGGCCGCTTCCTCTGTCTGTGTCAATCTCTACTCGTACACCGGAGGCAGGCTTTATCTTCTGCTCTCCATCCATGATGCGGATGTCCAGCAGCAGCATGGATGCAATCTGGTCCTCAGAAATCCCCAGCTTTCCGGTAATCCCTGCCAGATAGCGGTCTGCTTCCATTTCTTCTGCATGCAGTACCGCAGTCTCCGGAATGGCATCATCTTCCACATAGAGACGAACCGTATATTTTTCGTTTTCCACGATAAAGCGCGGCTTCTCCTCCTCTGCCTCTGCCTCCGTTGCTTCAGACAGGGTGGCTTCTGCTTCCGTTGCTTCGGACAGGGTGGCTTCCGCTTCCGTTGCTTCGGGCAGCGTGGCTTCTGCCTCCGTTGCTTCAGACAGGGATGCTTCCGCTTCTGTTGCTTCAGACAGACTGGCTTCTGCCTCCATTGCTTCAGACAGGGTTGCTTCCGCTTCCGTTGTTTCAGACAGGCTGGCTTCTGCTTCCGTTGCTTCGCTGCCGGTCGCTTCCGCCCCCGTAGAGACCAGTACGTTTTCCTTCGTCGGCCTCTCCTGATAGCAGGCATCCGTATGGACATGCTTCGTACACGTCAGCACAAAGCAGCTTTCCTCATGCGAATGCTCCACCTGCTGGATTTTCCCGCAGAGAAGGTTTCCGTTTTCATCATAGCAGGCATCTGTATGTTCATGATAGGCACAGGACAGTACATGCCGCTGCACACAGTCCACGCTGTGCTGGTGGACGGATGCATCCACATTCTCCGGATACCCGCAGACCAGCAGGTCCTGATAGCATTCCTCCGTATGGACATGCTTTTCCACCTCCGGAAGCATGCACACCAGCACACCGTCCCGGTAACAGGTTTCTCCATGATGATGGACATACTCCTGCCCCTTTTCCGGTGCGCAGGCCATTGTGTAGCAGGATGCATCATGGACATGGTCCTCATATCCGCATGTGGCAATCCGCTCCAGCGTCACCGCATCCATTGTCAGGGACCGCACCGTGATAAACACGACAAAGCATGCAAGAACAAGCGCAATAATCCCTCTGCGCCTTCTTTTCCTGCGTTTTGACATATGCTTGTCCACCTGGGCAGGGAGGTTTTTCCCCTGGTTTTCCCCTTCCTGAGGCGGTATGTTTGCTGAAGTTGTCATGGGATCCGGATGGTTTCCGTTTCTTTTTTCCTGTCTCATGTTTTTCACCTGCAAATCATTCCAGCTTCAGCTGGTTGATAGATATTATTCTGCTAATGATTATTATAACACATCGTTTCTGTCTGAATTATTACAAATTGAATAAGTTTCTGTTTATAATGTTACATTTTTGCATTATAATACTCTCCTGTGGACTGCGGTTATCAACTACCATACAGGAGCCCTTCCTTCCACAATATGAAACCAGAAATGCAGGTCCGGTAAAATCGGCGGTTTCCGGGAAAATGCCTTTTTCCCGGAGCGTTCCGGCCATTCCGGCATGCCTCTGCAGAATCATTCCAGCCTTCATTTTTTTTCATGAACGAAATCAGGGAGCTTTTCACCTGGAAAACACTGACAGTCACCTGAAAGGAAGCGAAACAGATGACAACACGTTGTGATTTCCACACGCACACTACGGCCTCGGACGGCAGCTTCACTCCCGAGGAGCTGGTACGGTATGCAAAGGAAAAACAGACGGCAGTTCTTGCCGTCACCGACCACGACACCATCGGAGGCCTTGCACGCGCGCTGGCCGAAGGGAAACGCATCGGCCAGCAGGTCATTCCGGGCATCGAAATCACCACCCGTCTGGAAGGATGTGAAATCCACCTGATCGGACTGTTTGTTGACTGGCAGGATCCCGGCTTTGCCTCCCGGATAGATGCCCTGTCAAAAACGAGGGATCTGCGCAACATGCAGATGATCGAAAAGCTCCGTGCCCACGGTTTTGCGATCACCCGTCAGGATCTTTCCCGCTTCTCCGGCAGCATCCTGACCAAAGCCCATATCGGGCAGATCCTGGTGGAACGCGGGTACGCCGCCACCGTCATGGACGCGGTAAATGCCTATCTGCGAAAAGGAGGCATCGGATACGTGGAACGCGTCACCCCGGCTCCCGGGGACGCCATCTCCCTCATCCACCAGGCAAAGGGTCTGGCTTTTGTCGCCCATACCAATCAGATTGACAGGAACAGCCGCGACCACAGCTGCGAGCTCTGCCGCCGGCTTCTCCGGATCGGCGCCGATGGTCTCGAAACCCGCTACTGTGAATTTGATAACGACTGGCGCTGCCGCACGGAAGCCATTGCAGAGGAATTCCGCTGCCTGCGTTCCGGCGGCAGCGATTTCCACGGAACTTTCAAGAAAGGGCTGGATCTGCTCAACGGTTACGGCGATCTGGAAGTTCCTTATGCCTTCTATGAAGCCATGCAGCAGAAGCGGCGCCTCCCCGGATAATGCAGGCCTCCGGTCCCTCCCGGAGGCCTTTTCCTTTTTCCAAAAACGAAAAAAAGGCGGACAGGTCTACCTGTCCGCTGCAATGCTCCTGCTTTCCGCCTCAGCTTTCCCCGTTTCTTGGCGCTTCCGGCAGGTCGGTGGCAATACTGGTCAGCAGGGAAAGGACCCCTGCCAGCGCACTGGTTCCCAGAACGGTCTGCCAGTTCACCTCGGATATCATGGCCGTTGTCCCGATCGCCGCCACCATGGTCTGCGCCACGGTCCGTACTGCCCGGACCAGCGCCGCCCTTGCAAAAGCGGTCATCTTCCTTCCTCCTTTTCCCCGGGGCCGCGTCTGCGGACCTTTTTTTCACTGATGGCCGGCAGGGCGAGAAACTTGTCCCGGATGTCCTTCATGACTCCGTTCCCTCCCAGCCGGTCATACTGTCTCCACATGTTTTCAAAGTTTTCCCGGGCATAAATGGGCGCATACCCTTTTTCCAGGTAGTGGTTGTAATCGGTGATCATCTGTGCCCGGAGCAGTGCCTGAAGCCCCAGCTCCAGCGCCTTCTGCCGGTGGTATACGATCCCCGTGATTCCCGCCGCAGTGGCTGCAAACGACAGCATCCATGCCCAGTTCTCCCTCAGAAACCCCAAAACCGCCACATTTCCCCTCCTTTCTCAGTCTTCCGCGATCCTCCATCTGCCCACCAGCACCACGGACTGCCCGTCCCCGGAAATCAGGCTGGTGGTTTCCATCCGCGTCTCCTCTGCCGGTTCCGCCCCTTCCTCCGGAATCCTCACCAGAAAGCCTGCCGCGGCATAACCGGTATTCCCTTCATAGCAGACCTTCCACCAGTCCCGGCCGGTTTCCTCCAGCACCTCCACGACCGCATTTCCGGGGATCTTCCCCAGCACCGCCGCGTGCTTTCCCGGTGCGCTCCGCAGGTTCAGCTTTCCGTCCCGGGTGCATACCCTTGCCTTTTGCGTATTCCTCTCCTCCTTTTTGACGGCAATCAGCCGGTGTTCTGCCAGGCGATGCCACTGCCCGTTCTGCAGGTCCGTTTCCACCACCATTCCCCGGGCACTGGAAGAATGGATCACACGGTTTTCCGCCGTTACCAGGCCCACATGGTGAACATCTTCCTTTGCTCCCCGGCCGCTGACTTTGAAGGCAAGCATGCCGGGGCAGGCCCCCCGGGTGCCTTCCTGTCTCCGGAGAAGGTCCCGGGACCGCCAGAGGCTGTTGGTTCCCGCCACCTGGTACCCGGCCTCGCCGCCCGGACAGGTCCGCAGGATCCGCTTGATGAAGTTGATGCAGTCATAGGTGCCGTACGGAACTCCCAGCATTCCCCTTGCCGTCTTCACCGCCATTTCCGTCTCAATCATTTCCTTCCTCCCATTCCCTCAGCAGCGCTTCCAGTTCCGGCAGGGACAGCGCCTCCGCCGTACTTCCGGAGCAGATCCACACGCTGCCGTCGTACAGATAGAGGTTTCCCTGCATTCCGCAGCAGTCGCCTGCCGCTGCTTCCCCGGGGAGCTGCCGGACCTCGCCGAGATAGCGCATGCAGCCCTCGATATCCTTTTTGCCGGCATAGGAATCCGCCGGGAGGAAGGCATCCAGTTTCTGCTTGTCCCTCCGGTCCATGAGGCCGTCCTTTTCCGCGGTGGCAAGCCCGCCTGCAGCTTCCCCGGAAAGCTGCTCCGTCACCCCTTCAATGGCCTCGGCGATCAGCTTCCCCGTCCGGTCCAGGATGATCATGTGATGATCCCTGTAATCAATGGGAAGCTCCTCCTCCTTCCGGCCGCTCAGTCTCGCCCGCATTCTGCGCAGCGCATTGACGATCTCCCTGCCTGTATCGTCCATGAGGTTATAGATTACCGGCACGTCATTCCCCCTTCCTCCAGCGCCCTGTCGATTTCCTCCCGGCCCAGGGCATCCGGGTCCGGTGCCTGCCACTGCTCTCCGTCATATACCAGGAAGATGCCCTCCGCCGAAAGGCGCACCACCTCCCCGGGTTCCGGCTTATCCGGAAGCTTTTCCCTGCTTTCCGCCTCCCCCTCATAATGCATGGCTCCGCCCCGGGAAGGAAACAGGCGCTCCAGCAGCAGCCGGAGGCTCTGCGGTTCCAGCCATTCCGCATCCAGCAGCTGCTTCTCCAGGAGGGAAACAGCCACCGTATGCGCTCCTTCCCCGCCGTACAGGATCCCGTCCTCAAAGTAGAAAGGGGTCTCCGCTCCCTCCTGATCCCACGCCGGATCCCCGAAGCAGACTTTGCCCGTTTCCTTTTCCCTGGACCTGCAGGAAAAAACCGAACCATCCCATTCCACCAGAAGGCTCTCTCCTGCGGGAAGCAGATCCGTTTCCGGCTTCCGGACAGGGAGGTTCTGAACTTCCGTTTTCTCCAGGACCCGGGTCAGCCGGCTGCCAAAGGGACGGTTCCTGAGGTATCCCGGTCCGTCCGGGTCCGGCTGCTGCCAGTCCGCGGGACACCATCCTTCCAGTTTTTCCCGGAGGACGTCCGTGAAATCATTGCTGCTCAGCCCTTTTCCTTCCTCGGCGTCCACTTTCCCCGCCAGGTGCCCGGAAAGCCGCTGCAGCAGATACAGGACGCCCTCCCGGTCAAGTACCTTCATGGGCTCACCTCCCTCCGGGCGGCACGGGAGCGGAACCCTTCCGGTTACTCATTGGTGTTCCCGAAGAGGGCATCGATTTCCCCCGTCGATATGGATTCCAGGGTAAAGGGCTGTCCCAGGGCATCCCACCAGGAGCCGTTATAGGCATAGTTCATATCCGTCTCCAGCACATCGTAGACGTCGCCCACTTCCGCCTCCTCCGGAAGATCATTCTCCGTTTCCACGCTGCCCCTGAACCGGTAAAGGGACGTCAGGTCGGTTTTGAGCGCATAGGTATCCGCCGTGCCGAAGGCATCCAGTTTATTCTTGTCCGCCGCAGACATCAGACCCGCGATGCTTCCGGTTGCGGCGGAATAGGTCGTATCCTGCTCCGGAATGCCCAGTGCCGTGATATCTGCCTTGGAAACGGCTGCCGCCTGGCTCACATGGCCCTTTCCATCGACGGTCACCTTGTACAGGCCCGCCGTCCGTTCCGGATAGACTGGATGCGTATAGGCATTGGCGCCGGCGTCAATCCCGTCCAGTTTTCCCTTGTCCGAGGCGGACATCAGGCCGTCGGTGCTCTGCGTGGCAGGGGAATAGGTGGTGTCTTCGCCCGGAATGCCCAGCGCGGTGATGTCCGCCTTGACCGCCGCCACTGCCGCGCTCACGTGTCCTTTGTCGTCCACGGTGACCCTGTACAGGCCGGAAGGCATGGCGGTATGCCCGGGATGCACGTAGGCATTGGCTCCCGCCGCAATATTGTCAAGCTTGGCTTTGTCTGCCGCCGTCATCAGGCCCGCCGCCTCATCGGTCGCTTCCGGGTAAGTGGTGTCCTGTCCGGGAATTCCCAGGGCCGTGATGTCTGCCTTTCCCACTGCGGCCGCCGTGCTCACGTGACCCCTTTCATCCACGGTCACCTTGTAAAGCCCGCTTTCCCAGGCCGTATAGGCGGGATGCACGTAGGCGTTGGCTCCCGCTTCCACCGCATCCAGCTTGGCCTTGTCCGCGGCAGACATCAGGCCTGCAGCCTCTGCAGTTGCGGGGTCATACGTCGTATCCTGCCCCGGAATTCCCAGGGCGGTGATATCGCTCTTGACCACCTCCGCCGCGTTGCTTACATGGCCGCTGTCATCCACAGCCACCCTGTAGAGCCCGCTTTCCCGGGCCGTATAGGCAGGGTGCACATAGGCATTGGCACCCGCCGCAACCGCATCCAGCTTGGCCTTGTCCGCGGCAGACATCAGGCCGTCTTCTCCGGCGGTTGCGGGAACATAGGTGGTATCCTGTGCCGGAATCCCCAGCCCCGTGATATCGCTTTTGCCTACCGCCACGGCACCGCTCACATGGCCCCTGGCATCCACGGCCACCTTATACAGGCCGCTTTCCCGGGCTGTATAGTCCGGATGCACATACGCATTGGCTCCTGCTTCCACCGCATCCAGTTTGGCCTTGTCCGCGGCAGACATCAGGCCTGCTTCTTCCGCCGTCGCAGGCCCGTAGGTGGTATCCTGCGCCGGGATTCCCAGGCCCGTGATATCCCCCTTGACCACCGCTTCCGCATCGCTGACATGGCCCTGCGCATCCACCGTCACCTTATACAGGCCCCTTGCCCGGGCAGCATGCTCCGGATGGACATAGGCATTGGCGTTTTCTTCCACACCGGCCAGTTTGCTCTTCTCCGGATCCGTATAGTCATTGCTTGAAAGCATTTTGCCTTCCTGCTTGTCCACCTTGCCGCCCAGTATGCCGCTGATCCTGCTGATCAGATAGGTAAGTCCCTCATAGTTCAGAAATTTGCTCATGTTCTTTTCTCTCCTTATCCCCTGTAAATCATCCTTGTCACGACGCCGTCATTCCCGACGATGCAGTAAAGGGTGTCCGTGCTCTTTTCCTGCGCATCATACTCCGCCTGTGTTCCCGTCCAGAGCCTGACGCCTGCCGTCACGTTCCCCGCCTGACCGACCGTCAGGAGCCTTCCCGCCAGGCTGCTGCTCTGCACCCGGTCCAGTTTTCCGGAGAGCCGGCTGTTCAGCCTGGTCAGAAAGTAACGCAGTCCCGAATAGTCCAGATAGGCCATTTTCCCTCCTTTCCGGCGATGGTCAGAAAATCTCCATGCCGTTCATGGTCAGCCTTTTCACCGTTTCCCCGTTGACCGTCATGCCCGTAATCCATGCACCGTTCACGGAAACGGGCAGAAAAGAAAGAGCCACCAGTGTGACTCTTGCCTTTCCGTGTTCTCCCGTGCCGCCCTGTCCCCGGCCGCCGCTGCTCCCGTCTCCGCGGACATTTCTGGGGCTGAATTCCTTTCCATGGCATGTGAATGCAGGAACCCCGCCCGTATAGCCGGATCCGCCTCCTCCGCCTATTCCCCAGTACCAGTCATAACGGCCCCGGAATCCTCCGTAGAGCCCTCCTCCTCCGGCGCCTCCGCCATAACTGTCCCCGGCTTTTTCCGCCATGCCCCCGTCTTCCCCGGTACCCCAGGCATAGCCGGAATTCTGGTCCGCCGGCCGCTGGTCGTATCCTCCGCTTTCCCCTCCTCCCGGGAAGCCGTCGTAAAGGCCGGCGCCTCCGCCGCCTCCCCCTGCCGCCAGCAGCAGGTTTTCAAGCCCTTCTTCCCCGATTTCCGCCAGCGTTCCCGTCACCCTCGCCATATGCGTCGCCCCGCCGCCGGAACCCGCGTGGCTTTTTTCCGGGTCCGGAGCACTGCCGCCTCCGTTATACCGCCTCCCTTCTCCGGCTCCTGCTTCCCCGACACAGACAAAGAGCACTTCTCCCTCCTTTCCTTCGATATATCCGGCCGCATAGCCGCCGTTTCCGCCGCAGTGGTCCCTGCCGCCACCTCCTCCTGCTCCCCAGCATTCCAGCAGATAAATGCCGTCTTCCGGCAGCCGAACGGCTTCCACCGTGCCCGTATACGGCACGTCCCCATACGCGCCGGTCTTCCCCTCCAGTTCCATATGCTTCTGTCCGTGCTCCTTTCCCCTTCATCCTTCTCCCCGCATAAAAGAAGGAGAGCGTTTTCCGCTCCCCTCTGACCTCTACATGATAACACCGGCATCTGCGGGGCACAAGCGAAGTGTTCGTGCAGATTTTGCGAAGCTATCCCGCATCCACCCGGATCTCCCGCTCTGTCACCGTCGCCGTGTCCAGCTTCTCCCCGTCCGCATCCGTCATCAGGATGGCAAGCACGCCGTCTGAAAAAGTCAGGCTTACCCGGTTTCCTGCAACGGAAGTCACCTTCTGTTCTTCTCCCCAGCCGGCCAGGCCGTCCTCGGAAAAACGCAGGATCTGCCCCGTACTCCCGCCCGCCGGCACATGCCGGTACCCGCTGCCCGCGGGATGCATATACCGGTTTGCATATTCCTCCATGCCTGCCAGCTTTCTGTGTTCCTCCGCGCTCATGAGCCCCGCGTCCGTATCGCTGGCTGCAGGGAGCGTGACAAACCCGTCATCTGCCCTGCTGCCTCCTGCAACGCCCGTGACTGCCCCCAGTTCTCCTGCGGTCAGCACCACGTCCCCCGTCCTGCCGTTGATGCTCTGCACCCCCGTGTTTCCCGCAGCGATCGTCACGTTGCCGGAGGGGTCCGGGGCAATGCCGTTGACGCTGACCACGCTCCCGCTCTCTCCCCGGGGAATACCGAAATGCAGCCTCGGACGCTCTTTTTCACCGGAAATGCGCACCGTGGCAGCCGCCCCCGCCGGCAGCGTCTCCGTCTCCTCCACCTCCAGGCAGGGGGTAACGCCCGCCGCTCCCTGCGGAATTCCGTAGGTCAGGACGGTTCCCCCTCCTTCTTTTTCGGTGAGCTCCGCACTGGCCTCTGCACCGGCAGGAAGGGTTACTGCCGCAATCTCGGCTTCCGCAAGGCGCCTGGCAGCGGTCTTCATGCTTTCCATTTCCTGAAGGGCGGACGATACTTCCCTTTCCCGGGCATCTTCTGCTTCCGCCCGCCGGGCTTCCGCTTCGTTCCTCCGGTTTTCCGCCTGTATCCTTTCCGATTCCTCCGCTTCCCGTTTTTCTTCCGCCGCTTCCCGGTCTTCCTCCGCCACTGCCCGGAAAGCTTCTGCTTCCTGCCGCTCTTCCTCGGCCGTTTCCCGGCTCTTTTCACCGCCGATCCGTCCCAGCTCCGCTAGCGTCCGCAGCGCTTCTCCCTCCTGTCTGCTCCTTTCCGCGGCTCCCCGCTCTTCCTCTTTCGCCGTTCTTTCCTCTTCCGCATTCCGGATGCGGTCTTCCATCTTCCCGATGGCTGCAATTCCCGTTTCAATATCCAGCTTCCGCGCTTCCATCACGGCCACCAGACGGAGTAATTCCTGCAGATTGGGAACTGCACCGGCTGCATCCACCACCGTTTCCCCATGCAGTTCCCGCACCAGCAGATGCACACGCAGGCCGCAGACTGCCTTCCTGCCCTCACAGACCAGAAGGATGGCAGTCAGGTTTCCCGGCACCTCGTAGCAGCTTCCCCCCAGGAGTGCCACCGCTTCCTTTCCCTGCACTTCCCCTTTCATGAGCACGGTCGCATCATCCTGCCGCTGCACATACAGGAACACTTCCCGGTCCTCCAGGGACACGGGTTCGCCTCCCCGGAGGAACGTCACGCGCAGCTCATGGCTTTCCCTTTCCCCTACAGTAGCTATCGTCTGCCACACCACTTCCTCCTGCGGTCTGGTCAGTTCCACATTGGTTCGCAGTATATAGTTCATCTTCTTTCACCTCCATGAATCAGTAATTTCCTCCGGTCCAGCTGGTAATAAAGGTCTGCACGAAGAGATTTGCCTCAATCCGGGTCAGTCGGTCCGGCGTGAGGGTGATCTCATGCCAGGTGTTCCGGGTGATCCGTCCATTGCTCATAGCCAGGTACGGGACCACGTCAATCTCCCCCCGGAGATTCCCCTGCCCGTCCACCATTGCTTCCTCCGGGACCGGATTCCCGTCCACCGCAACCGTGACTTTGTCTGCCCGTCCTCCCTCGTAAATCCCGTATACCATGGCATGCTGGTGGTCCTGCAGCGTCACGGTATGGGTATGGCCGGGGATCGTCACCGAATGCGTATGGCCCGGAAGACTCACCTGGTGCCGGTGGCTCGGAAGCTTCACCGTCAGCGCCGGAATCTCCACCGTAATGGAATCCGCGTACTGATGGGTGTGGCTCATATAATGCGTATGATGGCTGCCGCTGACGTGCTCATTGCCCGTATACTGGTCCGAATAGCCGGTGGTTCCCGAAAAGTTATTGTATTTGGAAGCTGCTTCCGTCGTTGTGGTGCCTCCTCCCCCGCCCGCACTGGTCACGGTGGTCTCCCCGCCGGTGCTGCTGGTTTCCGTGGAATTCCCTCCGCCGCTGGTGGTGGTCACCGTGGCGCCTCCCGCCGCCGCACCCGTGGAAAAAGCCCGGAAGGGGGAGAGGGTGTACGAGAGCAGCACCGTATTGATATGGCTGCAGGATGCGGGGACAAAGAAGCGCAGCCTTGCCGGGTGCCGCTCGTCCGCATTGTCCATGATCTGCAATGGGAACAGGTTGGTGGCGCCCTGGGCATAATGGGCGGTGATGGCCGCCCGCCGGGAGAGTACTTCCATTTCCCCGGCCACGTCCGTTGCACGGCCGGTCAGCTCCACCACGGCCGACAGCGGGTCGCCGGTAACGTTCTTCTTTTCAAAGGCTTCAATGCGGGTGGTGAAGTCGATGCCCAGCACCGGCTCGTATACCCGGACGCACCTGCCCTCCTCCAGCCGGTCCTCCTGCACCCCCGTCTTCCGGAAAAGGTCCAGCGCCGCAATGCGGTAGGTCACCTCCGGCTCCTCCAGGGTCCGCAGCAGCGCCTTTCCCCGGGCATACAGCAGATCCGGATCCGTACAGCTGCTGTCAATGAAATGCCTGGCAATCACCCCGTACCTGGAAACATTGGCCGACTCGATGTACGGCAGTCCGGAGACATTCCCCTCCGCATCCCGGATGCCGGTCTGGCTGGTCCCTTCTCCGCTTCCCAGACAGTAAAGCCTGGTGCACAGATTGGAAAGATCCCGCCCCCTCCTGACTCCCGTAATATTCCGCCCCCTGCGCAGGGAACAGGATGGAACTTCTTCCGCCCGCTTCAGGGAAATGCGGAAGGGGTACACCGAAGTGTCATACTCCCAGTGAACTTCCTCCTCAAAGCACCGGGGAACAGCAAAAATGGCGCTGAGCAGGTCCTCCGACTCCCATCCGTACTGGAAATAATACGTAAAGTCGCAGTCCCCCAGCACCCACCGCTTTTCGCTTTGAAAACTCAGCAGCTTCTCCAGCACCATGCGGGTGGAAATTCCCGTCCCGCCCAGTTCCAGCACCCCGTGGATCCGGTCATCCAGCAGGAAGGCCAGCACATGCTCCAGGGTATAGGTATGTGCTGCCCCTGGACTGCCTGCATCCGTTTCCGGTTCTCCCGCGATCCGGTACAGCCCCGCAGAAACGTCCCCGTCAAAGAGCTCCACCAGGGCATACACCTCCTGGCAGAGTGCATTGGCAGGATCTGCATCCGGGAGGCTGAAGCTGCCCGTCCACAGATCATTCTTCACATGCCGGTATCCGATATCAAAGGCATGGGCAAGTTCCGTCACGCGGTTCATGTGCCGGTCATACAGGATGGGATGTTTCATCTGAACCTCGCTCTCGCACGGATTTCAATTTGCAGGGTTGTTCCCGTGTCAGCAGTAATCTTCAGAAGGCATTGTCCCGGATCTGCGTATGGAAGACTCCCGGCTGTAAGATATCTTCCTGCACCGATGCCATCCAGCTGGCAGGTGCTGTCTTCTGCATCCAGCAGCAGCGTGCTTCCTCCGCTAAATGTCATCCCGGACAGGACAGTCTCTTCTCCGCCTTCCATTTTTAAAACCAGTCTTCCAACGGTATTCCCCATGTTCTTCATCTCTATCCGGAGCGGTGTCTCCGCCGTCATGCCTTCCGGAAAGATGGAAGACAAGTCCAGTTCTTCCGGCTGGTCTGCGATAAATGCCCGTTCCGTCGCAAGTGTCTTTTCTTCCCCCCGGAGAAGCGGCTGTACCGCAAAAGTCACCTGGATGCATCCGTTCTCCCAGCCGTCTCTGGAAAAAGATGCCTTGGTTACCTCCACCTCAAAGGCTTTCGTGGGAATGGCATCAAAGATGAGGTCTGCCCTGCCGGCATTTCCCAGCCAGTCCGCCAGCCTGCGAAGCTGTGCCTCGGAAGAAGAGAGGGGCATGGGCTTTCCATTTCTGTCCCGCCCCACGAAGTACAGCTTTCCCGACAGTTCCCCTTCCGGAAGTGTCTGTGCATCATACCGCAGGGTACCTGCCATTCCCGGGATCGGATAGGTATTCGGCTCCGGTACGCAAAAAGCACTGCGCTGATCCAGGACAAACAGACAGTCCATGTCATTCAGGCAGTGCTTCCCTGCAAAGGTGAAGTTTTCCGTTTCCGGGTCCGCGCCGTCCACCGGCTGATGGTTATACAGATTGTACTGGCGGTAGTCCGTACAGGTGAAAGTCGCTCTGCACGCGGCAGAGAGTCCGCTGAAGGCCGGCTCCGACAAATCCGAGCAGAACGCCTTATAATAGCGCCCCGGTGCATTCCGCACCTCCAGCATGGCTTCTCCCGGTTCCTGCAGCCAGCGGGCCAGCCGGTCCAGCTGGTCGATGATTTCCATCCGGTTCCCGCCGCTCACCCGGAAATCACAGGTAATGATGCGGAGGGTAGGAATGGCAATGCCTGCCAGAATCACCCCGTTTCGGCTCTGGCTCTGCAGATCTCGCGCTGCAATGAACCGGTCTGAAAGGCTGACTGCCCTGATGCGCCCCAGTTCTTCCGGGGCAATGTGATCAAAACGAATCATGTTTTACCTGCTTCCTTTCCGTGTAAGTCATTGCTACGGGATCAGCCCTTGCCGGATCATCTGGATCAGCCCAATGGCAGATGCCATGCCCGCCATCCCCAGCAGTTCGCTCAGGGCATTCTCGGCATCCCCTGCCGTTTCACCTGTCAGTGCAGCAAAAAGCCACAGTATGGCACAGGCTGCAAAAAGAAACATGATAAAGGACATGAGGTAATTGATAATCGTCTGCAGCATAGATATTCCCTCCTCTTCATTTCCGCTGTTCCTGTGTCAGCCGGATCAGGGCCCAGTCCCGGTCATTCTCACAAAGCACCTTGCCGCAAAGAGGACAAAGAGCAGCCTGATACGATACGCTGATTTCTTCCGTATGGTGGTTTAGCTCCCTGACCAGGATATCCTGACGAGTCTCCAGCTTAACAGGAACCCGTTTTTCACAGTCCCCACAATAGAGTATCTTTGGATATTCGTATCCGTTTCTCATCCCAATACCCCCTGTGCGCTCCTGAATCCGACGCCCTGCCTCGCCTGGCTGGCGATCTCCCGGCTCACCGGGCTGGCAATCCTGGCTCCTACCTTCTCCCCATCCATATAGATGTCGGAAGAAAGTGCTCCCCGCTCGATGATCCTGTCCGCAATCCGGTCCCCGATTGCCCGTGCCAGTTCTGGATCCATAGCCTGCATTGTTCCATCCACGGTATTCGCTGTACCTGCCGTCGCCCTTCTGATCGTTCCGGTCTGCCTCTGCATTGCCGGCATCTCCAGATATGCTCCGTCCGTCATGGCGGAAATCGTATCCGCCATCGCTTCCGCAGCAGCCAGAGCGGCCAGGCCTCCGCTGAGACCAATGGCCAGACCTTCATCCAGATATGCACCGATCTCCTCCGTCTCCCTGGACGGGCTCCTGATTCTCGCCGCTTTCTTCATACCCGTGGTTACTTTGGAAATGGACGCAGATGCCGCGGAAGACACCACCGAAGACAGCGATTCTATGCCGGCTTTGAGGCCGTTCATGAGGTCCTGTCCGATGCTGTACCCCGTGGAATAGCTGAGCTCTCCCTTCACCGAACTCACGATGTTCTGTGCTGCAGAGGAGGCCGTCGCCGCTGCCGTCACGCCGCCGGTTCCCAGTGCCGTATTCACGCCCGTCATGGCATCCGCCGCAATCTGCGGCAGCTGTGTCTGCCAGGGCAGCAGCGCGTTGTACACATTGGTTTCGAGCAGCGCCGCCTGGCTGGCAATGATGGGGCTGTGGATCGTCCACACATTTTCAAGTGCCAGCATGGCGTTCACCGTAATTCCCTTCAGTTTCTCCAGCACCGGCGTATAGGCGGTCGTCACCGTAGTCACCAGTGTTTCCGTGAGCAGTTTCTGGGCTGCCGTTCCTGCAGTCACGCTGACAGCAAGCGCTGCGAAAGTCGCGTCCATCGTGGCAGGGATCTGCGTCTGAAGGACTGCAAACTCCGTCGTGATGGCGGTGATCAGGAGCGTCAGCTGTCCCTGCAGTGTGGTTCCCTGGGCGGTCAGGTTCGTGATCGCCTCGGTCACGGCAGTCTGGCAGCTGGTCAGGGTTTCCGTCAGCTTTGTCGCGGACTGCTCCCCGGCTGTCGCAAACGCTGCCGGCATGCCTGCTACCGCCGCTGTAGCAGAACTGACCACGGTATTCGTCGCAGCCGTAAGTGTCTCCGTTCCTGCCGTCATGCCGCCCGCCGCTGCATCCAGGATGCTCTTTGCGTCTGCCCTGGCCATATTCTGAGCATTGGTGGTTTCCGCACCGGCAACCGCCGTATCCACCGCTCCCTGCATGGCACTCTGCATCCCCGGTATGGCGTTCTGGTACCCTTCTGCAATGGCACTGGCGGTGCTCGTGGTCATGAGCTGGGCTCCCTGTGCGGTCACCTGGCTCGCCGCATCCATGACGCTCTGCATGCCGCTGCTGGCGGAATCCACCATGGGCTGCCACCCGTCTTCCCCAATGGCTTCCGCCATGGTCTGCGGAATGGAAATGCCCAGCGCAGCAAGCAGCGGCCAGATGGCTTCCATGCCCTCGTTCGTACCTTCATAGAGCTGTTCCGCCAGGTCCATGGCGGCAATATACAGGTCCATCCCGTTTTCCGATATCCCGCTGCACATGGCCAGCACCGTATCCGTGCCCACACCGGCAGCGATGAGCGCCGCCAGGGCAGAAACCTGCTCCTCCATGCCGAGCATCCCGCTCTCGACAGCCGAAGCCAGGGCAACCGCCGCTGGCTCCATGTCAAGTGCATTGGCTTCCTGTGCAAACCCTGCCTCCACCAGAGCACACCAGGCCCGGGCTTTTTCCGTTACCGTGGTTTCGCCGCTGGCAATCATGGCATTCAGCACCCGGCCCGTGATCTGCTCCCCGTCCACATTTTCAAACACCATCTCATTCATCGCATCCCGCAGCGTGTTCCGCTCAATGCCGAACCAGGCCAGAATGCTGTCGAGCACGCCTGCAAACATCCGCTGCAGCGCTTCTGCCAGGCCTCCCGCCAGCTGCCCCAGCCCCATGCCGATCCCCTGTATCAGGGCTCCTGCCAGGCTGATTCCCGCATCTGCCACGGTTTTGATCCCCTCCGGAGAAAGGATATAGGAGATAATTGCAGCAGCCACATCTCCCAGGGCAATGACGGCGTTCCGAAGACCCGTGCCCAGATTGGTCATGAAGACTGTCAGCTGCGGCATCTCCGTCACAGCGGCAATCCCCTTCAGGACAGTGTTGGCAATGGCAGCCGCAGCCTTTCCGAATTCCTTTGCCCCTCCGCCGGCTGCCCGGTTCAGCAGGGAAGCGAAAGCTTCCGCAATGGAAGCACCGGCATCTGCCGCCGCACCGATGCTGCTCACCAGTGCTCCCACCAGACTCTTTCCGAGTCCGGTCATTGCGGCGGAAAAGGCTTTTCCGTCAATGCTGGACAGCCCTGCGGAAATTGCCGCGGCAATGCCTGCTATCCCTGCAGCGGATGCGGTTATTCCAGCTGCAATGCCGGAAAGAATGGTATCTCCCAGCTTCTGCAGCGCTGTGCCCACTGCGGACCAGTCTGTCCCGGCAACTGCCGCAATGATTCTCTTTGCAAAAGCAGCTGCTCCCGCAGTCAGGTCCACCCCCGCAGAGAAAATGCCGCCTGCCAGTGTGGATGCAATGTTCAGCAGTCCCGGCAGATTTGCCATGGATTTCTCCATTGCTGCAATGATGTTTGTCAGCAGTGTTTTAACCTGGGGCATTTCCCGGATTGTCTTCATGCCGTTCAGGATGCCCGTAACCAGATGGGAAGCCGCCTGATTCAGCGTTTCACTGCCTCCTGCAAGACCGGCTGTGAGGAGATTCGTCAGTGCCCCGGCCATTTTTCCTCCGGCATCTGCTACCCCTGCAATACCCGCAATGACAGCATTCAGGATATTCCTGGAAATGCTCAGAGCCGCGCCCGCCAGTTCTTCCGGCTTTACCGAGGTCAGCACACCGGCCAGGGATACGGCAATCTGCGCCGCTCCCGCTGCTGCAGCCGTGATCCCGTTTGCAATCCCCGTCAGAAGGGTATTCCCCAGCTTCCCGAGAGATTCCGCCAGGGTGGACCAGTCATAGCCGGCGAGGGCCGTCATGAGGCCGGAGGCAAAGGAAGACGCAAAGGTCGCCATCTCTTTCGTGTCGGTAAGGATGCCGGAAAGCAGAGCTCCCAGCAGGTTCACCGCTCCAGCCGCATCCGGCAGGGCTGTCCTGATTCCTTCCGCCAGTCGGGCTGACAGTGTCTTTCCTGCCTCAGCGGCTTCTGTGGATGCGTTGGTGCCCAGCAGAAGCGTTCCAATGAAACTCTTCATGCCGGTCCGGGCTTTTTCCATTCCCGCGGACAGGGTCGTCCAGAGCTTGCCTCCCTGAGCAGTCAGAGACGGAATTGCCTCACCGACAGCTCCTGTAAAGAAGGCTTCCAGAAAGGCCCCGCCTGCGGTGAAGCCGCTCTGGATTGCGGTCCAGATGGCAGTGCCCACCTTCGGCCAGTCTGCTTCCGCGTCGCCGGTGATGAGGGCCGCCAGGATCTTCCCCAGGCCGGTCATTCCTTCCGCCAGCGCTTTCCCAATGGAAGCGCCTGCTGTCTGCCAGGTGCCTTCCTCCCCCAGCACGAGCCCCTTCAGGAATTCTCCCAGCGCAGAGAGTCCTTCCCGGATCCCGTTTGCAATCCTTGTTCCCGCATCCACCCAGGTTCCTGCTCCCTCTTCGCTGTTTCCAAGGATGATTCCGCTCAGAAAGCCGGAGAGGGAACCCAGTCCTTCCTGAATCTTCGCCGCTATGGCGGAGCCTGCGGAAACCCAGGACCCATCCCCCTCCGTACCGGATGGCAGGA
The DNA here is from genome assembly GCA_947167215.1 of uncultured Clostridia bacterium. Taxonomy (GTDB): domain Bacteria; phylum Bacillota; class Clostridia; order Christensenellales; family Aristaeellaceae; genus Ventricola. The sequence continues at coordinate 22,476 of CAMVHE010000039.1, forward strand.
GGAGGCCGCGGATCAGGTCCTTCAGGCTGCCCATTCCCTTCTGAACCGCTTCCCCGATCTTTGCCCCGGCATTCTGCCAGGAGGAGGTTTCCTTTGTCTGGTCTCCCAGGATGAGCTTCATCAGGGCACCGGAAAGCGTCGCAAGTCCTGTCTGTATCCAGCCCGCGATATGCTGTCCGATGGTCAGGAAAGTGGCTTCCTCTCCCAGAACCGCCGTCAGGGTGTCTTTCGCTGCTGCCGCCGCTGCGGCCATGGTATTCTGAATTCCCTGCCCGATGGCTGCAAAGTCCAGCCGGGTTATGGCTGTCAGGGCGGAAGAAACGGAATCCGCCATCTTCCTGCCGGCTCCCGCCCAGTCCGTCTGTGTGAAGGCTTTCAGCAGCGCCGCCTGCACATCTGCTGCCAGCTTCGCATACCTTTCCGGCTGCAGAAAGGCGTTCATGAGGGCAGACAGGGTATCTGCCCCTGCCTTTACCAGGGAAGGAAGACTGTTCAGGATGCCGGTGACAAGCCCGGAAATCAGGGAGAAGCCCACATCCGTCACATTCCCGATGCTTCCGGTAATGGCTGTCAGCACGGATGCCTCGGTCTCTGCCAGCGTGGAAACCACCTGGGGCCAGACCTTCTCTGTCATCTCGGCCAGAGCCGAGGTCATGTCATTCAGAATGGGCGTCAGACCGGAAAGATATTTTTTCGCCTCCGCATGGAATTGCGCCAGTTTTCCCGGAGCATTCTGGATAAGTGCCCTCAGTGCCGCACCGATCCGGCTGCTTCCTGCTTCCATGGTGCCCGCCGCCGTTTCAAAGGCGCCGCCTCCGGTCGTTGCAAAGTCAGCTGCAGCCGCAGTCAGCAGTCCCATGGAAACCGCCAGCGTACCCATGGGGGAAATGAGCATGGGAAGAAGGGGAATCATAAGCCCCACTCCTTTGACCACAGGCCCCAGCGCCGCCAGAAAACCCGCAAAGGCCACCGTGCTCCGCTTCGTATTCTCATCCATATTGCGGAAGGCATCCACCAGTGCGGTGGCTCCCTCTACCACCTTCACAATGGAATCCTCATACAGATCATACAGGGAGATCTGCAGGCCCTCCACTGCACTCCGGAAGATGGTTACTGCACCGGGTGCATTGTTCAGCATGGTATCCGCCATCTGTTTCGTGGATCCTGTACAGGAATCCACCGCCGCGGCCAGCTGGTTCCATTCTGCCTCCGATGCATTCAGGATCCCCAGCAGGCCCTGCATGCCCGTGCTGCCGGCAATGGCGGATGCAAAAGCCACCTTCTGCGTTTCATCCATATCCTGCGTGGCTTCCCGCATTTCCAGCATGATCTGCCGGAAGGACTTCATATTCCCTTCGCCGTCCGTGAGTGTCAGGTTGTATTCGGCCATGGTTTCCGCGCAGGCCTTGGGTGGATCTGACATCCGCTTCATGATATTCATGAGGCTGCGGCCCGCCTTACCGCTCTTGATCCCGTTATTGGCCATGAGGCCGGTTGCCAGCGCCACATCCTCAATGGAGAATCCCAGGGTGCCGGCTATGCTGGCGGCGAACTTGAAGGTCTCGCCCATCATGGTGACATTGGTGTTCGAACTGGTTGCCGCTGCCGCCAGGACATCTGCAAAGTGCTGGGTATTGGAGACGCCGGTATCCACGGTCCTGCCGTATCTGTCCAGGGTCTTCCAGTTATCCGCCGCTGAGATTCCCATGGCGGTCATGGCATCCGTCACGATATCCGACGTAGCGGCCAGATCTGCTCCGGAGGCTGCAGCCAGGTCCATGACCGGACCGAGGCCTCCCAGCATCTGGTCTGTGCCCCAGCCGGCCATGGCCATATACCGCAGTGCCTGGGCAGCTTCCGTTGCCGTAAAGGATGTGGTGCTGCCCATATCAATGGCAGCCTGCCGCATCTGTTCCAGATCACCCGCACTTGCTCCGGAGATGGCCGCCACCCGGGACATCTCCGCAGAGAAAGCAGAACCTGCTTCATATGACTCCTGCGCAAACCCGACAACATTGCCTGTGAGGATCCGTTCCATCATGGTACCGACGGTAGTCATGGTGGCAGACAGGGCTCCCAGTTCACTTTCAATCTCTGCCACTGCTGTCACGAATCCGCTGGTATCCAGCTGGAAAGACGCGAACAGCTCACCCACCTGCAATGCCATGATTTTACCTCCTCTTTTTGAAGTTTCCGGGCACTAAAAAAGCCGACTTTGCAGTCGGCGTATTACGTGCTTATAACGTATATTCCTGGTTTTACTAATGAGACGATTATTTTGCAGGAAAGGGAGCCGACACAAATGCCGACTCCCCTTGAGATAGGGCTTGATACCAATCTGGGGAATATGGAGCAATGAATGTTATGCTTTTCTTTCGCCAGAGGCCCTTCCATCTGGGAGCAGAGGTGTTTGGAGATTTGCGAATGTTGAGATTTTTGTACTTGACTTGTCAGCTCTCAATCTTCATTACCCCATATATCAGGTCAGTGTAGATTTAAGTTTTTTGGGTATAGATGACTCAAATTCATGTATCAACCTCGATGCCTCATTCATAATTGAACAATAGTCTTTATTACGTATTTTTTCTATTGTTGTTTCAGCCGACAATAGTTGTTCATTTATAGATTTGATCATTCTCTTTTTTTCATCAATTCTTTCGTCCGAAAAATCAGTCGAATAATGCTTTAACACATATTCGGTGTTTTCTTTTTCCTTCTCCAAGCCTTTCATATAAGCTATGGCCATTTCTGTTGCATCGGCTACTCTATCATCCCAAAGATATGCATACATAAGAGATAATCCATTTTTGCCAATTTTTGCCCAACTCGTCTCATAAATCTCGCGAAACATGTCAGCTGCGTCACCTATCGTTTTCATAGATAAGAATTTACTATGAATAATATTTGTATAAATATGATATGATTGCATAATCAATTCTTCAATTCCACGATTTTGAGATTTCTGAATAAGACCCAGCAACTCAGATGTTGAATACTGAGAAGCATTGGTTGTTATAGTATAAAAGTCTTTATAATAATCCCGTAATTCTGCATTATAGTCCTCTAAGGCAATAAAACGATCCTTGTTGAGTTTGGCAAGAGAGACTGCAGGAAAAGTAAAAGGTATAGAACAGCAACACAAACTAAAACTTCCTCTTTTGTCAAACCATGGGTGAACTTCAAAAAGCCAATGGTTTTCTAAATTTATATAGATGTAAGCACCTTTATACCAAACGAATCCATCTTGAAGCATTATCTTATCAAAGATAGATTGAGAATACTTCCTATGATCAGCAATCATAGTGTCTCCTATTTTAGTCATGACCACCACTTCAGGTTGTGATTTGATATCGCCCCCTATACCCTCGTTATTACCTTTGAGTGTACAAGGTTCACTGCTGGTGGCTTGGCTACTGCCTTTCCAAGTCGGATTTCTACCAACTAGCTGCGTCACCCTTTTGCTGGGCGCACTGTGTGATAGCTTTTGATCATTCATCTTGGATCGTCTCCTATGGTATATGGATTGGCTTTCATCTTTTTTGACTCATTTAGTGCCCTCCCAAGTGCCTATATAATTCTTCCATGCTTTCGAATATAAGATGAGAGTTATGAATTGTAATAGGGTATATTTTCATATTTTTAACCGCTTCTACATTTTGGGCACCTGGAATAGTGCATATATGATTAACGATCATATCACAATAGCTATCACCGTAATCAATCACGAATCCATCTTCTATTAAACAGGAATCAAAAAAGATGATTTCAGGGTTCTCAGACAGCAAGATGTCATCCAAAGGTATATATGCAGTTGAATATTGATTTTTGAAAACATTTACTACGCCAGAAACACTTGATAATAGCCGGAAATCATTTTGATATTCGCTATAAAACATTACTCTTTTTGTTTTTGTAATAAAACGTAAATCTGAGTATTTTTCTTCTTCTGTTTGCAATTGAGATAACACCTTTTTTGTTTCTTCAGGTGCATTGATCATACTTCCAATCAAGGATATGGCCCTTTTAAGTTCAACAAGATCTTCTGGCGTTGGCAAAAACAAGACCGGAATAGTTTTTCTAAATAGTGTGGGGAAAACTTCAGCATAATCTCTCTTTAGATCCGAAGGGAAAATTATCAAGTCCGGGCATAAAGAAAGAAGCTCTTCTTCATCGCACATTGTCCACCATGAACCTGGAATTGAGTTGGAGGTCTTTGTATTGGCTTGTGGAAAGTCTTTAGGGAAAGATTCATGTCCGACATACACAACGCGATCCATAGCATTAAGTCCTTGTAGTATTTCCTCTGCAAACAACGGAAATACAATGATTCGTTTAGGTGAATCTTCATATTTCGTGTCTACTAAAGCAACGGAGTGATTAAATAATAAAAGAGGTATAACTATGCATAGCATAAAGAGTGTCACTATGGGTTTCATGCTGTTCCCTCCCTAAATGCAATACGATAATGCTCAGTCACGACCCCCATTTCAAATGGGGGTTTGATTAGAACACCTCCGGGGTATTATGCTGGTTTCGCCAAAGGCGGGATTCGCAACCACACTTATTACCGGTAGCCTTCCCGGTGAGGCTTTTCTACTTTATCCCATCTTCCAATTTATCATTTTCTTCCTGA
>CAMVHE010000040.1 GCA_947167215.1 uncultured Clostridia bacterium
ATTCTTCAAGACCGATGAAATACTGATAATACGGATTCTCACGTAGTTGTTTTACAAGATCTCGGTCAGAGAAACCCATCCGCAACTGGATAATGAATGCTCCCAGTACCATCCTGCAAGGCTTTGCTACTTGCCCTTTGATTTCAGTAAACAGAGCTGCATACGGTATTTCCCATGCTTTCCAAGGAAGTCTGTTAGCATTTTTAATCCATTCGTTCTCCTTGTCCAATTCCATTCCGCAGGTCTGATTGAAGTGGAAGAAACTGAGCTGCCGCTGGTCGTAATCTGTGGATTTGTACACGATTTTCGCTCCAAGTGCAAGCCACAAAGTCAATAAATACGTCATTTAGGCTCCAAAAGCCTTGCACTTAGTATAACAAAAAATCACGTGAAAACCTTTATTTACAACACTTCTCGGTTTGTTAAGCAGACACTAAGTAAAGAAAAACTCAGGATTTCGTCTGGTATTTCGCTGAATACAATTAATATTTTGAGTATAGCATCCTTGTTCTGAAATTGACCGGACAAGGTATTACGTGGACAGGGTAAAAAGACAACATTTCCAGGGTAATCTGACTTCCGTAAAGATAAAAAGGATTGATTGTTCATACTGAATCGTTGACCGCAAAAAGCAGGAAAGAGAAGAAAGTGAATTTGATACTGAAGAAAGGGCCGGTGTCAAAGGCAAAAATGTTTCACGTGAAACATTGGCCATTATTGAATAGTTTTATTACGGTATTCGGAAGAGGAAAACACATAATCGATTGATTCTGCAGGTAAAGAAAAAATGAAGATGCGAATATCCTGAAGAGCGTTTTCGGGTATGAGATGACGTTAAAATGGAAAGCTTACAAGTTAATCAACAACGGAGTTATACCGGCAGAATAAAGGAAGACGGATCATCTGATATTATCTGCTGCAATCTAAGAGCTGAAAAGGAATTTCATAAACAAGAGACATCACAGGATAAAGGAAAAATGTTTCACGTGAAACAATGAAAAAAGAGAACCTGGAGCGAGTCCAGGTTCTTTGTTAATAATTCAGCTTTGATTCCTGAGCGAGAGAAGCATAAAGACCATTCTTTTGGACGAGTTCGTTATGGGTACCCCGTTCGATAATGCCATTTTCTGTAATAACAATGATTTCATCTGCATTTCGAACAGTAGAAAGACGATGGGCAATAACCAGTGTGGTACGTCCCATACAGAGCTTGGAGAAGGTTGCCTGAATGTGTCTTTCTGTGATTGTATCCAGAGCACTGGTTGCTTCATCAAGAATGAGAATCTGAGGATTTTTGAGGAAAATGCGTGCAATGGAAATGCGCTGCTTCTGACCTCCGGAAAGAAGAATACCACGTTCTCCGACCTCAGTCTGATATTGCTTTGGCATTTTCAGGATATCTTCGTGGATTTCAGCCTGCTTTGCAGCAAGAATGACTTCTTCCGGCGTGGCATCCGGCTTACCGTATGCAATATTGTCATATACAGTACCGGAAAAAAGAAATACATCCTGCTGAACAATTCCAATCATGGAACGGAGATCATGAATCCGGATATCCCGGATATCCTGTCCATCAAGCGTGATGCTGCCTGCCGAAATATCATAGAAACGCGGAATGAGCTGACAGAGCGTAGATTTGCCTCCGCCGCTGGGCCCTACCAACGCAAGCATTTTTCCGGGATGAATGTGAAGGTTGATGTTGTTCAGCACCGTTTTCTCATTGCCATCATAGGAAAACGAAACATTTTCAAAGCGGATGTCCCCGGAAGTGGAAGACATGGAGATGGCATTGGGGGAGTCAACAATACGCGGCTTCACATGCATGATGGTGCGGAAACGCTGAAATCCCGCCATTCCTGCAGTATACTGTTCGGTAAAGTTGGTGAGCTTTCGGATGGGCGCCTGAACACTGGCAACATACATATTGAAAGTGATAAGCGTGGCCAGATCCATTTGATTGTGCATGATAAACCAGCTGCCGAAGCAGATAATGGAAAGGCTCATGAGGTTCATCATCAGTTCGTTTCCTGCAAAGAAATCAGCCATAACCCGGTAGTAGCGCTTCTTGGCACCGATATAATCCGATGTACAATGGTGAAACTTATCAGCTTCGAGGACTTCGTTGTTGAAAGCCTGTACTGTACGCATACCGGACAGGGCGCTGTTGACTTCTGCATTGATGGAGGAAGTCTGTTTCTTTACTTCCTTGGAGACCCGGGACATGGCCTTGCGCCTGGAAATGATAAACAGGATGATGCAGGGAACCGTGATCATCAGGATAAGGGCAAGACGTGGCTGAATACTCCAGAGAACGATGAAGGAGCCGAGGAGCGTGACTATGGAGATGAACAGGTCCTCCGGCCCGTGATGGGCCAGCTCGGTGACATCAAAAAGGTCAGTAGTAATACGGGACATCAGATGTCCGGTATGATTATTGTCAAAGAAGGAAAAATCAAGGGTCTGGAGATGTGCATAAAGGTCATTTCGCATGTCGCCCTCGATAAGTACGCCGGTATAATGACCGAGGTAGGTGACAATCCATTGGGCGATGCTGCGCACTATGAAAGTGAACAGAAGGAGCAGGATGACTTTAACGAACTGGCTGACCAGCTGGTTGGGAATGAAGTCGTAAAGAATTCTGCGGGTCAGGGCAGGATAAAGAATATCCACCAGTGCAATAATAAGCGCACAGAACATATCCAGAAGGAAGAGACCGAGATGGGATTTATAATAATGTACAAAATCTCTGAGAGCTCCCTTCCTGGGCTCATTCATGTTTTCAATGGTTGCTTTATGCTGTGAAAGATGTTGGGGGTTACAACTCATTGGGGCCTCCAGGGGAGTTGGATAGAATATGGAATATGGGACTGTGTTCACTGACAAAGGGTCCGTCATCTGCAAAGAACAAAACGCCGGTGACGGAAGCTTTCAGAACTTCATTAATGGAGCCATCCATGGGATCAATGACAAAGGCAAGCTGTTCCCCTTTCTGAACATGGGCTCCGGCATATTTGATCCGCCGAAGCAGGCCGGAAGCAGTGGAAGAAATGACATTGATATAGCTGTCCGTAATAATGGAAGAAGAAGCAGAAGGGGCACTGTTGTATCGAATAATCTGCCGGGCGGAGAGGAAGCGGAGAATGGCGCGGATCGTCATGTCTGCAGCAGCCTCATCAATTTCACGGGTTTTTCCGGCATAAAGAGAATAGGCCTGCGTTCCGGCTATCTGCCAGCAGTAATTGAGTGTAGTCTGGTCATAGATACGTGCATTCCGGACATACACATAAGGAAGGCCGAACTCCTGTCCGAGCTCGGGATTCTGCTTGCCGGTATTCATCATGCGAACATGAGGAATAAAGGAACCGGGCTGGTAGAAACTGGTTAACTGAATGCCATAGCGATAAGCTTTGTAGCGCTCCAGCAGAGCGTATGCAATGCGCTCCGTCGTGGACCCCTGAGGATTTCCCGGAAAGCTGCGGTTGATATCCATATTTTCCGGGACCCAGAGACGGGATCCGGTGTTCATGGACTGACTGATTGCAGTAGGAACAATGGCTACCATTTTGCCGGGAAGAAAGCCATCCTGTTTCTCAATATCCCGCAGAGTGGAAATCAATCGGGCACAGACATAAAGCTGCTGGACTTCATCGCCGCGAAGGGCGCCGATAATGGCACAGGTCTTTTCCCCTTTTCCGAAACGGTATGCACATATGTTCATATCTTCCCGAAAATAGGAGGGAACGGAATAAATAAGATCTTTTTTCATAGGGATTAATCTCCTTGCTTCATAATGCGGGAAAGCATTGTTCCGGGATAAACGGTGGAGTATAAACGCTGGCTGAAAAGAAGCCCGCTGCAAGGAGACAGGATGGTTTCAAGGGGAGATGCCTCTGTTGCACTGATAATGGTTCCGAGCGTCTGGCCTTTGCGGATATGGGAGCCGATGGTGACGTGGGACACAAAAATGCCGGGTTTTGAACACGAGACCCTTTCCACTTCTTCCCTGGAGTGGATAACGGGTATATCCCCTGTGGAAACTGTGGAAAGATCGTCGTTGATGATGCCCATGCTGCGAAGCTGGGAAAGGATACTGTTTTTCAGTCGGTTTCCGGTTACCATGAGAGGCTCGTCGCTTCTTCCGGCATCGAGAATGACAGACGGGGTGCCGGCGGCGCAGAGAGAGCCGCTTAAAGTGGTTTCAAAGGTATGAAGAGAAGGGTATATCCAGAAAAGATCCGGAGACAGGGACTGGATATCGGGGAGAAGCGTGGAGGAAGTAGGTGCATGCAGACGTACTTCGTAGCATTCATCATGCAGGAGAGCACGGCCGTGGATATCAAAAACAAGGTCGGCATGCAGCATATCCTGAAACAGACGGGAGCAGGTGCATTCGAGAGGGGTTCCATCTTCTTTTCCGGGAAAGGTTCGGTTCATATCCAGATGTGTCTGGAAAGGAATCATACGCTCGGAGAGATCCAGACCCAGAGGATTAACCATGGGATAAAAGTCGATGGTCCCATTGAGTGAATCCGGGTGGTTTTCCAGGTAGGCAGTAATGAGATGAAAGACATACTGACCCAGCAGTTCATTGCCGTGGATGCCTGTGACAAGGCAGACCCGCTTACCTTCCCCGGAAGAAAAACGGTGACGGGTGATAGTCCATTTTTCATTTACAGGCAGGGAAATGGTTGATACAGTTTTATGCGTTCGTTTGATCAAGGGGTTAATCCTCTTTCTATGTTGATATGGGGAGACCGATTCTATTCGCGGAGACCGTGAATAAAAGATGAAAGGCGGTTCATGCCTTCAATAAGCTGATCCTGGGCATAGCAGTAGGAAATCCTGACATGGCCTTCCGTACCAAAGCAGGAAGAAGGAATAAGTGCGAGCTTTCCTTCATGCATCAGTCGAAAAACGAATTGATCCGAGGACAAACCGAATTCAGAAATATCCGGAAAAATGTAAAAGGCGCCGTCAGGAAGGATGAAAGGAAGGCCCATCCGGGTCAATGCACCAGCGACAATGTCACGGCGGTTCTGATAGGTTTCCTTCATTTCCCGGCTGGAAACGGAAAAGATATCCGTGCATCCGGACTGAATAAAGGATGGTGCCGATACAACCAGATAACTGTGGGCTTTGATGATTTCTTTCATAATGGAAGAATCGGCAGCTGCGTATCCCAGCCGGACACCGGTCATGGCATGGGATTTGGAAAATGCATTGATGTAGATATACCGGTCGGTCAGGGCAGAATCCCCCGTGAGCGTCGGAATGCCCTTTCCGTAAAAAATGGAATCATAGACACTGTCACAGAGAACGAACCAATCCCTTTCAAGGGCAAATCTGCGGATGGCTGCGAGAGAAGAGGCATTCAGAATCGTTCCTGTGGGATTGTTGGGACTGGCAAAGATGATTGCCCGGGTTCTCTCCGTGGCATGTTTTTGCAGGGATTCTTCTGTGATCTGAAACCCGTCGGAAGTGGTATCCATAGGAACGGGAACTCCGCCGAACAGAGAAATCTGGCTTTCATAGAGATTGAAAGAAGGAACCGGGACGATAACTTCATCCCCGGGATTCAGAATAGCAAGCCAGGCAGAGGCAATGGCCTCGGTAGAGCCGATGGTTACGACGGTTTCCTCCGGAGTATAACGGGAGTGAAAACGCTGATTGATATGGTCGGCGATGGCAGACCTCAAGGAAGAAATACCGGCATTAGGGGGATAATGTGTATCGCCTGCAAGAAGAGATTCTGAAATAGTGCGCCGCAGAGGAAAAGGCGTATCAAAATCCGGCTCACCGATGGTGAGTGAAAGGCATCCTTCAATCTTTCTGGCTTCTTCACCGATTCTGCGAATGCCGCTGTAAGGGATTTGTTGAAGTCTGGTATTTAACTGCATAATTCACCTCTTTTTCGCCGTTCTGCGTTTTAAGGTTTTTTTCCGTGCGACAGAGTAGCCAAAGAAACCGAGAGAACTTGGTGAAACAGGATAATACTGGCCGTGGGCGTAGGAAATGAGATGTGCATTTTCCAGATTTACCTGCCGGTCCGACATAAGGGTGGTGCGCACGTAGGACTCCTTAATATTCGCAAGAAAGAGAGTATGGGAGCCGAGCTCTTTTATTTCACTGACGCGGCAGCAGAGAAAGGCAGGAGCTTCTGCCAGTGCGGGGGCATCAAAATCCGGAAGGTACAGGGGATGCAGGTCAAGCGTCTCAAACTTGTTGATGTCGCGCCCGCTTTTAACACCGCAATAATCCGTGGCGCGGCAGAGACTGCGGTCCACCAGGTTGACGCAGAAACATTGGGATTCCAGAATCTGTCGGTAGGAATGCCGCTGCGGTTTCAGAGAAATGGAAAGCATCGGGGGATTGCTGCATACAATACCGGTCCAGGCTACGGTGATGAGGTTTGGAATCCGGAGGTCGGGAGAGGTTCCCTGACAGGAAACCAGAACGACCGGGAGCGGTGCCAGAAGGGTTGTTGCGCCGATGGGCGTGAAACCGGAAAGTGTAGAATCCATTGGAGGCCTCCATGACAGCAAGTATGAGCAGTATTATACCGTCAAAAGTTCAGGAATGCAAAGAACCTCTTGTCATATGATGGAAAATAGAATAGTATATGGGAAAGCGATAAAGGTAAAAGGAGGATAAGCGAGTGAGAAAAATTATCACATGCATCCTTTTATTCTGCAGTCTTGCCGCATGCTCAAGGGCAGACCTGGAAGTAACCTATTATAATGTAGGAAAAGCGGATGCCATCCAGATGGTCACTTCCGGAGGACACCGGATAATTCTCGATACCGGAACAAATAAGGAGGGCAAAGAGCTCGCCCGTTCCCTGCAGGAGGCAGGAGTAACAACCATAGATCTTCTTATTCTGTCACACTATGATAAAGACCATGTGGGCGGAGCGGACCATTTTCTGGAGCGTTTTGATATCGGAACCGTCCTCGGACCGGATTATGAAGAAGACAGCAAACAGATGGATCAGCTGAGGGAAAGCCTGGAGAAAAAGAAGGAAAGAATGTTTATTATTGAGGCCGGCCAATCCCTGGATGCTGAAATCGACGGAATAGAAATTCATATTGAAGCCCCGGAAAAGGAAAGATATACCGAAGATAATGATTACTCGCTGGTGACATGGATAAAGGACGGAGAGGTAATGTATCTCTTCACGGGAGATGCTGAAGAAGCAAGGACCGATGAAATCCTTAAAAAGAATTTGGCATGCGAAGTGATAAAAATGCCCCATCATGGAAGGATACATGCCAATTCGCAGGCACTTATTGAGAAAAGCAATCCTCAGATCGCGGTGATTACGGACAGTGAGGAAGAGCCTGGCAATGAGGTGCTGATTTCTTTTATGGAAGACAGGGGGATCAAAGTCTTCTGTACTAAAGACGGAGATATCCGTGTTGTCAGCGATGGAAAGAATGTAAAGGCAGAACAATGACGAAAACGATAACCAGTATCAGCAAGACAGAACATCAGCAGACCATAGACCTGCTCTGCCTGGCTGCCCAGATCATTCTGGAGAGCGGCGGGGAAACCTATCGGGTGGAGGAAACAGCAACCAGAATGGCAAAAGGCCTGGGACTGGAAGAAATAAATGTGGTGGTGTTCCCTACTTCTATCTATATTGAAAGTGAAGGTTATACCGGAATCCGCCGCGTGGTGAACAGAGGCACCAATACGGGAAAGATTGCCGAGGTCAATGACATATCGCGACGGGTGGAACGCGGAGAATTAACCAAGGAGGAAACAGAAAAAAGGCTCTATGAGATTACAATGGAAAAGGGAGAGAAGCGGTCTCTGCTGATAATCGGATTTGGAATTTCAGCAGCCTGTTTTTCCCTGCTCTTCGGTGGAAATCTTCAGACCTTTTTTGTAACTTTCCTGATAGGGGTGGTTATAGAACTGCTTGAGCCGCTGACCAGGAATATTACAATGGGACAGATCTATGGCCACATTATCGGCGGCTGCGTGGCTGCAATGATGGCCTGCGGTTTCCATGCGGTTATCAGTCCGGTGAATATAAGCGCAGCCATCATTGGAGGAATCATGCCATTGCTTTCCGGCATCCTGATGACCATGGCAGCGAGAGATATCATGTACGGCGATCTGATTTCCGGCATGGCAAGGGCGCTGGAAGGTCTTCTTATGGCTGCCTCGGTGGCGATTGGTGTATTTATAGGTCTGTATTTAATGAGCGGTATCGGAGGAGTAAACTGATGGATTGGATCGCTGCCATGGTGGGTTCCTTCGGAGGAACCTTTGGTTTCTGTTTTCTGCTTTGTTCACCGCATCGGAGTATTATATCCACATCCCTGATCGGGACTGCCGGTTATATGACATTCTTTATCCTTCATAAGCTTGAAGTCGGAATGCTGCCCAGCTATTTTTTCGCTACGGTTGTAATTGCAGTCCTGTGCGAACTGGAAGCGAGAAGGAAGAAAATGCCGGCATCCGTCTTTCTGATTGGTGCCCTGGTTCCGCTGGTTCCGGGATACAGTTTCTATAATGCCATGCTGGAACTTGTCCGGGATAACGGCATGAGGGCAGCGGCAGATGGCGTTGAAGCGGCAATGATCGTCGGAGCCATTGCGGCAGGTGCGGCAATAGTATCTTCTCTTTCAAGAATGCAGGGAAATATCCACAGAAAATACAGGCATTAGGAAAACACACACGCAAAAAAGCGTGTGTGCTCTTTTTTTATTGGTTCTGTTCTTCCAGGAGGTTCCAGAGTCTTTCCAGTTCCTGCTCGGAAGCATATTCAAGAATAATCTTTCCCTTGTTCTGACTTCCGGAAAAATGGACCCGGAGACCGGTGGACTGCCGCAGTCGGTCCGCAAGATCGTGGTATTCGACCGGCAGTTCCGTTGCTGTTTTTGACTTTGGCGGTTTCTTTTCTGCCTTGGCAGCATCTTCCAGCTGACGTACGGAAAGATGCATGGAAAGCGTCTTTTCAAAGAGGAATTTCTGTTTTTCGGGATCGTCAATACCTGCCAGTACTCTTGCATGTCCGGCAGAAAGGACGCCGTTTTTAACAGCATTCTGTATTTCTTCGGGAAGATGGAGCAGACGCAGGAGGTTGGCAACGACAGGACGGCTTTTTCCGAGGCGGTCGGAAATAACTTCCTGTGTCAGCTGGTATTCGTCCATGAGACGGCGAATTCCTTCTGCTTCTTCTATCGGATTGAGGTCCTGACGCTGGATATTTTCAATGAGAGCGGCTTCCTGACGCTTCATTTCATCCCAGTCCCGGACAATGGCGGGAACGGTTTTCAGTCCTGCAATCTGGGAGGCACGCCAGCGGCGTTCTCCTGCAATGATGGTATACCGCCGTCCGTTTTTGACCAGAAGGATGGGGCTGATGACTCCGTTGACCCGAATGGAGGAGGCGAGTGCTTCAAGGCTTTCCTGATCAAAGTTCTGCCGGGGCTGATCCGGATTGCGGTCAATGCTTCCGACAGGAATTTCATAGATGGTTTCCTGGGAGGTGGAGATAGCAGTATTTTCAATCTGCTCCACAGTTTCTTCCATATTGGGAAGCAAAGCTTCCAGACCTCTGCCTAACCCTTTTCTTTTTGCCATGTTGCCCCCCGCTTTAATTGTTCTTCAGAAATTCTTTTGCCAGTGCCTGATAGCTTTGTGCACCAAGAGAATGAGGATCATAGAGATGAACAGGAAGCCCGTGACTGGGCGCCTCGCCTAGGCGGACATTCCTGGGGATTACGGTTTTGTATACTTTATCCTTGAATACCCGGCGGACTTCCTGGGAAACCTGGAGTCCCAGATTGGTTCTGGCATCCAGCATGGTGAGCAGAATGCCTTCAATAGCCAGGTTTTTGTTGCGGGCCTGTACGGTCTGAATGGTATTCATAAGTGCACTGACGCCTTCGAGGGCATAATACTCACACTGGATGGGAACCAGCACGCTGTTGCATGCCACCAGTACATTTACAGTAATGAGTCCAAGAGAAGGCGGACAGTCGATGAAGGCAAAATCATAGGAGGAGATACTGTCCTTGAGAGCATCTTTCAGGACAGTTTCCCGGTTTTCCAGAGTGGCAAGCTCAATTTCTGCACCGGCCAGGCGGATGTCCGACGGAAGAAGCGAAAGATTCGGCACCGGTGTACCGCAGACAGCTTTTTTGAGGGGAACAGAACCTGCCATTACCTCGTAGACTGTGGGCATGGATTCCGTTACCTGGCAGCTGAGGCCGCTTGAAGTGTTTCCCTGCGGGTCGGCATCGATCAGAAGTACCTTTTTACCGGTTTCAGCAATGCAGGAGGCCAGGTTGACGCTGGTGGTGGTCTTGCCTACGCCACCTTTCTGATTTGTAATTGCAATGATTTTAGCCATGTGATACCTTCTCCTGTCATGCCAGCTGGTGGTTTTCTTCTAGAATACGGTAAATCATCTGCCGGTCATTTTCGTCAATCGGGAAACGCTGATACAGGTCCCGCATTGCAGCAAAGGATTCCTGTGAGGAAAGATCATAAAGACGATCCTGGAGCAGCGGGGTAGGCGCACGGTCCGTATAGGAAAGGGCAAGCAGACGGTCCGCCAGATCCCGGACTTCGGAAGAAGTGACCAGCCGCCTGGTTCCATCATCCTTTGTGATTACCATTTTCTGTTCGGTAAACTGATACAGCGTATTAAAAAGCAGGGAATCGAGCTGATTCCAGAGGGTAATCATGGATTCTTCCGCGTGACCGGCCCGGACAAGCAGAGCACGGATATCATAAACCAGCCCCGGTGATCCTTTCAGAAAGGCAGATCCCCAACGGGAGGAGATTTCCTGTTCAATTGAATGAAGTTTCCCCATGAAAGCCCCCCTTTGCTGAAGTACGTAAACCTTATTCTACACGCAATGCGCGTACTCTGCAAGAACTTTATGAGGAAAAACGGAAGAGAGGGTTTTGCTGCCCTCCTCCTGCTACATTTAAAACGAAGAGATGGCTTGACAGAAATGTTCTGTATCACCTATACTCAATTTTTGTAGAAACCGGAACAGGTGAAAACAATGAGTACAGGAGATGGAAACGTGAAAGATAGGAAAAGAGGAACATTTTCAGGAAAATTAGGCTATGTGCTGGCTACAGCCGGATCTGCGGTGGGATTGGGAAATATATGGAGATTTCCTTATCTTGCTGCGAAATACGGAGGAGGAGTTTTTCTTCTGATTTATATTCTGCTGGCAGTGACATTCGGATATGCGATGATCATTTCCGAGACAGCCCTGGGCAGGATGACAGGAAAGAGTCCGATAGGAGCCTTCCGCTCTTTCGGAGGAGGAAAGCTGATTCAGGCCGGAGGATGGCTTAATGCACTGATTCCGATGATCATTGTACCCTACTATTCAGTCATTGGAGGCTGGGTCTGCAGATATCTGTGGGGCTACCTGACCGGAGGCGCTGCCTTAATGGCAGATGAACAGATGTTTACTTCCTTTCTTGCCAGTCCGGTAGCAACAGAAGTCAGCTTTCTGGTTTTCGCTGCCCTGACCATGATGGTGATCTTTGGCGGAGTGGAAAATGGTATTGAGAGAGTATCCCGGTTTATGATGCCTTTACTGGCAGTTCTTACCCTGGTGGTAGTCATCTTTTCCGTGACCCGTCCCGGGGCAATGGAAGGGGTTCGTTATTTTCTGATTCCGGATTTTCATCATTTTTCCCTGATGACGCTGGTCTCAGCGCTGGGACAGATGTTCTACTCGCTGTCGATCGCCATGGGTATTCTCATTACCTTCGGTTCCTATATGAAGAAAGATGTGGATATCGAAGGGACTACCATTCAGGTGGAAATATTTGACACGCTTATTGCGATTCTGGCCGGACTGATGGTAATCCCTGCAGTATTTTCCTTCTCCGGAGGAGACGCGGAGGCGCTTGGAAAAGGGCCCTCTCTCATGTTTGTCACCATTCCAAAGGTATTTGAGGCCATGGGAGGTGCATGGATCGGCATTCTGTTTTTTGCACTGGTGCTGGTTGCTGCGCTGACCAGTTCCGTTTCCCTGGCAGAAAGTGCCTGTTCAACCTTCGAGGATGAACTGGGATGGTCGCGCAAAAAATCTGCGGCGGTGGTCAGTATCATTCTGGTGGGACTCGGAACCTTCTCCTGCCTGGGATTCAATATCCTCTCCGGCCTGACGCCGCTTGGCATGGATATCCTCACTTTCTTCGATTTCCTGACCAACTCGCTGATGATGCCGTTGGCCGCCATAGCGATCTGTTTCCTGATTCTGAGAATAACAGGAATCGAAGCCATATCCAAAGAGATGCATATTTCTTCCAGATTCCGAAGGGAAAAGGTCTACATCTTTGTCATGCGCTATCTGGTGATCATCCTGCTGCTGGTGATCCTCGTCAGTTCTGTTCTCGAAGCAGCCGGAATCATCCATATCTGAAATTACTCCTTTCCTGCCCGGGAAAGGAGATTTTTTCTTCAGAACACATTATTCAGAAGGTTTGACAGTGATTTTGGATAGACGTATAATGAAGAGACTATTTTCAGAAGAAGATATCCATAAGGAGACAGCATGAGACCGGTTGATCAGTTCAAGCGAACGCCGGCAAGACGGTATGATTTAAAGCCGAAGGAAGAGGGAAAGATCCAGCATCAGACCCGCTTTTCCAAGCGCTATTTCGATATTCCGGTCTTCGACCGGGGGGACAGGAATCTGGCGGCTCTGAAAATGGGCTTCTGCATTCTTCTGATTCTTTTTTTCTGCAATGCCAGTGTGCCGCTGACAGAAGTGCCTACGGTACAGGAACGGTTTACTTCCTGGGCGGAGGAACATAACCGGAAAGTCGTTGAACAGCTGCCGGGAAATACCCCTGAACCGGGGACGGAACAGTATGCTGCAGTGCATTTTGATCAGGATGCACAGAAGGAGCAGATTGAAGAAAAGATCGAGGTGCAGGCAACCGCAGCGCCCGTGGTGGTGGCTGCCCAGTCGGAAACCAGCCAGTTCAAAAGTTACGAGCCCGGCAGCCTTCGGTATGAAACGGAACGGCTTCGGGTAGCTATTGAACAGAAGAAGAAAGACGGAATGACCTATTTTGTCTGTGACATTCAGATGATGGATGTCAGCCAGCTGAGGTCCGCATTTGCGGGAGACGATTTCAGGAGCGGAATTTACGAGGCAGTCAGCGACATTGCCATGAGATATTCACCGGTGCTGGCGATTAATGCGGACTTCTGCAGATATCACCGGAATGGTGTCATTATCCGCAATGGGGAGCTGAAGCGGAAACAGAATATTACCAAACATCACTTGATGATTGTTGATGAAAACGGCGATTTTTCGGCACTGACAGACCGATCTGAAAAACAGGGGGTTGTGGCAGACAGGCTGGTGCGTCAGAATACCTGGCAGACCTTTGAGTTCGGACCGGTGCTTGTACAGAACGGAGAGGCAGCCAAACTGCCCAACAGCTTCTATGTGAACTGCCATGACGGTTATTATGAACCGCGTACGGCAATAGGACAGATAGGTCCGCTGCACTATATTGTTATTGTGGTGGATGGAAGGCGCGAAGGATATTCCACCGGCGCGACGATTCCACAATTACAGCAGCTGTTCCTGGATGAAGGCGCACAGTTTGCGTTTAATCTGGACGGCGGCGGCTCCACGACGCTGTACTTCCTGGGGGAGGTTATCAATATGCCTGCCGGAGGCAAGGAGCGTTCCGTGAGTGATATCATCATGTTTATGCCAAATCCAAGTTAAAGGAGTAAATTATAATGAAGAAAGTCCTGGCAATCTGCCTGTTTATCCTGATGTTTCTTGTGCCGTGTGCTTTTGCGGCTGAACAGGAACCAAATTCGAAAACCATTGAAGATACATTTACTTATGAAGATGAAAGCATCCGTATCGTGATTAACCAGTGGTGCTATGCCTTCAATCGGACCAATATGCGCTTCTATGCAGCGGATGTTTATGTCACCAGACCGGACCAGCTGATGACGGCCTTTGCCGGGGAAGCTTATTCGAAGAATAATGCAGAGTCTACCAGTTCCATCGCAGAGCGGCATGATGCCGTGCTGGCTGTCAACGGAGATTATTATAATTACAAGGATAATGTTGGCCTTGTTATCCGCAACGGCGTACTGTACAGGGATAAGAATACGACCAGGGACCTGCTGCTTGTCATGAAGGACGGTACCTTTGTCGGCATTCCCCGGGATGAATACAAATCGGGCAGCGGGGAACAGTATGTGCAGGACGGGGTTGTACAGAGCTTTATTTTCGGACCGCTGCTGGTAAACAACGGGGAAATCACGGAGCTTCCGAAAGATTATGTGATTTCCATGAAGGAAACCATTCGGGAGCCGAGGACGGCCATCGGCCAGGTGGAACCGAATCACTACCTTTTTGTAGTGGCTGACGGAAGACGCAGCGGATGGAGTGACAAGGGAATGTCCCTCAGGGAACTGCAGAAGTTCTTCCATGAACAGGGCTGTTCCGTAGCGTATAATCTGGACGGGGGCGGAAGCGCTACCATGGTGCTTAATGGCACCCGGGTAAACAAGACCAGCGGTTCCCGCGAGCGGAATGTAAGTGATATTATCTACTTTAGCAAATGAGGAAAAGCCAGTGAGCAGTCTTAGGAATTTGTTGATTCTGACTGCGCTGATGTGCTGCTTTCTTTCCCCTGCATGGGCAGCAGAGGGAGGTGCTTTTCTGGGGCTTGATGACCTTCGGGAAATGGAAGAAGCCTATGAGAGCTTTCTGTTTACTTTTGAGGAAAAGCTTCTGGAAAAAGGACTGCTGACTGCTGAGGAGCGGGAAACCTGGCACAATGCGCAGATGGGCGACTATTTCAGCAACGGGGGATTCGGGTCCGTCCTGATCAGTTACTATCCCGGAATGCTGATGCTTACAAGAGAAGAGGATACCCAGCAGAGGCTGACTGCATCGCTTCAGAACGGGAACCTTTCGCTGATGACAATGCGCAGATATACTCCGGAGGACAGTTCTCTTCCGGGACTGATGCTGTCTTTTGAAATGGAAGATTCTGCGGGTGCACCGAAGAATGCCGGTTTCCATCTGAGCTCAGACAGCGGTGTCTTCTATCTCTGGGACGCGATTCAGAATAACTATGTCAGCATGGGTATGAATGTGGAAAGCAATGGGGAGTCGGTGATCTTCAGCTGCCCCACCCCGGCAGAAAATGCCAGGAATCCGGAGATTCTGATTGATATTCTGGATCCGGAAACCGGTGAAGAAATCGGAAAAGCTGTTCTGGTTCTGCAGGTGGAAGAAAAAGGATACCGGATTGATGAACATGCTCTGATGGCACGATAAAGCGGGATTTCCCGCTTTTTTGATACAAAAAAAGCCCTTCGAAAAGGACTCATTTGATTTTCTGCTGGTCAATCCAGCTTTGCCAGGTATCCGGTGCATAGCCGACCGTGGCCAGTTTGCCGCAGCGGACGATGGGAAGCTTTAGCAGCTGCGGATGCTCGATGAGACCGGACAGGATGATATCCCGGTTCTGGGTATAGCAGATGGTGCTTTCCCGGAATGCCTTGCTTTCCCGGTCACAGACGGCATCCATGCCGACGGCGGCCACAACGCTTTCCAGTTCCCGTTTGCTGATGCCGAATTTCAGTGTATCGATACGCTGAACGGAAATGCGGCGTTCCTTGAAAAAGCGTTCTGCTTTCTGGGTATCAAAGCCTTTTCCGGCAAAAATCTGAATGGACATAAGCGCCACCCCTTTCAATATTTCTATCATCATACAGGGAAGAATCCCACGCGTCAAGAAGGAGATACTATGAAAACGATTCTAGTAACAGGTGCCTCGGGGGGAATTGGTGAGGCTTGTATCCGCCTCCTGGCAGAAAAAGGGTATACGGTGCTGGCAGTGGGAAACCATCACCGGGAAAGACTGATGGAAGTTGTGTCCGAGCTGGAGAGAGACGGCATGGATGTACATGCATACTTTGCAGATGTTTCCTCTTCCGCTCAGATTGATAAAATGGCAAAGGAAATCCTGACGGTTTATCATCATGTGGACGGGATTCTGCATGTGGCGGGAGTTTCCTATACTGGCCTGCTCTGTGACATGACAGATGAGGAATGGGATCATGTTCTGGATACCAATCTGTCCAGTGCCTTTTATCTGATGCGGAGCTTTGTTCCGGAAATGGTCCGGCGTGCCTCCGGCAGCATTGTCCTGGTTTCGAGCATGTGGGGCAGGGTCGGGGCTTCGTGTGAAGCTGCTTACTCGGCAAGCAAAGCGGGGCTGATCGGACTTGCCAGGGCCATGGCAAAGGAGCTGGGGCCTTCAGGGATCCGGGTCAATTGTGTAGCGCCGGGGGTTATTGACACCCCCATGATGGATGAATATTCCGAGGAGACAAAAAAGCAGCTGGCAGAGGAAACACCGCTGATGAGGATCGGTTCTCCGAAAGAAGTGGCAAATGCCTGTGTGTTCCTGCTTTCGGAGGAGGCAGGTTATGTAACAGGGCAGGTTCTGGGAGTGGACGGAGGATATCTCTGAGAACATTCTGTTTCCTAAATTGTTAATAAATTGTTACAGATATATTTCGAATCTTAATAAAGATACATTCATTCTTTCATGAAACAATTGGCCATTTAACAATTTATTGTGGTATGCATTGCTCTTAACCACATGATATTGAAAAGTTTTCCACTGGTACCCCTTCAACCTGTGGAAAACTTTTAAATTTGTGGAAAAATTGTTCATCAAAAAAACCTTGTATTCAAAATTCTTTTTTGATAGGATATGGAACGGCAAAAAAAGTTATCCACAGCAAGCTCGGTTTTTCCACATTTCGATCTGCTGAAAAGTGGATAATGTGGAAAACTTCGTGAAGAAATAAATTTGTAACAATTTAATCAACGTCGGAGGAAGATCATGGCGGATCACATTGAAATCTGGGAAAAAGCAAAGGCACTGCTCCGGGAGGAATTATCCACAGTGTCTTATGATACATGGATTGACAGGTCCCTGCAGCCTATCTACCTGGAAGGAGATACCCTTGCGCTGGAAGTCATCAGTGACTTCATGGAAAAGACCATCAGCAGCCGCTACAAAGCGGTTATCGAAGGAGCTGTAACACAGGCAGCCGGGAAACCGATGAAAATCCAGCTGATGAGCGTCAGCGAAAGCAGGCAGTGGAAGGAAAAAGAGGAAGAAAAGAGCCGGGTAAAACAGATCGTCAATTCCTTCAATCCCAAATCCACCTTTGAGACGTTTGTGGTAGGGTCTTCCAACCGGTTCGCGCATGCAGCCTCACTGGCAGTGGCAGAACAGCCCGGGAAGGCCTATAATCCGCTGTTCCTTTATGGCGGCGTGGGTCTTGGCAAGACGCATCTCATGCATGCAATCGGCCATTTTATCCAGGAACACTTTCCCGAAATACGAATGCTGTATCTGCCCAGTGAGACCTTCACCAATGAACTGGTGTCGGCAATCAAAAACAACAAAAACGTGGAATTCCGCGAGCGCTTCCGCAATGTGGATGTGCTGATGATCGATGATATCCAGTTTATTGCGGGACGGGAATCCACGCAGGAAGAGTTCTTCCATACCTTTAATGCACTGCACACGGCTGGAAAACAGATCATTATCTCCTCAGACCGTCCTCCGCGGGATATTGCACGCCTGGAAGAAAGGCTTCGTTCCCGGTTTGAATGGGGCCTGATTGCCGATATTCAGAAACCTGATTTTGATACCCGTCTGGCCATTCTCCGCAAGAAGGCAGACGATGAAAAGATTGAAGTATCGGACGAAGTTCTGGAAATTATTGCCAGCCGGATCGACAGCAATATCCGGGAACTGGAAGGATCGCTGATCCGAGTGAATGCATATGCCAAGCTGAATCACTGTGCGATCGATGAGGAAGTTATCAACAATGCGCTGAAGGATATTGCCAGCATCCGGGATCCGAAACGGGTAACGCCGGACGTCGTCATTGAATGCGTTGCAGACTATTTCAGTCTGGATCCGGGAGTTATCAGGGGAGAATCCCGGAAGAAGGATATCGCACGGGCCCGACATATTGCAGTATACCTCATCCGGGAGATGACAGGCATGAGTCTCCCGCGTATTGGGGACGTATTCGGAAGGGACCATTCGACCATCATCAATTCCTGTGATAAGGTAGTCAGTATGATGGAAGAATCTGCGGATATCAAGAACTCCATTTCGGATATCAAGCGAATGATTACCGAAAAATAAACCGGTTCGGTGGAACCGGTTATCGAAAAAGCTGACGCACCCGCATCTGCGGGTGCGTTATTTTATGCAGGGCTGAAAGCGGAGGACTGTAAGATACCGCACGGGGCGGAACCCGTCATGTCCTGCGCATAACAGAAAGGCTAATTGGAGAGATAGAATTTGGAGCGGATATCCTCCGGAAGCGTGATATTCAGTTCATCTGCCTCCGCCTTGTATTTTTCAAAAAGAATTTCCGGCCGGGCGGGAGCACCGCAGTAAATGCATGGCGTCATTTTGCTGAATTCATCCGTTACCAGGTCCCCATAGGTGAAGTCACCGGTCAGAGGAAGAAATTTGGATTTGACGCCGGAGCAGTTGGCATCCAGATGGTAATTGGACCCGCCGTTGGGATTGCGGTAGAGAGGCAGGGAAGCATCCGGAACTTCAGGTTTATACATGGGGCGGCCCTGGTCATCCCAGACAAAGACGCGGGTATTGTTTTCGAGGTTGTTCCACAGCCAGAGCATATTCTGCCCTTCACTGTTCTTGGTGCGCTGAATGCGGATGCATCCATGGCTGGCTTTCTGTCCTAAGGCCGGCTCAAATTCACTGTATATCTTTGTTTTTTTGTCACCGCCCAGACGATAGGGAACTTCATGGAGCAGCGTACCGCCATTGATGCGGATGGCATACTGGGCACGCATGGTGCCGCTGACAAATTCGCCGACTTTGCTGACGGTGATATATTCCCCGGCAGGGGTTTCATTGTAGGGCTGTTTTGGGTTGTTGAGACCGGTAGAAACAGACAGCGTGCCGATAATTGCCCCGTTTTCAAAGATATAGAGTTTCTGCCGGAGCTTGTCGATCAGCAGTGCATACTTCGAAGAGGGCTTTACGGTTTTCAGAAGACGGGATTTGACATAGCCGGAAATCCGCTTGTTGTCAATGGATTCCATATAGCTGTTGTCGGTTTTTGTACCGTCGTTGGAGTATGCTTCAATCAGCAGATAGCCGTCTTTATCAAGATCTTCTTCCAGCACGTGAACCCCCTGGCTCTGGCCGTGAAGTTCTCCTGCGGTGTTTTCCTCATAGGGACGGATGCTGATTCCAGGCTGATTGGTAGGATAGACATGTTCGGTCTGGCCTACATCCAGGACGGTGATGGGCTGCATCATGAGGTCCCAGATTGCCTGCTGATGCTCCGGATTGGTGAGGTCATAGGCATCCGGATCCATATCCCAGAAGCTGGTGGCATAGGGAACCGTGGAAACTGCAGGGGGGGCTTCTTCGGGGACGGACGTGCCGCCGGCAGACAGAACCAGCGTCTGCATCTCACTGGTTTCCCCCCAGAAATTCCGGAGCTGTGCACGGAAGGTATAGGTATTTTCGGGGACCATCCGGCCATCTGCCAGAATGCCGTCCCAGATAAAACTTCCCATGCCTGCATTAATGGAAATTGAGCCGATGTCATAGACATCGGCATCGGAATTCATAAGCTGGAGGGCAAGAGTTCCGCCTTCCGAGGCGGTGAAATCGAAGGAGAAATGGTCTCCTGCGCCATTCATTGAAATGGACAGCTCCGGCTGGGCCAATGCCAGCGCAGGAAGAAGCAGTAAAAGGAACAGAATGTATTTTTTCATATTTGTAGGCAGAATGATCAGCCCGGAAGATCAAGAATATCGTCCGGTGATGCGGTCGTTTCGGGAATGGGGGTAATGGTGGCCTGGCGGTAGAGGGCATCCTGCGTCATGCTTCCTGCAATGCCGTCTGCAGCAAGACCGTTTGCAGTCTGGAAGTTTTTGACAGCGGTCATGGTACCGGTGCCGAAAATACCATCAGCAGCACCGTTCAGATAGCCAAGCTCTGCCAGAGCCTTCTGCAACGATATGACATCCGGTCCCTGATCTCCCTTGCGAAGGGTCTTGTAACTGGTTGTCACCGATGTTTCAGGTTCCGGAGTGGGGGAAGGTGTAACCTCGAGACTTGGCGTGGATGTTGCATTGATGAACGGCGTGGAAGTCGCGCCGAAGATCACCAGATTAGGTGTATTCTGGACGGCAACCTGGGTTTCCGGTGCCTCTGTGGCTCTCGGAGACGGGGCGCTGCCGGCAGTAAACATGGAATGGACGATGGCGAAAATGATGACCACCAGAATCAGAATAAAGCCGATGGCAATGATCATCGGAGCGCGGTCCCGGTTGGGTTTTGAATGAGAGCCTTTGGAATAGGCGCTTTTTCGGCTGCTTTTTCCGGTGCTTTTCGTCTTTTTTTCCGGTGCTGGGGAATTATCATCGCTGGAAAGATCGATGCCTGCCAGATTGGCATAGCACAGTGGGCAAATATTGGATCCGTTTGGAATCTTGTTGTGACAATGAGGACAAATCATATCCTTAAGCCTCCTGATCAGATGACGGGAAAGGAAAAGAGGTGTATACTTGGGATTATAGTTCTTTGATTTCAGATAACATGGAATACGTTTTGATGGTGCAGAGCGCACCGGTGAAGGCACAGAGCAGAGCCGTCTGGTCGGGTGTATTCCTGTCCCACTGGATTTCGAGATGACCGGCTCTGGCAGCTTCTTCCAGATCCTGCACGTGGCGATAGAAGAGGTTGTAACCTTTCTCAACGCTTTCGGCAAAAAGAATGGTAAACAGCTGATGGATACCATCCATGCTGAGGGCCTGCTTGAGGAAAGAGATGATGATCATCTGAGCGATCTGCTCCCGATCATACTTCTTTGATACGGGTTTTGAAACCAGCCCGGCTTTTACGTAGTTGTTGATCATCGTCTTCGTAATTTCGCCTTTGGGCAGCGTATCGCGGAAGATCCGGACCAGGCAGGTAACTACCTGATCGTTGTAAAGACCAATGTCGGGCAGCATGTCCCAGGATGGAAGAATCAGCTGAATTGTTTCGCTTTCCATACTGAGATCCCCCTTCAAAAAAACATTGTTAAATCAGTAAAATATAGGATATTATAGCATTGCACCTATGCAGAGTCAAACATAACGCTGTCGGAATGTGCATATTTAACAGAAATGAAAAACTTTTCCATTGAAAATAAAGAAAAATCGGAAAGGAAACGATTATGACCAGGAAACTGTATTATGAAGATGTCATGCAGATGCATTTTAATGCTAAGGTGATTTCCTGCCTGCAGGATGGAGAAAGCTGGAGGGTAATCCTGGACCAGACTGCCTTTTATCCGGAGGGAGGCGGTCAGCCGGCAGACCGCGGAATTCTGGGCGGGAAAAAAGTACTGGATGTTCAGGAGGAAAACGGGGAGGTGGTTCACTGGCTGGATGGCGCCGTGAGCGGCTGTGTTTCCGGAGAAGTGGATGAGCATTTCCGGTTTGACATGATGCAGCAGCACACCGGTGAGCATATTCTTTCCGGACTGATCTGCAGAACTTTCGGGTACAGCAATGTGGGCTTCCATATCGGAAGTGAACTGGTTACGGTAGATTTCAGCGGGCCGATCACGGAAGAAGAACTTCTTATGCTTGAAAAGAAGGCCAATGAGATCGTCTGGAGAAATGTTCCTGTTCAGGAGATTATCCTGAAGGAAGGGGAAAAGGATACCATGTCCTACCGCAGCAAGAAGGAGATCAGGGGGGACGTGCGCATCATTCAGATCGAGGATGCAGATACCTGCGCCTGCTGCGGCACGCATGTCCTCATGACCGGAGCGGTCGGACAGATCAAGGCAGTCTCGCTTCAGAAGTATAAACAGGGTGTGCGCATTGAGATGCTGTCAGGCGAAAGAGCGCTGGATTATGAAAACAGGATGCTTGCCCAGATACGGAAAATAGGAAGGCAGCTGTCAGTACAGCAGGAGGATACCGCAGATGCGGTTCTTCATCTGGAAAAAGAATGCATGGCATTGCGGGGAGAAAAGAACCGGCTTGGCATGCATCTGTTCGAAAAGGAAGTGGAACACTTTGACGATACGGAAGGGGCAAGGGTTGTTCACAGTGAGCAGATTGCCCTGACACAGGCGGGGAAGGCGGCATCCATTCTTGCTCAGAAGGCAAAGGTCGGCATGGTTCTTGTGGGGAAAGACAGAGAATGGCAGTTTGCTGCTGTTTCCAGGCAGACCGATCTGCGGACATTTGCCAGGGAACTGTGCAAAGCTTTTGAAGGACGCGGAGGCGGTAAACCCGATATCGTTCAGGGAAGCCTGAAAGCAGGAACCTTCGAAGAAGTTAATAGCTGGGTCAGCAGCTTTTTCGGATAAATGAAAGATCGCAGGAGTTTTCTGCGGGAAGCGGCATGGTTGTAAACAGGAGGCCATGCCGCTTGTTCGGTGCAGGGAACAGGCTGACAAAGACGGGAGATAAAAAAGGAGGCGGTGCAGATTCTGCACTGTCTCCTTTTATGTGTATCCGATAATCTCCGTTTAATCTGTTTTCCCCCAAACCCCGGTTAAACGGACTGTCGGAAACATTTTTTCAGTTTTTGAGGCGCTGCGTGGCTTCCCAGCCGGTGTTGATGGCATTCTGATGGGTGACGGCATAATCGCCGATGCTTTCCGCCCTGCTCATGGCGAGCGGGAAATGCACGCACAGATGACCTTTGAAGTTGTTGTTGGTCAGATGCTGTACACCGTGAGGTGTATCATGCGTGGAACCGATGTAGGTTTTGCCATCGGAGAAGGTGACCCACACAACCTTCGGTGTCCAGGTAGTTTTGCCTCCGAAGGCTTTTTGCATGATCGCGGTATCATCTGCAGTAGCAGGTTCAGCGTCCATATGGGCGTCCTTGGTCATGATGCGGAGATTCCAGCTGTAACCGGTGGAAAAATCATATACGGTGCAGTATTCACCGTTGGAATACTTGTTTCTCCAGTTATAGAAGTTTGAATAGATGACAGAACTTGCAGAAGGCGGCGCATAGGAACCGGAAGAGAGTTTCTTGCGGGAAAGATCTGCATTGATGGCCTGAAGGGTTTTCGTGCCGGCAATGCCATCGCTTAACAGTCCTTTGGATTTCTGATAGTTGGCAACGGCTTCCTTGGTCTGATTGCCGAAGTTTCCGGTTACATTGCCGGTATAGTAACCGAGCTGCTTGAGAGAATTCTGCAGGGTACGGACCTCATCTCCTTTGGAGCCAACCATAAGGGAGACGCTGGTGGAAATGGTAGCAGCTGCAGGAGACGTGGTTTCGGTGGAAGTTCCGGAAACTTTTGAACGGATTGCGGAAAGAGTCTTGCTTCCTGCAATGCCGTCTGCGGACAGGCCGTTGGCCTGCTGGAATTTGTAAACTGCCTGCTGAGTAAGTTTTCCATAATTGCCGGTAACGTTACCGGTGTAGTAGCCAAGGGCCTTCAGATTCTGCTGGAGAGTTTTAACTTCTTCAGACTGACTGCCATACTTCAGCAGTCCGGAGGAGCTGCTGCTGGTTGCAGCTGTGGTAGTCTGGGAAGCAGTGCTTTGAGTGGTTGACGTGGAAGCAGAAGACTTGGAAGACAGTGCAGTGGCAATTTTTGCAAGCGTTTTGCTGCCTGCAACACCGTCTGCAGACAGGCCGTTCGCTCTCTGAAATGCAGCGACGGCGGCGGCTGTCAGATTTCCGTAGTGACCGGTAATGGAACCGGAATAATAACCAAGCTTTGTCAGATCCTGCTGCAGCGTTTTAACGTTTGAGCCCTGACTTCCGGTACTCATCACGGAAGAGGAGCTGGACGAAGTCGTCGATGAGGCTGTGCTGGAGGAGGAAGAGGAAACACTGGAAGTGGTTATGCCTGCCAGCGCGTAGAGCTTTTCCATCGTCTCCACACCAACAATGCCGTCTGCATCAAGGTCATATTTTTTCTGGAATTTGATCACCGCATCCTTTGTTCTGCTGCCAAAGTGTCCGGTGATTTCTCCGGAATACAATTTAAGGGTAGTAAGGGCCAGCTGAATATTAACGACCTCTGCGTCCCGGTCGCCCAGACGGTAATTCTCTGCGAATGCGGAGGGGATGGTGAGCAGAAGAATCAAGAGTAAAAGCAGAATATGCCTGGATGAATTCTTAAGCATGAGATTCTGCGTCTCCTTTCATTGCAAGTATATGAACATATTATTACGAAAGTTAACAATTGTCAAGCCGTTTTTAACAAATATGAAATCTTTTTAAAAGCTTGTTAAGATTCTATAAAATAATAGGAAGAAGAGAAAATGCGGAATAATCCTTTCTTTTGGGGAAGGAAGGGCGGAAAGAAAAAGAGGAATCCGCCACTGGCAGATTCCTTCTACGGGTATATGTTACAGTCTGGTAATAATCTCAGACAGGGACACCGAATGATGCTCCTGCCCGTTTTTGAAGACGTTATTATTCTTCGGAAGAATGCTCCCGGTGGAAAGGCCAGGAGGCTTCCTCAATGGCCATGTCGCGATGGGAGACGCCGGAGATGAAGCCGGCAGCCTTCAGATGCGCATTGAGGTTCTCACTGATGGCAACCGATCGGTGGGCACCGCCTGTACAGCCGATAGCAATCATGAGCCGACGTTTGCCCTCCTGCTGGTACAGAGGCAGCAGATAATCAATCATGCCGTACAGATAATGAAGGAAATTCTTTGTTTCTTCTTTTTCGAGAACATAATCCCGTACACAGGCATCCAGACCGGTATAGGCGCGAAGCTCTTTGATATAGTAGGGATTGGGCAGAAATCGCACATCAAAAACCAGATCGCTTTCGCGGGGAATACCGCG
Source organism: uncultured Clostridia bacterium (assembly GCA_947167215.1). Taxonomy (GTDB): domain Bacteria; phylum Bacillota; class Clostridia; order Christensenellales; family Aristaeellaceae; genus Ventricola. Next base: position 24,898 of record CAMVHE010000040.1, read on the forward strand.
CTTGAAGCCGAAGGACATGACTTCGATCCGGAGCTTCAGGTTCTCCCGGCTTTCGTTAAGCAGTTCGTCTACCCTGGCACAGAGCTGCTTTCCTTTCATATCGGACGAGGAAAGGACGAAGTCTGCCTTTTCGCGCAGAGGATGCAGCTTGTCCCGTTCCAGGGTAATCGCTTCTTCCAGAGTCAGATCATTCTTCCGGAGCGGGTGATCCCGGCGGGTCTCCTTATAGCGGTCGACCAGTGTTTCTGTATCACAGTCAAGAAACAACACGGATATTGTGTGATTATCCCGTGCTGTATCAATGGATGCAACCACTGCGTCCGCATTAAACAGTGCGCCGCTGCGGGTATCTACGCCAAGGGCGACCGAAGAGCCGATATCGGTATTCTCACACAGGGAGAATACCTGAGGGAGAAGAAGCGGTGGAAGGTTATCCATGCAAAGATAGCCATTATCTTCAAGGTGATTCAGTACGGTGCTCTTTCCGGCACCGGACATGCCAGTAACGATAAGAAAACGCATTTCAGATCTCCTTCTGATCAGATGGGGAATCTTCCCCGAGAATACGGACCTCAGGAACGAGTGTATATCCAGTCTGTTCTTTGACAACCGTGGAAACGTGTTCCATAAGAAGCAGAATACTGGAAGCAGTTGCATGGCCGCAGTTAATAATGAATCCGGCATGCTTTGGGCTGACCATGGCATCGCCGAAGCGATATCCGCGTAAACCGCAGTCATCGATCAGCTTGGAAGCATAAGCACCTTCCGGCCGCTTGAAGGTGCTCCCGGCACTGGGATATTCAAGAGGCTGCTTTTCTTTCCTGAGCCGGGCAAGCTCCTGCATGCGTGCAGCGATTTCGGAAGGATTTCCAGGCGAGAGGTTCAGAGTAACATCGGAGATGAGGATGTGCTGGTCCATCATGGCAGAATGACGATAGGAAAATTGAAGATCAGGTTTTTCAAAGATGACCGGACGGTTCGTGTCCAGGGAGATTCCTTCGACGCGGGAGATAACATCCGACAATTCTGCGCCATATGCACCGGCGTTCATGACTGCCCCGCCGCCAAGCGTACCGGGAATTCCGGAGCACTCTGCAAGTCCGGAAAGACCATGAGCACAGGCATATACCGCAAGGGAATGGAGGGAGATGCCGGCCTGTGCGTGAAGAACATTTCCATCTTTATATAAGGAAGAAAAACCAGAGGAGACCCGAAGGACAATGCCGCGGATTCCCCCGTCACGCACTAACAGATTGGAGGCATTGCCGATAATGGTCAGGGGGATTGCCAGATGACGGGAATAATCAATGACTGCCATGATATCATCAATGGATCCTGCATCAACGAGCAGATCACAGGGACCGCCCACGCGGAAGGTGGTGATTTTTGACATGGGGACATTTGCATGCAGACGTGTGTCTGGGATGCCGGCACGAAGAAGCGCCTGAATTACCGGTGTACTGTCCATGAACGCCCTCCCATAAAGCATTTGATATAGTTTACATGAAGCAGAGAAAGGTGACAAGTGGGATGATTCAGAAAAAAATTCAAAAAAATTTTCAAAAAAAACGTTCGGGAAAACAAACTAGATGTAGGGGGCAATCCGGAGGCGACCCCCAAGGAGAGGGAGGAAAGCATGGCGAAAATCCGAACATTGAAAAAACGATAGGGAACGAAAGTTCGAAAATGGGGAATTTGGGGCAAAAAAAGTGAAAAAAAAGGTGTTGACATTAATTTTGAGCTGATGTATTATACACGAGCTGTCCGCGAGAGACGCTAGTCAAACGCGAGACACGATCCTTGAAAACGATACAGAGAATAAGGAAGAACGCG
>CAMVHE010000041.1 GCA_947167215.1 uncultured Clostridia bacterium
TACCCGGTTCAGTCTTCCGGCACTCAGCCCGCAGAAGGGACAGCCCACCGAGCACCCGCTGCTCAGTTCAAAAGCCAGCGGAAGATGCATGAGCTCCGCATTCACCCATTGTCCCAGTTCCAGATCGCACCTTCGGTCCTGCCGTCTGTGCCAGGCGGCAAAGCCCGTATGCCGCAACATGCCTGCTTCTTCCCGGATTCTCGACCGATATTCCTTTTTTTCTTTCAGAAAAGCTGCCATCAACCCCTCGGGTTCCGCCAGCGGCTCCCGGCCGTACCGCCGGGCATCCTCTGCACGGATCGCCAGGCCGGCTTCCTCTGCCGCCCGTTCCGGCGCTGCTTCAGCCTTCTCCCGGAACGCCGGATCACATCGAAGCATATCCATATAGCGCTTCATCTGCGCTGCTTCCTGCAGCAGATCATCCTCCCGCGTCCCCCGGTTCCAAAAGATACCCATCGTCCACCATTACCTTCTTACTGAATACTGAATCGGAACTCTCCATTTTTGCAGTTCTCCGTGGTCTCCACAATCACGTAGAGCTTCCCCTTCACCAGTTCGCCTCCGGCAGCATCGACGTTCTCCCCTGCCGTGATGGAGAAGAGTTCCCTCTTTGTTCCGTCCGTATCATAGTATACGGTGGCCGCACCGCTTTCCAGGCTGGCGGAATACCGGATCTGTCCGCCGGCCTCTCCGTCCACCTGCATGGTAAAAATCTGGCTTCCTCTGAAAGAAGCGAACCGCATCTCCGCAGCTTTGTCACTGCCGGTATGGACAAATCCGAAAGCACTGTGGCTGGAAACATATTTCCCGCACCCGCCCAGGAACAGCAGTCCCAGCATCGCAGCCGCCACCAGAACCCGTTTTCCGTTTCTTTTCATCACACTGATCCGCCCTTCCCTGAAAGACACCAATGGAATATCCGTCAAGCTTCCGGAAAAACCTTTCGGAAGCGATTAATTATAACATGTATTACGGTATTTTGTCTAGCGATTTTTCGTTGTAATACTTCATTTTTTCGTCTTTCCTGCTCCGTTCAGGGAACCTTTATACCGGCCTTCTTCTCGCATGCGGTCTGCGGAGGATTTCCCGGTGTCCTGTGGAATTCCCTGCAGGCTTCACAGTTGCGATACCTGGGACAGTTTACTTTTTCCCCTCGGGGGCACGGGCATTTCTCGGGTACATACAGGTAATCCGGCCTGTTCTCCATCTTGATCTCCATCATTTTTCCCCTTTTTTATCTCTTACTTTCCCCGGAACATCCGGGCCGTGCCGGCGCTTCTCCGGCTTTCTGCAGTGTCCTTCCGCTTTGCAGCCTTGTCGGCAGCATCACAGCAATGCGGCAAACAGCGGACAGAGCAGTGCCGTCATGATGCCTGCAACTGCGATGGCCAGTCCGCTGACAGCCCCTTCCGTCTCCCCCATTTCCATTGCTTTGGCCGTTCCGATGGCATGGGATGCCGTCCCGATGGCAAGCCCGCGGGAAATGGGATTCCGCAGGCGCAGGATATGGCAGAGAGAGGGGGCAAGCACATTTCCCACGATCCCGGTAAGAATAATCAATACAATGGTCAGCGACGGGATGCCTCCCAGTTCCGCCGATACGTCGGCGCCGATGGCGGTCGTCACGGATTTCGGCAGAAAGCTTACCGCCTGATCCGCCGGCAGATGAAAGAGCTTCGTCAGCAGCAGCGCACAGAGCAGGCTGGTCACCACTCCGGAAAAAATGCCCGTCAGGATGGCAACGACATTGCGCCTGAGCAGGTCCCATTGTTCATACAGCGGGATCGCCAGGCTGACCGTGGCCGGCAGAAGGAGCCACGACAGAAGGCTGCTGCTCCCCTTATAATCCGTATAGGGAATGCCGGCACCCGTAAGAAAGAGAATCATGACGATGGTTGTCAGCAGCAGGGGATTGCAGAGGGAGGAACGGATCCGCTTCTGCAGCAGCCAGAAAATCGCATAGAAAACCAGGGTAAAAAAGATTCCCCATACCTGGGAACTTTCCAGCATCTCACGCATGTGGCCCCTCCGCAAAGTGTTCCGTAATCTTTCCCGTCACCGCAAAAACCAGAAGCGTTACCGGGATCAGCGCTATCACAATCGCTGGCCAGCTTTCCCGGAGTACCGCAGCCTGCTCCATGACCCCGACGGCGCCGGGAACAAAAAGCAGGGGGAAAATGCCGGTCAGGAAGTTTCCCGTCTTCTTTACCTGCTCTGTCCGGACAATGCCCAGTTTGAGGGCAAGCAGCAGCAGCACCATGCCGTAAATACTGGCAGGGATCGGGAAAGGAAGCAGTCTGTGCAGCACTTCGCCCAGAAAGCAGAAAACAAGAATCCGCGTAAACTGGAGAATGTAAACCATCTTTCTCTCCTATTCTGCAAGCCATGCCGCCAGTTCCGGAAGCCGCTGCGGGTAAAAGGAATGGTCACCCTCCTGAAAGTCCGTCTTCACCCGGCTGCCTGCCCCCATCATGGCATAGGCCGCCCTGGTTTCTTCCACCTGTCCGGTGACATTCCGGAGGCCGCTTTCTCCTGCCAGATGGTCCCTGGTGCCGGACTGGATGACCAGCCTGCGGGGGCATGCCATCGCCGCAATATCGCACATGTCGAAGTACCGCATAACGCCCGGGACATAATTGCAGGAACAGTTGTCGTTGAGGCGCACCAGCGCATCGGTGAAGCCATAGAAATAGCCGCTCAGCATGGCCGCATGCATCCGGGGATCCAGCGCCATCAGATAGAGCATCTGCATTCCCCCTCCGGAAAAGCCGCAGCCCAGGATGCGCTCCCCGTTCCACTCGCCGCGCCGGCGCAGGTACGTCACTGCCTGCATCAGGTCCCAGACCATCATGCCGGCAGCGGAGATGCCCAGGCCAAGGCCCATGTGGGCAAGCCGCGTGCAGTCGCAGGAGAGGGCGCCCACTGACGCCTCCTCTTCCCTGCGTTCTCCCTGGCCGCGGCAGTCCGGACAGAGCACCACATATCCGAGCCTGGCAAGCCGGTACCCGTAATCATAGTGATATTTTTCCGTCTTTTCCCGGTATTCCGGCCGGGTACGCAGCCCTGCCACCGTTTCCTTTCCATAGCCGTTATGTCCATGGGGGCAGAGAAATACCGGGGTATTCTTCCCTGCCGAATACGGGATCAGCAGATAGGCACTCATCTGTACGTCCGACTCTGTCTGAATGAGCAGATGTTCCCGGATCATCTCCCCGGTGTCCACCCGCTCCAGGATGGTTCCCTCGGGGATGCATTCCTCCATCCACTGCAACCCCAGACAGTTCCTGAGCGTCTCTGCAGCTTCCTTCCTCCAGTTTTCAAAATCCTCCGGGGAAGTACAGCATGCTTTCCGGCAGCGGGAGAAGCGCTGCATTTTGGATAAAACAGAAGGGAGTGTCGGATAGTTTGCCGGCATTCTCCTTCACCCCCTTTGTTGATTTTCTTTTTCCCTGCCCGTGATCAGATCGGTGATCTCCTCCGCTGTCCGGCAGAAAAGCGGTCCGATCTCTCCGATGCAGCGTTCCCGGGACATGCGCGAAACCGGCCCGGAAGTGCTGATTGTCGCTATGACATGATGATGGATATCGTAAACGGGTGCCGCCAGGCACCGCATCCCCAGTTCGATCTCCTCGTTATCCATTGCAAATCCCCGCTGTCTGCAGATGGCCAGCTCTTCCAGCAGGGCCTCTCTGGTGGTAATCGTATGCGGGGTAAAAGAAGGAAGGCCGACATCCCGGATCAGCTGGTCCAGCTTCTCTTCCGGATCCTGCATCAGGAAAACCTTCCCGCTGCCGGTACAGTGCATGAATGCGCTTCCGCCGATCTGCTGGCGGATTGTCAGGGCGCTCCTTGTGTCGCTGACCACGACATCGAAGTAGACGATCTTATTTCCACGGCGGTCCGCAACGCAGCAGGTTTCCCCGATGGTCTTGGAAAGGTGGACCAGATACGGGTGGATGATATCCCGATAGGAGAGGTGTTCCGTTGCCTGCTGGCCGATCGACAGGAACTTCATGGTGAGGCCGTACCGCCTCATTCCTTTCTCTTCCTGGTATGCATATCCCATGGCAATCAGCGTATTGAGCATGCGCAGCGCGGTGCTGCTGGGCTGCTCCACCGCATTGGCAATGTCCAGCAGACGCATTGGATCACTGGATGCAGCCATGATCTCCACAATCTTCAGCATTTTTTCCACCGACTGATTTCCCTGGGTCCGTTTCATGAAATACCTCCCCGACGAAGATGCCCTTATTATACCCCATTCCGCTGTCCCCGACAAATCTCCCTGCCCGGAGCGCCGGAGAAAACGGCTTTGCTTTATGCATCATTCTCCGAAGGCCTCCCGGCTGCCCTCCCCTCCTCTACCTTTTCTGCATCATTTCCGCCAGCTCCGGGAAATTGACCTGGTTCAGTGCCGAGATCACGTCCTTCATGCGCTTCATGCCGAATTTCTTGAGAATGGAATTCACCTGGCTCTTGATGGTCGCTTCCGAAACAAACCGTGTCTTGGCAACCTCCTTATAGGAATCCCCCCGGTAAATACAGCAGAGCACCTCAAACTCGCTGTTGGTCATCTTGGTCAGGATATTGAGGGTGAAAAGAAGGCTGGTGCGTTCATTCTGGATCCGCTGGAATTCCGTCACGATTTTCGTGGCCACATCGCTGCGCAGCTGCAGCTGGTTCTGGCTGACCTTCTGAATGGAAGACACAATCTTGGCAATGGAGTCGGTCTTCACAATAAAATCCATGGCTCCGCTCGAATAGGCCCGGAAGAGCATTTCATCATCCGAATGGATCGTCAGGATGATGATTTTGCATTCCGGCTGAAATTCATGGATCACGCGGGTCGCGTCAATTCCCGCGGTTTCCGTCTCCATCTGAATGTCCATCAGAATGATATCCGGCCTGCAGCTCCTGGCCATGAGAACGCATGCTTCCCCGCTCTCCGCCTCTCCTACCACCTGGAAATCCGGTTCCCGCTCCAGTATCTGATGAAAATATCTCCGGATATCTGCATTGTCATCGGCGAGTAAAATGCGGATCATCTTTTTCCTCCATTCCTGCTTCTCGGCAGCAGTATCTCCACTTCCGTAAACTCCTGCTGTCTGCTGCGGATCTGCATCTGCCCGTAATGCGCCCGGATCACCCGGTATACATAGGACAGTCCGATTCCCCAGCTGTTTTTCTTGTTCTTGGTCGACACGTACGGCTGCTCCACCCTGCGCAGCAGCTTGGGAGGTATTCCGCATCCGTTGTCCCAGACCGAAAAATAGACCCATCCCCGGCTCTGATACACCGTCAGGCGTATTTCCGGAAACTCCGGCTTCTTTGCGGCAATGGCTTCGAGAGAGTTGCTCAGGACATTGGAAATCGCATGGGTCATGTGATACAGGTCAAAGGAAAGCTGCACGCCTCCTTCCGGAAAGTTCCGCACAATCCGGACCGTATCGGGAATGTTCTGATTTGCCAGTGCCGCATCCACTGCACGGATAAGGTCGTTGCGCATGGTGCTGACGCTCATGTCATGGGCATTGTTGAGGGTATTGGTCAGGTCGTCCAGATTCTGCCCGCAGAGGCCGATAATCTTCCGCAGGCTTTCCTCCCGGACTTTCGGATTACCCAGGGCATCTTCCGCCAGAATCCGGATATTGAACAGGAGGTTCTTCTCGCTGTGCATGACATTGCGGACATTGGCATACAGGGCATCCAGGTTTTTCCGGATCTCCCGTTCCTTGAAAAATCCCGAAACATACATGCCGTGAAGGCGCATCAGGACCACAAACATCGCAACCAGCAGGATCAGCGAAATTTCCGGGAGAAAGGTCGTAAAGAAAACCGGGACATGTATCGGCAGGGAAAACCGCCAGAACCCGTACTGCAGGGCATCTGCACAGGACGCCTTGAAATCCCCCGTGAAGAAAAGAATAAAGAAGCTGACGTTCAGCAGCAGCAGCGGCGCTGCGAGCCGAAGAAGATAGTTCGAGAGAATCGTCATCCGTCCTTTAAAATAATAGAAGGTCAGGAGGAACACCGGCCAGAGCAGATATGCCAGAACCCCCAGTCGTATCAGCAGGTCCGCCGTATAAACCAGCATGCTCACCATCTGCATCCTGTTTTTCGGGGCACTGTGGGCATATCGGAAGACACGGTATGCCGTATAAGGGTGATAGAACAGGAAGAAAAGCAGCGGAAGCCCGATAAGGACCGCAAGGCGCAGTCCCCGGAAACGGGGCTTTGCTTCCTCCTGGCGTACGTTATCGGAGAAGGAAATGACAAAAAAGACAATCCCCGCAAAATACGCCACCACTCCCACATTACGGATCAGCATGAGGCTGGAAAGCGGAATCCGCAGTATGGTGTAGATGAAGGTATATAGATGGGTTTCCACCGAGCGGATCAGATAGTTCGCCGGGACCAGGTAATTGCTGACCCTCGCAACTTCCGCCGTCAGAACCGACAGGGAAAGGGTCATGGCCCCTGCCAGGTACGAAAAGAGGACAAAATACCGGTTCTTCCATCCGGTCACCAGCAGGGTAATCATGAAAAGAAGCAGAAAGACAATCGTCAGAGACATATCATTACCCCCTGTCATTGGCAATCGGCATAAAAATCCCGATATTATTATAGCGTATTTAACAAAAAGAACAAGATTAAAAACAGCCGAAATGAAAGGAATCTGCATGAATGATGTGGATTTATCCACAGGAAAGGTTTCTTTCCGGAAGCCGCAGGGAAAAATGCCGTTTCCGCCGGGGGTGGATAAAATATCCAACCTCCCGCCGTGAAAATCCCCGGGCGGAAAGCAGGGGTGGAAAAACATTCCACCTTGTCTTTTCTTTTAAAATCGCGATAATTTTAATCAGAAACATCGACGGTTCTGTGTTCTATACAACGAGAAGGAGGAAAAAACATCATGAAGAAAACATTCGTATGGCTGCTGGCACTGACCATGCTTCTGCTGTGCACCGCAGGCGCACTTGCCAGCGACCCGGTGACCATCACCGTGTGGTCTGACAATGCCCATGAGAAGGAACTCCGGAACAAACAGATTGAAGAGTTCAACGAAACCATCGGCAAGGAAAACGGGGTATTTGTGGAGTACACCGTGTACGGCGACAACTATTCCGATTCCATCAAAATTGCTGCACGCACGGATGAAGCTCCGGATATGTTCCGTGCGGACACCAAGTGGATGCAGGACTTCGTGGATGCCGGATATGTCATCCCGCTCTCCCAGTTTGAAGGCAGCGATGCGCTTGTCGCGAAATACGACGGCCTGCTGGCCAAACAGTACCACATCTTCAACGGTGAGGTATATACCCTCCCCTACAACTTGACCACCTACAAGTTCGTTGTCAATGTGGACCTTTTCAAGGCTGCCGGTCTTGAAGTTCCCTATGACGGATGGACCTGGGCCCAGGTAAGGGAATACGCCAAGAAGATCACGGAAGTCAGCGCAGGAAAAGCTTACGGCTTCGGTCTTTCCCTGAAATCCGCATGGACCCTCTCCAGCTACATTACCATGCCTGCCGGCTGCAACATCGGCCACTACGGCTATGACTGGAACGGCGCGAAATTCAACTTTGCTGCCCTGTCCCCCATCATTGAGGAAGTCTACGGCATGGCACAGGTGGACGGAAGCGTCTTCCCGGGATTTGAAGGTCTTGACGGCGACGGCGTCCGTGCACAGTTCTCGGAAGGCCGCATCGGCATCATGGGCGCTGCCAGCTTTGACGCTGCCGTGTACAACGAGCAGTTCCCGGCCAAGTGTGAATGGGCCGTGGTTCCGGAACCTTCCCTGAGCGAAGAAGGCTATCCCTATAAGGAATTTGTCCAGCCGACACAGCTGCTGGTCATGGGCAAGAAGGCACTGGAGCATCCGAAGGAAGCGCTCCTGGTCTTCGAATACTTCTACAGTGACGCATGCGCCGCACAGATGTATGAGCAGGGCCTGTATGTACCGATCCGCCAGGAAGCCATTGACATGGCAACCAAGCAGCCGGAAGCCAAGGGCTTTGCGGAATTCGCCAACATCGAGCAGAAATTCGTGATGAGCGCCATGCCCGACACCCTGATCTCGCTCGAGGGTCCCGCCTATCGTGAAGTGATCGTCAACCTGCTCGCCGGCCAGGCAGGCAGCGACATCAAAGGCGCACTCGAAGATTGCGATGCCCGCTACAACAAAGGACTCGAAGCCCTGACCGAAGAGCAGCTCAACCTCTTCAAGCTGCCGGAAGGCACCCAGGTAGAACGAGCCAAGTAACTGCATAGGAATTTCAATCACGGCGGGCGCGGTTATCCACGCCTGCCGTTTTCCAAATTCAGCACTTTCAGGAGGCCCCTATGTTTATTACACAGCCTCAGAAACAGATTCCGGTCCGGCAGAAAACACAGGTACTCGTTGTCGGCGGAGGGCCCGCCGGTGTCGGTGCCGCCCTTGCCGCTTCCAGAATGGGAGCCCAGACCGTGCTGCTTGAAAAAAGAGGCTTTCTCGGCGGCAATGTCACCGCCTGCTACGTGGAAACCTGCAATTATTTCATGCGCGGAACCCCCTTCTCCCCCCAGGGCATTGCCAGGGAGATTGAGGACGGCTATGACCGCGAATATCCCTCGGACGATCTGCGCCCGGGTGCACCGCACCGCTTCCACAGTGAATACCTCAAAGTCTATCTGGACGACCTTCTCGCCCGGGAAGGCGTGGACGTAAAGCTTCATGCCTTTGTCAATGATGTCATCCTCCGGGATAACCGCATTGATGCCGTCATCATCCAGACCAAGCAGGGAGCCCAGGCCATCCAGGCAGACCTTGTCATTGACTGTACCGGCGACGGCGATGTTGCCTTTGCAGCCGGCATCCCCTTTGAACAGGGACGGGATACAGACCATGCCTGCCAGCCCGGCACCGTAAGCCTCCGTCTGGCCGGAGCGGACGCAGGCCTTCTGCTTTCCGGCGGGGACGGGCTCCGGGAATGCAGCCAGCGTTTCCATGAGGAATACCGTTCCGGACAGACCGGGCTGCCCTGCTATCGGCAGGACCTCCCCTACGGACGGCTCACCCGTGCCGGAATCATCTCATATGTCAATTATTCCTGTGCCTACGGCATCGACCCCACGGATATCGATGATCTGAGCCGCGGGGAACGCGAATGCAGGCATTATAATCTCGATATTTACCGATACATGAAGGCGAATTACCCCGGTTTTTCCCGGACGGAAATCGCTTCCATGTCCCCGGAGATCGGCTTCCGGGACAGCCGGCGCATTCAGGGGCTGTACCGCCTCACCATCGAAGACATGGAGGCGCAGAAGCACTTTGAGGACTGCATTGCCGTCTATCCGCGGTTCTACGACATGCTGACTCCCGACCCCGGCATGCTTCAGGCAGGGGATGGGAATGTGGCCGGCAGGGGGTACCAGGGACATATTTATGAACCCGTACAGGGGAACCGGTACTTTGAGGTTCCCTACCGCAGCCTGATACCGGTGAACCTCGATAATCTGCTGGTTGCCGGACGGTGCATCAGTGCCGGACATGTTGCAGAAAGCGGCGTCCGGGCAATCTCCCTCTGCGTGATGACCGGCCAGGCGGCCGGAACCGCTGCTTCCCTGTGCCTCCGGGATTCGGTCCCGCCGGTCTGCGTTCCCGTTTCCGAGCTGCAGGCTCTGCTGATGGCAAGCGGCTTTCTTTCCCTTACGAAAGGAGGTTCAGACCGATGAACAAACGTCTGTCCATCAAGAATGACCATGTGCAGGCCGTCCTGATGCTTCTGCCCATGCTGGCAGGCTTCACCCTGTTCACCTATGGACCCATCCTTTACATTCTGCGTTTCTGCCTGTTCAAGGCCAACGACTTCAAGTCCACCTACATCGGTCTTGATAATTTCGTGCGGCTCTTCACGCGGGATCCCGCTTTCTGGGATGCCATCCTGAATACCGTTATCCTTTCCGCGGGCAAGCTGGTCATCGAGATCCCTCTGGCAATGTTCCTGGCCATTCTGCTGAACAAAGGGCTCAAGGGCACCGGCTTTTTCCGGACCTTCCTTTTTCTTCCGGCCATCACCTCCACCGCCATCGTCGGCCTGATCTTCTCCCTGATGTTTGCCAGCTTTGACGGCATCGTGAACAACATTCTCCAGTACATCGGTCTGATTTCCCGTCCCATCAACTGGATGGGCAACAAATGGACGGCCCTCGAAATGCTCGGCATTGCTTCCATCTGGAACAACTTCCCGATCAACATGATTTACTTTCTGATGGCCCTGCAGTCCATTCCCAGAGAAATCTACGAATGTGCGGAGCTGGACGGCGTCACGCCGTGGAAGCGCTTCTGGAACATTACGCTGCCCATGATCGCCCCCATTGCCCAGGTGGTCATCCTCATGGCCATTGTCGGCTCCCTCAAGGTTTCAGACCTGGTGCTGGCCTCCACCAACGGCGCGCCGGGCGGCAAGACGGAGGTCATCATGACCTATGTCTTCAAGTACTTCTTCGGTTATTCCGGCCGTTCGGTGGAAATCGGCTATGCCTCAGCCATGTCCGTGGTCACCGGCATTTTCCTGGCCATTATTTCCTTCATTTACATGCGCGTTACCAGCAAGATGAACGAAGTCTATTAGGAAGGGGGAAGAAAGCGATGTCCAATACCACCCGCAAACGCATTTCTGCCTTGCTTACCTACCTGGCGCTCAGCATTATCTTCGTATTTGTGATCTTCCCCATTTTCTATACCTTCATGGGGTCCTTCAAGAGCAATCAGGAGCTGCTGACCTCGGGAAGCACGCTCATTCCGCAGAAGTTTGTGCTGGACAACTATAAACAGGCCTGGAGCCTTGCCAACTTCGAGCGCTATACCATGAACAGCGTCTTCATGTCGACCTTTATCGTGCTGGGCACCATCATCACCAGCACGGTGGCCGGATACTGCTTTGAACGCGGCCGCTTCCGGGGAAAAAACCTGATCTTTTCCATTGTGGTCTCTTCCATGTTTGTCTCCCTGGGCAGCCTCACGCTCTATCCGACGGTCATGATCGCCAAATGGTTCGGAATCAACAAGTCCCTGTGGGGCGTCATTCTCATCCGTGTGCTGGGGATGAACGTCACCAACCTTTTCATTACCAGGACCTATATCCGCACCCTTTCCACGGAGATCGACGAAGCCGCCCGGATTGACGGATGCTCCTTCTTCGGAACGTTTGTCCATATCATCTTCCCGCTGCTCAAGCCGCTGATTGCCACCATTGCCATTCTGGAATTCCGGCACAGCTGGAACGACTATATGATGCCCATGGTCTTTACCATGTCCAAACCGGACCGCATGCCTCTGGTCGTCGGTGTCATCAGCCTGAAGAGTTCCGGCGAAGCCGCCTCTTCCTGGAACCTGATGCTTGCCGGCACCGCCATCTCCATGATTCCCATGATCCTCGTATACATGATCTTTAACCGCTACTTTATCGAGGGCATGACCGCCGGCGCCGTGAAAGGATGATGAAATGAATTTTCACAGTTCCAAAGCAGCCGCCTTCGGTCAGCAAAGGTTGGAGCTTGCCTGCAGGAAAGCCGGAATCTCCGTTTCTGTGGAGCTGGTCCGGGATTCCGGGCTGCCGGCCCAGGCCTACCGGCTGACAAGGCTGCAGAACCGGCTGCGGCTCTCCGCCGGCGATGAGGAAGCGGCCATGACTGCCCTGCTGGACCTTGCCGACAGTGTGGAAGCACTGCAGGGGCCGCCAGGGGTCTCCGAGGGAATCCACCGTCCCCGGTTTCAGAGCAGGGGGATCAAGCTGAATGTGCCGCTGGATGCGCGCACTCCCAGCTATTCCGACTGCGGGGACAGCGCCCAGGACAATATCGCCGCCATGTGGTCGGAGGAATTCTGGCGCGGTCTCATTGACCGCATGGTCCTGCAGCGGTACAACACCCTGACGCTCTGGAATCTCTGTCCTTTCCCGTCCATGGTGCGGGTACCGGAATACCCCGATGCCGCGCTTGAGGATGTCATGATATCCTCCTTCATGGCCGGAGGAACCTCCAGGGCACTTCAGTTCTATACGCCCGAAATGAAGGCCGGGCTTGTCCGCATCCGACGCATGACCATCGAAGAAAAAACGGCCTTCTGGCAGCGTGTCTTTCAGTATGCTGCTGACCGCTGTGTCAAGGTCTTTCTCTTTACCTGGAACCTGTATCTCTATGGCCTGGAGGACAGCGGATACCCCCTTACCGAGAGCGCCGACGATCCCCATACGCAGCATTACATCCGGTGCAGCACCGCCGCCCTGCTCCGAGCCTTTCCCACGCTGGCAGGAATCGGCGTAACGGCGGGAGAAAACCTGTGTTCTGAATGGAACGAAAACATGGACATGCACTGGCTGCGCAACACCTACGGCCGGGCCATGGAAGACGTTCTGGCAGAAAACCCTTCCCGGGATCTCACGCTGATCTGCCGCACGCATCAAACCACCCTTTCCCAGGTTCAGAAAGCCTTTGCGGATTTCCGTGGGCATCTGGAACTCAGCACCAAATACGCCATGGCCCATATGACCGCCTGCGAACGTCCCCGCTTTTCCGATCCGCTGCTGCTTGCAAAGGCAGAGGGCCAGAAGGTATGGCTCACCCTTCGGCAGGATGATTTCTATCTCTTTCCCTGGGCCGAAGACACCTTCCTCGCCTCCCTGATGGACCAGATGCCGAAGGACGATGTCCGGGGATTCTATCTCGGGGCAGACGGCGTCGTCTGGGGAGTGGAAAACCAGAGCCGGGATCCGGAGCTGAAAAACCGCTACTGGCTGGACAAGCATTTCTACCTCTTTGCCCTCGTCGGCCGCCTGGGATACCGGGAATCCGTGGATCCGGCAGAAAGGCAGATGCTCCTGCGCCGCTTCCTGCCGGGAATGCCGGCAGACCTGCTGGAACGCAAATACCGCCATGCCTCCCGGGCAGTCCGGCTGATCAGTCTCGCCCACTGGCGGAATTATGACTTTCAGTGGTATCCCGAAGCATGCTGCCGTCTCCATGAACCGGACAGGATTACCGTATTTGATGATCTGAACCAGTTCCTGACCTGCGGCGCCTGTCCGGACTCCGGCGTTGCCTCGGTGGCGGAAACCGCCTCCGGAAACCACTCCTGTCCGGTCACCGCAGAAGACATCGCCGGGAAGATTCTGGAAGAAGCCGCTCTGGCAGACGCAGTGGCGCTTCCCGAAGGAACGTCCGCCCCGGAAAGGGAGCTCCGGGCAGACCTCTGCCGCATTACGGGGCTTGCCCGCTATTACGCTTTTAAATTACGGGCTTCCGTGCATCTGCTGCAGGGCCGGCATGCGCAGGCCGCGGATTGCATGCGGCAGGCGTCGGAATGCTGGCAGCAATATGCTGCGGAAACCGCGCGCTGGTACCGGCCCCAGCGCCTCAGCCGGCTGCGCGGCGTTGTCAGTCCCGACATGTGGAACAGCCGCGTGGAACGGGATGCCTGGATCTGTGAAGAACCGGAACCGATTACAGGAGGAGAAAAGCAATGAACCGAGAAGAACTGATTGCGGAAATCCGCAAGTACCGCTGTGCCGACCTTTCCGATGCCATGGATGCCCTGGGGCTGGTAGACAAGGGGACCATGAACGAAAAAATGCGCCCCCTCCGTCCCGGCATGGAATTCAAGGGGTATGCCTTTACCGTGCGCCTGCTTCGAAAGCAGGATGCAGTAAAGCCCTGTTCCACGATTGAAGAATGGCGGGAAGAGCTCGGAAAAGGGTGCAATGACATCTACCGCTTTGTGGATTACATTACGCCGGAAACGGCCAGGGACATGGTGGTGGTGATTGATATGGACGGCGTCCGCGGCGGTGTCTGGGGAAGCGAAATCGCCATGAACACCATGATCCGCGGAATCAGCGGCGCCGTCATTGACGGCGGATGCCGGGACAGCCATGAAACCAACCTGGAGGGAGCAAATGTCTTCTGCACTTCCAGAACCTTCACCCATGCCTACGGTCGCGTTACCTTCGGCGGTGTCAATGTGCCTGTCAACTGTGCGGGCGTTCTGGTCCGTCCGGGGGATATCATCTGTGCGGATGATGACGGCGTCCTGGTCATTCCTTTCGAACGGGCGGAGGACGTCCTGCAGTTCGCCCATATGCAGCTCGCCGATGATATAAAGACGCGCGGCGAACAATACCGGAAACTGGGCTTCGCTCATGATGAAACCCTCGACAGACTCATCTGAGTTGCGTTCCCCTTCTCCCGCTCCATTTCCCGGGATTCCGGAATACTTCAGAAACCTTCCGGAAGCCGCCCGGCGGGGGAGCGGGTTCTGTTCTTTCTCTGAATACAGCAAAAAATCTATCTTTTGCGGATAGATTTTTTGTTTTTTTCTATTTGGGGCTGCGCATGTCCGGAAGGTGCAGGCCTCCGGACGTGCCGTGAAACGGCCTGCGAATCAGAAGCATCCGGCAGAAGAAAGCCGCGCTGCGCCGGGGAAAACGTTCCCCTTCCGGCACGGCATTCTCCCGTTCCTCCGGTTTACAGTTCGCAGACGTTCTGCAGATGGCCATCCAGATAGGACTGCAGGGTTTCAAAGACGATATGGGCGCGCCGGATCATCGACTCCTCGGAAAGGAAAGCCACATGGGGAGTCAGGATAATGTTCCGGGCATTCTGCAGCGGGTAATCCGCAGGAATCGGCGGTTCCATGTCATAGACATCCACACCGGCGCCTGCGATCTTTCCTTCATTCAGGAGATCCGCCAGTGCCGCATTGTCCACAATGGGTCCGCGGGCGCAGTTGATGAAGATCGCCGAGGGCTTCATGCAGGAAAGCACTTCCCGGGAAATAAGGCCGCGGGTGGATGCATTGTTGGGCGTATGCAGCGTCACGATATCACTGGCCGCCATCAGTTCCTTCAGCTGCATGTACCGGATGCCGAGCTCCAGGGCGGCAGGGTTTTCATGCTGGTCCGTTGCAATCACTCTGGCACCAAGCGCATGGAAAAGGCGGGCAACAATCATTCCGATCCGGCCGGTGCCGATGACGCCCACGGTTCTTCCCGCAATCTCGCGTCCGCAGAGCCCCGCGGAGGTTCCGCCCGAGCGCACTGCGCGGTCCCCTTCCGGCATCTTCCGCAGCAGGGCGATGGTCATGCCGATCACCAGCTCTGCCACCGTCTGATTGGAATAGTTTGCTGCATTGCAGACGGTAACCCCCTGCTCCTTGCAGGCATCCAGACCGACGTGGTCAATGCCGGTAAAAGCCACATTGAGCAGCTTCAGCTCCGGAAGCGCACGGACGACGGCGGCCGGATAGGGATTATTGGCAATCATGACAACTTCACAGCCCTCACTCCGGCGGATCAGTTCGGCGGGGTCCGTGGTCTTCTGATTATAGTAGATGAATTCATGTCCCTGTTCCCGGATGGGAGCAGCCAGTTCTTCAATCAGTTTTTCCGGTACGCCCAATGGCTCAAGCAGTGCGATTTTCATGTTTTTTCTTCCTTTCTTTTTACCGGGAACATTGCTGTCCCTTTTTCTGCAAATACCTTTTCAGGAACCCTTTCCCGGTTCCTGCCGCCGGGAACGTTTCCCCTGAACTGCCCGGTCCGCAGCAGCCCGCATCCGTTCGGGAAAATCCGCCGCCTCCGGCAGACCGTTCCGGCCAAAATTTCACATATTGCAATTTAATTTCTTAATTAGAAATTATTATAAGCTTATCCATGTTTTCTGTCAATCTTCCGGGACTTTTTTACAGGAATCCGCATGTTTTTTCCTGCGATTCCCCTCCCCCTCTTTTCGATAAGACGGTACCTTCCCTGCCATAGGCTTTTCTCCGGAACCGGCCTCCGAAAACGCCGGCAGCTTCCATCGCAGGCGTTCCGGCATGAAAAAAACCGGCGGCCGCAGCAGGATTCCTGCAGACAGCCGCACGCAATATAGCCTTATGCTGCTTTTCCCCCGGGCACCTTCAAAAAGCAGTTTATCCTGCCCGGCAGGCAAGGCCGGACAGGATAAAGCATCGTATTCTCTTTGGAATTTCCTTACATTTCCGAGAAGTCCGTATCCAGCGCAATCTGCATCTCATATCCCGGGAATGCCTGCCGGACTTCCTTCACCACGTCATTGAACACCGCATGCCGGTCCGGTGCATCGAAGCTGACCACAATATCAAAGCGCATGGCCTTTTTTTCCTTCTGAAGATAAAAACCGTGCATCTGTGTCACATACTCATGGGCAAACACGATTTCCCGAACCTTTTTCTGTGCGGCAATGACCTCCGCATCCTTCGTGTTGACGGAATAAACACCGACTGCGGTAAGAATAACCTGATGCTCCCGGTAGACTTTCATCTGAATGGAACGGATCAGTTCATCCAGCTGATCTGCCGAATAGGTATCCGGTACCTCAATATGAATGGAACCGTTATACGTATCTGGGCCATAGTTATTGAGCACCAGGTCATATGCTCCGTGAACGTCCGGGAAGCTGGTTACGGTATGCTTGATTTTTTGGGCCAGGTCCGGATCGGTGCGCTCGCCAAGGAGCTGGGAGATGGTGTCCTTCAGCATTTCAATGCCGGACTTGATAATCACTACGGAGATAACGGCGCCCAGCCAGGCTTCCAGCGAAACATGGAACAGCAGGAAAATGGCTGCCGCCACCAGGGTGGAGGCGGAGATGATGGAATCCAGGGTTGCATCTTCACCGGAATTGACCAGCGAATCCGAATTCACTTTTTCGCCCACGCTCTTCACATAGCGTCCCAGGAAAATCTTGACCAGCACCGCCACGGCAACGATGATGAGCGAAACAGTACTGTACTCCGGTGTCTCGGGATCCAGGATCTGCTTGACAGATTCGGTAAAGGACGTAATGCCGGCATAAAGCACAAGGACCGAAATGATCATGGCACTCAGGTACTCGATGCGTCCATAGCCGAAGGGATGCTTCTTATCGGGTTCCTTTCCT
The DNA here is from genome assembly GCA_947167215.1 of uncultured Clostridia bacterium. Taxonomy (GTDB): domain Bacteria; phylum Bacillota; class Clostridia; order Christensenellales; family Aristaeellaceae; genus Ventricola. The sequence continues at coordinate 16,942 of CAMVHE010000041.1, forward strand.
GCCAGCTTGGTGCCGATGATGGTAATCAGGGAGCTGCCGGCATCAGAAATGTTGTTTACCGCATCCAGCACAATCGCGATGGAATTGCTGGCCAGGCCGATCACGGCTTTAAAAGCGGCCAGAAACACATTGGCAATGATGCCGATGATGCTGGTCCTGACGATTGTCGCCTCCCGTGACTTCTCATTATCATCGGTTTTTCTCAGTTCCTCTAATTTTTCCAGAATGGACATACTTTTTTCTCTCCTGTTACTTACTATTACGCATTTTTCAGGAGACCTCTCCGCTACAGGGCCTGAACCGGAAAACGGTTCTTCTCTGCCGCGTCCTTCACCGGGGAATTCCAGCTGGCCCAATTGACTGCGCAACAGCCTTCTCCGTCCCCTTCAATGCAAAAAGTCATCTACAGAGTTGGTATTATAGCGCATTTCGCTGCATAACTCAAACTGATAATCATTTCTGTTTCGCCGGAGTCGCCGGCATCCCCGTCTGCACGCCGGAAACAGGACTGCAGGTCTCTGGAAAGCAGGGTACGGGACCTCCGGGTCGTGTCCGGCTGCCCATTTTCCAGGCAGAAGCCTCAAGCGTCACTTTCCAGAATTATTTTTTGTTAAAAGCTTGACAATGAAGTTACTTCATCAATTATGATATATGCAGGCTTATGCCAAAAGGAGGAAAAAAGAATGAAGAAACTCTCTTGCATTTTTGTCCTGTTGCTCCTGTGCATTTTTGCTGTGAGCTCCATGGCAGAAAACACAATGACCCCCGGAACCTATGAAGTCTCTGGAAATGGTTTTGGCGGCAAGATCGTGATGGACGTCACGGTCGGCGAATCCGGTGTTACCGGTATTGAAGTCAAAGAACAGGCCGAAACCCCCGAAATCGGCGGCGCTGCCCTGCCCAAGCTGGTCGAGGCTGCCGTCAGCACCGGCGCTTTCTCCGTTGACAGCGTTGCCGGCGCCACCCTCACCTCAACTGGTTTCAATGCTGCTCTGGCAAATGCAGAAAAGCTGGCCAAGGGTGAAACGATTGAAGTGTCCACCGAGACAACCCTCAAGGACGGCACCTACACGGCTACCGTTCCTTCCCTTATTGACCTCGAAGGCCTGGTCAACGTCGGTGAGATGACCATGGAAGCTACCTTCAAGGACAACAAGATTGAGAGCATTGCAGTTCCCAAGTATACCGATACCCAGGTTATCGGCGGCATTGCTTTCGAAGAGCTGGCAAAGGCTGTGGTGGAAAACCAGTCCACTGCCATTGATGCACTTTCCGGTGCAACCGTCTCCTCCAACGCTTTCTTCAGTGCCCTGGATCTGTGCATTGAGCAGGCCGGCGGAGATCCCGCTGCTTTCAAAGCCCGCGAGCTTCCTGCCAAGGAGCCCGAAACCCTCACCTATGAAACGGATATCGTCGTAATCGGCGCCGGCATGGCTGGCCTGTCTGCTGCCATCGAGGCCGTGGACCAGGGCGTCAATGTCATCGTCTGCGAAGCCCAGGATGTTTTCTCCAACTCCACCAGCCGCTCCGTCGGTGAAATCATGGGCGCCAACACTGCCGCTCAGAAGGAAGCCGGCATCGAAGATACCGTGGAAGCTTTCTATGACGACATCTACTCCCTCTATAAGGATGAGCCCGCCCTGGATCCGGTCGTGCTCAAGAAGATGGTTTATGATTCCACTTCCCTGAATGAGTTCCTGCTTGCCAATGGCTGGGAAGTCGGCCAGCTGGTCAACGTTTCCAACAAGGGCGTGCGTGCCACCAAGCGCGGCCACATCTCCAAGGGTGCCGGCTCCGGCCTGACCAATGCCCTCGTCAATTCTGCCCGCGCCAAGGGCGTCAACATCATGCTGGGCACCACCGTGGACAAGCTGCTCCAGGATGAAAACGGCGCTTACATCGGCGTACATGCCACCACCAAGGATGGCGATGACATCACCGTTACCGGCAAGGCCGTCGTGGTCTGCACCGGTTCCTATTCCGCAAATCCCGAGATGCTCGCCCGCCTGAACCCCAAGATGGACAACATCGAAGTCCTGGTTGGCAGCGGCGACGGTTCCGGCTATACCATGCTGGAAGAAGCCGGTGCTGACATGATCCAGATCGACTATATCGCCATGATGTATTACTTCTATGGTGCCGGCTGGACCGAGTTCCCCGAGCTGATCCCCGAATCCCCGACCATCCCCAACTGCGAAGTGCTGTCCGTGGACGGTGCCGGCCGCCGTATCGTATCCGAGGATGACTTCACCTTCGAGTATACGAAGATCAACTACGAAGAAGGCTATCATGAGGGCTATTGCGTCTATGGTCAGGCGACCGCTGACAAGTATCCCATCATGACCCGTCTTGGCCTCACCACCAAAACGCACAACGGCGATGATTTCGGCTACAAGGAGGACACCATCGAAGCACTGGCAGCACATGTCGGATTCGATCCGGAAGTTCTCAAGGCAACCGTGGATCGTTACAATGAGCTCTGCGCCAAGGGCGTTGACGAGGACTTCGGCAAGGATCCCCAGTATCTGGTTCCCATCGAAGCTCCCTACTATCTGCTGCGCATGCCCATGATCTGCACAGACGGCTACAATGGTGCCCGCATCAATGAGAATGCCCAGGTTATTGACACCAACGGCAATCCCATCCCCGGCCTCTATGCTGCCGGTTCTGTTGCCAGCGCACAGGTTACCAACATCAACTACTTCGGCTGCGGCACCATGCTGCTCAACTGTGGTGTCTTCGGACGCGCCGCTGCAGATCACATTATCAGCACCCTGATCAAATAATAAATCCATGGCTGATTCAGCAGATGTCTCTGGGCATCTGCTGAATGTATTTCGAAGGCAACGATCATGAAAGACAGTAAGGAATATATCTATTCTTCCACAGAACTCTCCCGGTATTACGGTATTTCCGTCAAAGGCATGGAGTTCTATGAACAGAAGAATCTGGTACATCCCGAACGCATCGGGCCCGGGAAAACCAGACGGTACAATCTGCTCGACTGCTACCAGCTGACAGCTGCCCGCATGCTTCGCAACTGCGGGTTTCGCATTGAAGAGACCGCATCTCTTCTTGAAAACAATCAACCAGACAATATTCGGGACAAACTCGCCGAACGATCCGCCCAGATAACCGAAGCCATCCGTCTGCAGGAGGGAGTGCTCCGCGGTATTGAACGGATTCAGACGGGAATAAGCTGCATCCAGACAGGCGACGTCAAGCCTCGTCTTGTGGAACATGAATCCTTCCTGCGTCTGTTTATCCGCAACTTTACCGGTGAGCATACCAGCAATTCCCAGGAAAGTGATCAGCTGTCCCTGTGGAACAGCCTGATGCCCATCACCGAAGCCTCCCTGCGGTTCCCTCATGACGAACTGACTGCTTCCTGCAACCGGCTGAATACCGAAGTGGGCATGATCATTTCGGAAAATGATTTCCTTCGCTTCGGACTTCAGAAGACGGAGCGGGTCACCCGTTTGGAATCCGGTTTCGCCGTGTACGGCATTGTAAACGGTCCGGAAACGGAGCTTGACAGCATGGAACGGCTTTCCCCATTGCTTGCTTTCATTCATGATCAGCATCTGAGCATTTCCGGAGATGCCTTTTCCCGCCTGATCTTCGTCCTCTCCCAGGACGACATCCGAAGGCGCTACGACGAAGTCTGGATTCCGGTACTTCCAAAACCATAGGAAACCTTCCTGCCCGGTGAACGCTTCACCGGGCTTTTTTATGCAAATCCTCCGTGCTGCGGAAGTTTTTTCTTTAGTACAGAAACTCTTCTGCCCGGTTCCCGGGCTTTCCGGGTTCCTCCCTTATGCCTGCTTTCCCATACCTCTTCCATCTCTGCCGGGAGCACAGAACCGGATCCTCCTCCCGGGAGATATTCGTCTCCCGAATGCATATCATCCGGTATATTTCTTCAAATTCTAATTGCATTCATTATGCAAAGCACTTATAATAAACAGGGAAAGCAAGGACAGAAGATACCTTGTATTCTTTTTCACTGTCTTCGGATCGGCCCGTATTCCGTCACTGGTTTATTTCCATCACCATCCGCACCAATCTGCTGAAAAATCCGGCTGCAGTAACCTCCCTTCACGGAAACAGAGAAAGCTTTTTGCGACCATTTCTCCCTTTTTCCATCTTTGCTCCGGCCTGATGCCCGGTGCAAAGCTCAAGGAAGCGACAACAGCCCAGTCAGTCCGGCATTGCCGGATCCATGAGTTTCAAGAAACCGTTCCCATTGAAGGGTAAAAAGCAATGGGAAATAATTGGAGGGGTTATTTGTATGCAAAATGCTTCGAATCCTAAGCTGAAGCCCAATCTTTCCCCTGCAGGAGCATGGTCTTTCGCTCTGGGCACCAGCATCGGCTGGGGTTCCCTGGTGGTCACCGCCAACACTTACCTTGCTCAGGCAGGACCGATGGGCAGCCTGCTGGGAATCGGGCTCGGCTGTCTGATCATGCTCATCATCAGCTGCAACTATGCTTACATGATGAGCTGTTTTCCGGAAGCCGGCGGCGCCTATGCCTTTGCCCGGGAAGCCTTTGGCTATGACCACGCATTTCTGAATGCCTGGTTTCTGATCCTCACCTATTTTGCCATGCTCTGGGCCAACGCTACTTCGCTCCCCCTGTTTGCCCGGTATTTTCTCGGCCCTGTTTTTCAGTTTGGCCGTTTGTATACCCTGTTCGGCTATGATGTCTATTTCGGGGAAGCACTGCTTTCCATCTTTGCCATCCTTCTGGTTGCTTTTCTCTGCATCCGCTTCAGGGATTCCATCGCCCGGCTGATGGTCGGCCTCGTTGCGCTCTTCTCTGCAGGGATTACCATCGCCTTTATCGTCAGCATTTTCGGGGACGGATTCCAGATTGCCCCCGCTTTCATTCCGGAGAAAAACAGCCTCTCCCAGATCATCCGGATTGCGGTCATCTCCCCCTGGGCGTTCATCGGCTTTGAAAGCATCTCCCATACTACGGAAGAGTTTTCCTTCAAGCACAGCCGGATTTTCCCCGTCCTTCTGATCTCCGTGATCACCACAACCCTTCTTTACATCTTTGTCATTCTTCTTTCCGTCACAGCATATCCTCCGGAGTACAGCAGCTGGCTCGAATACATCCAGGATCTGGACAATCTGTCCGGTATCGACGGACTGCCCGCGTTCTATGCAGCCAACCGCTACATGGGCTCCTTCGGCGTCGGACTCCTGATCATCAGTCTTTTTGCATTGATTCTGACCAGCCTTATCGGCAATATCACCGCCCTGTCCCGCCTCTTTTATGCCCTTGGAAAAGATGACATCCTTCCCACTTCCTTTGCCGGGCTCAACCGCCATGGTGCTCCCAGCCGGGCCATCCTGCTGGTAGCGGTGGTTTCCATCTTCATCCCCTTTCTCGGAAGGACGGCCATCGGCTGGATCGTCGATGTCACTACCCTCGGAGCCACTCTGATTTATGGAATCGTTTCGGCGTCCGCACTGAAGCTCGCCAACACGCGGAAAGACAGACTGCAGCGATATACCGGTATCGCCGGCGTTGCCATTATGATCGGCTTCGGCATCTACCTGCTGGTACCCAATCTTTTCGGCGCAGGTTCGATGGAAGCGGAATCGTATTTCCTTTTCATGGTCTGGGCAGTGCTTGGATTCTTCATCTTCCGGGCTGTCCTGAGGAAAGATCAGGCCAAACGCTTTGGCCAGTCCATTATCGTCTGGATCGCTCTGCTTTCCCTTATTCTTTTCGTCTCCCTCGTCTGGATGAGCCGGAACATCATGTCCGCCACCACCATCGGCTTCCAGCATATTAATGCCTTCTATGCTTCTGCCGACGTTCCCGGCGGCTCCAGCCTCATCATGCAGGAAATCAATAATATCCGTGCCGCCACTTCCCGCAGCATCATTGTGGTCATCCTGGTTTTTGCCCTCTCCCTCGGCGTCCTTCTCAATAACTATGCGCTGATGAGCAGGCGTGTGAAAAACAGTGAGCTCCAGCTGGGCCGTGTCCGGGATATGGCACACAGGGATCCTCTCACCGGGGTCAAGTCCAAGCATGCCTATGCTGAAAAGGAACAGGAGATCGACTCCCTTATCAAGGCCGGCAATGCCGGCGCCTTCGCCGTTGTGGTCTGCGATGTGAATGGCCTGAAGTTCATCAATGATACCCAGGGGCATAAGGCAGGAGACCAATACATCCGGCAGGCCTGTCACCTGATCTGTGAGCTCTTCCAGCACAGCCCCGTATACCGTACCGGCGGTGACGAATTTGTTGTCCTGCTGGCCGGACGGGATTACGAACAGCGGGAGGAAATCATGAAAGAACTCCATGAAACTTCCCTTGCCCACATTTCCGAGGGCGGCGTAGTCGTCTCCGGCGGCATCTCCGATTTTTCTGCGGAAAACGATACAACCATCCATACGGTTTTTGAGCGCGCAGATGCACTGATGTATAAGGAAAAACAGTTCCTCAAAAGCATGGGTGCCGCCACAAGATAATCTGCCTTCGAGCCCGGGATCCTGATCCCGGGCTTTTTTCTTTTCTCCGGATTTCCGGGAATTACGGTTCTTTCCTCATCCGATTCTCCGGAGAGCCCTGTCCCGGCAGGAATCTGATTTCCGGTCCCGTTTTTCCGCAAAAAAAGAAGCCGAAATCCGGCTTCTCTGTTTTTAGTAGACCGCGCAACCGCATCGCTTTACTTCCTTCATGCGGTACAGCGCCGTATTGGCATCATGGAACAGATCTCCCTGGGGATTCTCCCGGTCTCCAAAGGCCACCCCTACGATGAGGGAAACCGCAGGCAGTCCATTTTCCGGATGCTGAAGAATGGCATTGATCCGTTCCACCTTCTCAATTACCATCTTGCGCATGGAGCTGTTCACCCTGGTGATAATCACTGAAAATTCATCCTTCTGCATTCTGCACACGTAGTCCACTGAGCGGAAACTGCTCCGCACCACATCCGCCACATGCTGAATCACCTGATCTGCCGTTACCATGCCGTATCTGTCGCTGATCCCCCTGTAGTCCTCCACATCCAGGATCATCAGGGCAATATGCTTCTGATCGGAATCCCGCAACAGGATATCATACGCATTCCGGTTATAGGCGCCTGTCACCGGATCATGGAGATCATCATAAGTAACTTTGGGCGCTGTCCGTTTCCGGCTGAGCGGTGCCTTCCCTGAAACCGCATCCGCCTGGGCAGCCTTTCTGGCCAGCAGGAAGACTTCAAACTCTTCTGCGGGGACCGGTCTTGAAAAATAATAGCCCTGTACAATATCACAGCCCATGCTTTTCAGCGTAAACATCTGCTCCGCAGTCTCTACGCCTTCCGCGATCGTAGGCACGCCCAGGGATTCTGCAATGTCGATCACCACTTCGAGCATGCGGGTATTCTTCCGCTCCCTGAAAGCATTGCGGACGAACTGCATATCCAGCTTGAGGGCATCCACAGGCAGGGTGGAAATCATGTTGAGCGAAGAGTAACCGCTTCCGAAATCATCCATTTCAATCTGGAATCCGGCCTCTCTCAGCTGATTGACCATGCTGATAATCTGCCCGGAATCCTGCGTGTAGGCAGATTCCGTAATCTCCAGCAGAAACTCATCCGGCGTCAGATCATTATCGCTAATGATCTTCTTCATCCTCTCCACCAGATCGGTATCAAACATATCAATCCTGGATACGTTCACCGAAACCGGCACAGCGAAGCCAAGCCGGGTTTTCCATTCATGAATCTGTCTCGCCGTTTCCTTCCAGACATAGTGGTCCAGCTTCCGGATAAGACCGTTGCTCTCAAACAGCGGGATAAAGATACCGGGCGAAATCATGCCCAGCCGCGGATGCTTCCACCGCACCAGCGCTTCCGCACTGCTGAGCAGAGGCTCCTCCGGGCGGATATCATACTTCGGCTGAAAATATACAATAAACTGATGTTCCTCGATGGCCGCAGGAAAGTCTTCGAGCAGCTGCTCCGCGAAGATTTCGGATTCATGCAGTGCGTTGTCATAGATTGCAACTGCCTTGGTAAAACTGTTGCGTACATTGTTGGACGCAAGCTTCGCACGGTCAAAGCGGCGCTCAATGTCAATGGTCTTGTCCACATCCGAATAGACTCCCATCCGCAGCCGCACCCGGTTCTCCGTATTGCCGGAGCCCGCAAGCCCAAGGGAGGCATTTTCGAGAAGGTCCGTATAGTCCGACCGGTGCGGGCAGTAGACCAGAAAAGTGTCTGCTTCCCTTCGGCATACAATGCCTCCGGAATCCCGGACGATGCCCTGTACCCTTTTCCCGATGCGCCTCAGTACTTCATCCCCGTAAGCCTTTCCATAACGTTCATTGAGCATATGAAAATGGTTAACGTCGATCACGATGGCATCCATGGGCATGTCTTTGTGGTACATGTCAAACTGTTCGGCATAACGGTAGAAATACTCCCGGTTGTAAAGCCCTGTCAGCGTATCCCGCTCGGTCGACCGGATAATGTCCCGGTCCTCTGAAAGCTCAATGGTCCTGTGCACCCTGGCCAGTACCACCTTGGGCATGGGATATGGCTTGGGGATAAAATCAATGGCGCCGATGGTCAGGCTTTCCACTTCTGCATCCTTGTCCGAAGTCAGTACAATGACAGGAATACGCGTCGTAGAGGGGTCCGCCTTCATCTTCCGCAGGATGTCCAGGCCGTGCATATCCGGCAGCATCAGGTCCAGCAGAACCAGACTCAGTATTTCCTTATTCTCCTCCAGCTTCTGAAGTGCCTCCTGCCCTGTGGCAGCAAAGATCAGTTCATATCGTTCAGACAGGATGATTTCAAGCATTTCACGGTTAATGGCCTCATCTTCTGCAACCAGTATCAGCCGTTTTCCATTGGTGGAATGAAATTTTTCATGACTGTCCAGCATTTAAGTCCTCCATCCGGGTCAGAATATCTGCAATGACGCCCGTCCGAAATGGACCGGCGCGATTATTTCGTACGATCTTTATATAATTATAACACATTCCATGCCATAATCAAATCATCTTTTGGAAAGATGTCTGAAGTGTGTTCCCTGCCTGCCAAATCATCTTTTGGAAAGATGTCTGAAGTGTGTTCCCTGCCCTGTCTTTTTCAGTTGTCTGAGAGGACAAGCCACCCCGAATAATTGAAAGCCTT
>CAMVHE010000042.1 GCA_947167215.1 uncultured Clostridia bacterium
CGAAGCGGGGCGGCAGATCCTCCGCCGCGTCGCCCACGATGGTGCTCCCCTCGATACCCAGCACCATGTTGATAATGGAGGCGTAGTTGTTGGCGATGGGCCCGCCGATCATGAGAAAAGAGAACAGGAACGCGAATACGCCGCACAGGATTTTCCATATTAGCTTGCCCTTGGGCTTGTTGTTCTTGGCCATGGTTTTCTTCCTTTCGTTGATTGAAGCTTACAGGTGAGAGTACAGTGTACAGAGTTCAGAGTACAGATGAGATCGTTCTGACAATATATCATCAAGGGATTACTGATTAACTTGAACAGGCAGTATTTTTTTCATCTGAATAAACTGAGCCCTGCGCTCTGTTCTCTCGTCTTCGTGAAGAAGGGCCGCCGCACTTTTCGCACGGCGGCCCAAGGAATCTCAGGTCAGTGGATATTGTTGATCAGCCTTCGGTGATGGTGAGGGCGTCAACGGTTTCCATGCCTTCGGGCAGGGCAACGATCATGTTCTGCAGGGTCACGTCGTCCAGGTCTTCCCGAAGGTCTTCCACGGTGAACATTTTGCCTTCCAGGGTATGGTTGGCCAGGAATTCGGCAGCGCCGTCATCGGTGCCATCGGGGAAAGCGATGTCGCTCATTTCATCGGTCCAGTTGTCGGTGTCCAGCACCATGGCGAAGCTCAGGGGGGTGCGGCCGTAGCCCTTGCCATGCTGTTCAAAGTAGATGCCTTCGCAGGTGTCCAGGGTAATATCGAAGTGGCAAGCTTCATCGTCAGCAGATTCGGTGATGGAGTAGGTGCCGCGGTACACGATCAGCTTGTTGGCCTTCAGGCCGGGATCGGTGGTGCCGAAGTAATATTCACGATAGAACAGCTCGTAGTTGGTGTCGTCGCGCAGGATCAGGGAAGCGTCCTTGGTGGCGTACCAGCCCACAGCTTCGATGAAGTTGTTGTCGCTCAAGTTGTAGGAGCTCTTGATTTCAGCGGAAGCGATGCTCATCATGGATACGACCATGATCAGGGCAGCCAACAGGGTGATAAACTTTTTCATGGGAAAATCCTCCTTAAATTCTTGATCTGCTAACAGCGGATCATCTTTTCGGGTGTAATGTATCAGATGGGGTTTTCCGGAACAAGATGTACATCGTAACTGATGTTATTTACATCGTAATTGAATTACCGGAAAAGAACATCCTGAAATGCATTGTACAGATTGAAACGTCCTTTCAGGGTCTGGTGGATTTCCTTGGAAATCGCTGCGTAGCAATTGTTCACGGAAGGATCAGTTCCAAAGGAGAAGGAATCATCAGCAATCATGGCGTTAATCAGTTCCACTACGCCGTCATAGGCAAGGTCACGCTTGCCGCCGGAGCAGATATAGAAGAATGCATCTTTTGCATATTCATTATCCTTCATGGCTTCCTTGAGAGGCTCATAATTGCGGATACTGCCGCCGGACATGGGAACGAAGTACCTGGCATAGTCCATGCAGCGGTAAGTCACTGCCCAGCATACGGAGCTGCCCTGGCTGTAGCCGGAATATGCGCGATGACCACGGGAGGCAATGAAGCCCGCTTCATCGGTAGAAGGGGCATAGGTGCTGTACCTGGTTTCAGCGGCAGGCATCAGGTCATTGCGCACCTCGTCTACAAATACAGAATGGTTGGTGGCGCGGGTTTCATAATCATAGTAATAGGTGGGGCAAACCATGATGAAGGGATCACAGATCCCCATATCGATCATGTTATCGATGGCGTTTTTTACCTTTTCATCACCGATGAAACTATCCTGGGTTTCGTTGGTGCCATGGAAGAAATAGAGAATATTGTACTGCTTTGTCTTGTCATACCCGTAGGGAACATACACATTTGCCCACTGATTTAGGGTGCTGCCATAGACAGAGGTGGTATATTCCAGCTTTTCGATCTTGCCGGGATGATCGCAGGGAGCTTCCCAGAACTTGGGGGAATAGTTGCGGAAGTGAGACTCAAAATCGTTGTCCAGTTCGGTAACCGTTTCCTTCCGGTCTTCGGGAATTTCATTGCCTTCTGCCAGCGCAGAAATCAGAACACAGAAAGTCAGCATCAGAATCAGTATCAGACACAGGGATTTTTTCATTTTGTTTTCCTCCTTTTTCCAGGTCAGAAATAGTATGCTTTGGATCATGAAACAGACAGAGCAACTTTGAACTACCGAATTTTCTGTTATTGGATGTTCAGGGTGGAGCGGAAGGTAATATCACCCAGTTCATCTTCCTGATACATGACGGTGCAGTTTTCCTCCCGTGTAAGGGTGATGCCACCGTTTTCAGCGGTTTCCACAGATGCAGTGCCGTCACCCGCAATACCATATTCCTCTTCACTGAATGTGAAGTAAAATTCCCGACTGGATTCGCCGTCTTTGCTGGTGATGCTGTCCCAAAGACTGTGTACATTTCCGGGGCCGGTGATATAACCGATATCAATTTCCACCTGGCAGTCCGACGGATCTGTTCCCTGAACCTGGCAATTAAATCGGATTAATTCATGATCCGGACCGGTCATGGTGACACTGAACGCGTCTGCCTCGTAAAGAATGGAGGGTTCAAGTTCCGGCCAGCTACAGGCGAAAGTTCTGTTTTTAATGAGGTTGGTTTGAAAGCTGACGCCTTCCTTTGAGAGGGCAGCATTCAGGAAAGCGTCTCCGTCACAGGAAGCTTTCAGATGGATTTCATTGTCTTCCTGGCCCAGTGTACAGAATACCGTACCGTATTGGGCGATGATAAGGTTAAGTGCGTCTGTATCGGATTCGGCGGAAACAGTGAGCGTGAAGGTCCTTTCGCTAAGGAGGCCTGACAGTACTTCATATACGGAATCAGGACTTTCAGCATGGGCGGTGCAAAGACCAAGGAGCAGGAAGACAAGCAGCAGAATGGTTTTCTTCAATGGGATTCCTCCTTTACATTCTAAAGATGGTGATCTGACAGGGTCAGCGTATGAAAAAACGCGGTCTGCCGCAAGGCAAACCGCGCAATTAGTATTATTTACATCGTAATCAATGGTTAAGTGCCAGAAGAAGAATATCCAGGAAAAACATTTTGCCACGCTGTTCGGCGGTGAGAGTGCCGCCGTATTTTTCCGCGATACGGCTCATGCTCTTCATGCCGAAACCGTGCCAGTCCGGATCTTCCTTAGTCTGGGGGAGTCCGTCGACAAAAACAATGTCTTCACTGCATGGGTTCTCCATATGGATTGTGAGCATGTTTCCGTCCCGGAAGGAAGAAAGGGAGATAAAGCGTTCGGAGTCTTCCGGCAATGCAGAAACAGCATTAATGGCGTTGGTCAGTGCATTCTGGAAAAGGGAATATAAATCGAGTTCCTCCACAAAAGAAAAATCGGTCATGCCGAGGGAACAGGTGAGAACAATATTCCTCTGCTGACAAATACCGATTTTTTCGGCAAGCAGTACATCCAGTACTTCATTACCTGAATTAGCGGGGCGCTCGTAAGCTGCGAGGGACTGTTTCAGCTTGTCCAATTGTTCCTGGGGAACAGTGCCCCGGAAGGATTTAAGCAGATGTTTCAGATCGTGATACTTTTCATTGATCAACTGGGCGCTCTCCTTGCTGGCTTCATATTGAACCCGCTGGATATGAACCAGTTCCCGCATGGTCTCCATGTTGCTGGTAAGCCGCGCCTGCTCCATTACTCCGAACTGTACGACAATGACCAGTACGTCGATGATGATCTGGAAGACCGCTTCCGCAATGACAGCCATCTGATTGCGGTCCGGATTATCCTGACTGAGTCTGGCCATTCCGATGCACAGCAGCAGTACGGCGACGGAGAAGAATGCTTTCAGTTTGTTATCAAAATCATGGTCCCGGTTTTTTACAATTGGACGCAGGGCAAAATACAGCAGGATATATATCGGACCGTAGCACAGCAGGTCAACGATCAATATGCCGCCCTGCAGCCGGGAAAGGCTGTTTATCCATTCAATCTGGCGCAGCAGGGTTTTTAAGCTTCCTCCAATGTCCTGGAAAATGTAGGCTGTAGCAGCAGTAAACAGGATGCTCCAGATAGTTTCGTCGTAGCAGAGGAAGCTGATACAGAGGAGTGTACAGTAAACAATCAGTGTCACAAGGGTATGAGAAAGCATTGCCAGAGGAGAGCTTCCCACAATATAGATATGATTGCTTATTTCATACAGGATAAAGCATCCGGCAGCGGTGCTCAGCAGCAGCCGGGGAAGATAGTGAGGGCGGCGCTTCATGGAATGGGATATCAATAAGAGCCCAAGGATGGACTGCACCAGCAGCAATGCACTGCGGCTCTGCTGATACCAAATCGGCATATAGTTCATTACCTGCTCCCTCCTTTATACTGGGCAAGGGCGACCAGGAACTCCTTCCGTTTACTGCTGCCGATGGGCAGTTCATGGCCGTGAACGATCACGGTGTTTCCGTTTACAGCCCGAACATACTTCAGGTTTACCAGGAAGGAAGCACTGCAGCGCACAAAATGTACAGAAGCCAGTTTGTCCTCGTAGCTTTTCAGGTTGCCCCACTGTCGGATGATTTCGCTGTCTGTGTGGATGAGAATATCATGATTGGATACCTCGATGAAGGTGATATCATCCGCACTGATGCGTCGTATTTCTTCTTTGGTGCGTACTTCCAGGACCATGGAGGTGTTCTGATGCGCCAGCATGCGACGGACACGGTCCATTTTTGTGGAGAATTCCTCATATCGCAGAGGTTTCAGTACATAGTCAAAGGCACCGACGGAATATCCCTCGATGGCATACTGGGTAAGCATGGTAATAAAGATGATCATCACCTGATGGTCCATCTCCCGAATCTGCTTTGCTGCTTCCATGCCCAGCATGTCAGGAATCTGAATATCCAGGAACAGCAGGTCGGCATCGCATTTATATTCATGAAGGAATGGGAGAGAGCGGTCATACATTTTCAGCTGATAGGAAAAATCCACGTGTTCTTCTGAATTTTTTTTCAGCATCAGGGATAAGCGTTCTGCATGTTCGGCCTGATCTTCCAGAATGATAATGTTCAGCATACTGCTGGTCTCCTTTTGATAAACAGTACTCACCGGGGAGAAGGAAATCGGGTTAAAAGTATGATCGCAATGTTTTCATACTCTGTGAAACAGGTTATTGCTATATACTGAAGAAGATAAAACATCCGGACGCTGGAGCAGAACATTCACCGGGAGAGCCGCGTACGCGGGGAGTGCTTCTGCTGCATGTCATGGCGGAGAAAATATTGATATGTGTTTTCCGGAGCAGTTTCGGACCGAATGCACGTTTGTTATCTTTACAACAGGAAGACGGGAAGGCCCGGATGTAAGAAACGGAGGCAGAAGATTTTTTCACACAATAAATATTAGGAATGCTGTTGCAATACTGCAAGACATACATCGTAAATGGCTGTTTTTTCATCGTGAATGGAGAAATACAATCGCAGAATTCACATTATGCGTGAATGACAGAAAAAAGTCCTGATCTTCATGGGAAGGTCAGTGCAGTATGAAATCTGTAAGAGAAAGGAAGGTCGCTTCTGTGTCCGATCCGTTACGGGCAAGGGGGAAAGGGAGACGCATGATACGGGCGGGTTCGGAGAATGGAACATCCTCTTCAGAATGGAACGCAACTCGCAGATGAACAGGATTCGGACAGAACGGGAAGAAATCAGCATTCACCCGCAAAAGAGGATGGAGTTTTTGACGATGCCGGTAAAAAACACACCCGGACTCCTGGCCCGGGTGTTAAAAAGGCAGGAATAAGCAGTATGCCGGAATGCGTTCTTAATTTGGAGAAGATAATTATTTTCGTGAATAAAGAAATTACAGAAAAAAGAATGCCTTTTGTATAATCCGGGCCTTACAGAGAGAGCGTCTGACCGGGAAGAATTACCTGAGGCACGGAATCTTTTTCAAACCAGAAAGTCTGGGAAGTAGGATTGTGAAGAATGCTTCCGTCTGCGCTTGCAAAGACATGGTGCCACCCGTTGACATAGCTGCAGATTTCCATGTTGGTTGCATACCATATTCCTTCATGTCCGGCTGTTTTGTCCGCAAAGCGGGAGATAACATCCCAGTTATGATGTGCCTCAAACTCGTAAGCATGGCCCCAGAGGTAAAAGAGCTGCGAACCGAAAGAAGCCGGACTGCTCAGAAAGGTTTCTGCAAGTTCCATAAGCCTGGGGTCATCATGATGGCATGTTGCAGGAAGACGCATCCAATCACGGGGAATATCAAAGGAATGCGTAGAAACCACAGTCCGAGCATAGCATATTCCGCAGGACTGAAGGACACTGGCGGTGCGGTCATCAAAAGTGCCGTAAGGATAGGCCATTCCGCGGATGATACGCTGAAAGCTTTTTTCCAGACGAAGGCGGTCCTGCATGACTTCATAGACGATCTGCTCCGGAGAAAGTTCCGGCAGAGATGCGTGTGTCAGACAATGTACAGCAACCTCATGCCCGGAGTTTCCGTACAGATCAAGGGCAGCATCGAGAGACAGACGGCGATGTATGGTACCAGGGGGAAAGGTTGTTCCGGGAGCAGCGAAAAGACCGGAATTCAGATTGAAGGTGGCTTTCAGATGATGGTCATTCAGGATCTGGATGAGCTTTGCATCCTGTTCCACACCGTCGTCATAGCTGAACGTGAGAGCTTTGCGTTTTCCATTCGGAAATCGAAGGATGAGCATGGGAAACCTCCTTGCGGAAAAAATCGAAAGCAAAAATGGGACAGGTCAGAAGGAGCGTCCGGCTGCAGTGTCAGAATTACAGTTCGTGCTGCAGGAAAGGGCCGTCAGTCACACCGATATGTGCCACATCATTAAAAAGCTGCAGCCTTGGAAAGACATACTGATCCGGAGAAAACTCGAAGCGGAGGATAATAATGGATGTAAAGTCGTAAGGCATGACAGAAAGCACATAAGGAAAAGGCAGAGACAGAGTGTGCGCAAGAACACAGGCACCGGAACCCCCATGGCTGAAAAGGGCGATGGTTTTTTCCTTTTGTGCGGCGCAGAGAAAACGGTTTCCCATATGACGGTATCCCTGCGCTTCCAGAAAGGTGTCGATTTCAGTGGAAATAGTATCGTAATACATGAGCGCAGGATTTCCGGCAAAATAGGGATGGGAACGCCAGTCTTTCAGAAAGAAGTTTGTGTTTTCCTCAGCAATCATACGGTCAGAGAGCGTCCAGGGATGTCCGTTTTCCGGGATATTCTCACCGCCCCAGGATATTTCGTGCATGAAAGGAAGTATTGTCATGGTGAGCCCGAGTTTCTTTGCAGTATAGGATGCTGTTTCCCTGGCCCTGCCCATAGGGGAAGTATAGATTTCGGATATTTGTTCCGAGGCGAGTCGGTCTGCACATGCCGCAGCCTGCAGTCTGCCGGCAGCGGTCAGACAGTCTTTTTTGTAATCCGGCTCGCCGTGACGAATAAGAATAAGACGCATATCATACTCCATGGCTTTTTTGAAAATCATACGGCAAAGAGGTGAGGAGGTCAAGAAAAAGGATGAAGCAAAGCAAAATAATATGAAAGAGATATAAAAACCTTGCATTTTATAGTCACCGGTGATTTAATCAGCTTGTTCTGGAAGCATGACGGCTTTAATCTGCCGGATTAGATCATGAATGCACCAATGAAAAGTAGGAACGAACCGGTAGAGGGGGATAAGGAGGAATATATGCTTTCTTATGTAATCGTTGGATCAGGTTACAGATCCGAGTACTTTGCCAGAATAGCACATACATGGCCAAATCTTTTCCGGGCATTGTATCTGTGCAGATCTGAGGAAAAGGTGGCGCTGATGCAGGCGCATACAGGAATTGCAGGAACGACAAGACCGGAAGAAGCCATCGCCTTCTGCCCGGATTTTATTGTAGTCTGCGTGGATCGCGGACATGTGGCGGAGGCCACGCTGGAATGGGCTGGCCGAGGTTTTCCTGTGGTATGTGAAACGCCAGCCGGTGCGTCCATGGAGGAATTGCAGAAAATCTGGCTGTGTGCACAAAACGGGGCAAAGATAGTCTGCTGTGAACAGTACCATCGCCATCCTTTGCTGATGTCCGGCATTGAACAGATAGAAATGGGAACCATTGGGATGCCCGTTTCCGCAACAATATCACTGGTTCATGATTATCATGCTGCAAGTCTGATGCGGCGGGTGCTGCAGACTCAGGGGGAAACCTATTCTGTGCAAGGCTGCAGGCAGGAGAGCCGGGTGACGGCTACGGATTCAAGATACGGGGCAATCCTGGATGGGAGCGGACAGGCGGAAGAACGGGATGTGGTAAGCATTCAATTTGCTTCCGGAAAATGTGCGCTATATGATTTTTCTCATGTTCAGTATCGCTCTTTCATCCGGTCCCGTACCCTTACGGTTCGGGGTACGCGCGGAGAGTGGCATGACACGGTGATGAGCTATCTGGATGCAAAGAACCAGCCGTGCAGATTGTTCCTGATGCCGGAACTGCCGGAAGTATATCGTATCCTGGACCATCAGGCACTGGGGGATCTGAGAAAGACCTGGTCGCCGGAACTGTTTCTGTCAACGGTGTGGGATGAGTATGCGATTGCGACGATCCTGCTGGATATGGGGCAATACCTTGATGGGGGAGAATCGCCTTATCCCATAGAAGAAGCATTGGAGGATGCACGCTTCTGGCTCCTGCTTCAGGAGGCTGTAAACAAGCCAAATCAGACAGTTACGGCGGGACCAGTCCCCTGGATTGGATGAGATGCTAGAATGATAAATAAATGCGTTCCACTACAAAAATGCCCGCTTTGGAGGAAGGAATGGGGAGGCTTTCCTACTGACCCGGTTAAGCTCTTCTTTGAAAGAGAAGGCTTGTTTCTTGCTCTGTTTCGTGGAACGTGTTACAATTTTATGTGGGCCTTATAAAGGAGCCCAGATCCGCAGAAACGCTCTGCGTGAAAAAGGAGATATTTCATGGCTTGGTACGAAAATGCAATCTTTTACCATATTTATCCGTTGGGATTAACCGGAGCACCGGAACGGAATCCGTATGGGGAGCCGGTTCATCGTCTTCCGGAACTGATCCCTTGGATTGAACATATCCGGGAGATGGGGGGAACTGGGCTTTATATTGGTCCGCTGTTTGAATCTGTCAGTCACGGCTATGATACGACGGACTACTTTAAGGTGGATGGACGGCTCGGGACCAATGATGATCTCCGGAATTTTGTCATAAAATGTCACGAAGCAGGAATACGGGTTATTCTGGATGGTGTCTTCAACCATACCGGCAGAGATTTCTTTGCATTTCAGGACCTGCTTGCCAATCGCGAGGGAAGCCGCTATCGTGACTGGTACTGCAATGTGAATTTCTGGGGAAACAATGAGTATAACGACGGATTTTCCTACGAAAACTGGGGTGGATATAATCAGCTGGCGAAACTGAACCTGCAGAATCCGGAAGTACGGGACTATCTGCTTTCCGCAGTGCGCTTCTGGACAGAGGAGTTTGACATTGACGGACTGCGGCTGGACGCTGCGGATGTACTCAGCTTCGATTTTATGCGGGCACTCCGGGATGAGGCCAACGGCCTTAAGCCTGAGTTCTGGCTGATGGGAGAGGTAATCCATGGGGACTATACCCGCTGGGTAAATGAGAACACCCTGAATTCGGTTACAAACTACCATCTGCACAAGGCACTCTACAGTGCACATAATGACCACAACTATTTCGAAATTGCGCATACGGTAAAAAGGCAGATGGATATGGGCCTTGGCAGGAATGCGCTGCTTTACAGTTTTGTGGACAATCATGATGTGGAGCGCATTGCCAGCAAGCTTCATAATCCGGCGCACTTTTTCCCGGTTCATGTGCTGCTTTACACACTTCCGGGAATTCCTTCGATTTACTACGGATCGGAGTTTGGCATCCAGGGGAAAAAGGAAAAGTATTCCGATGCCTCTCTGCGGCCGGCCCTGAACCTGTCAGCACTGCTGAAAGAAGACAATTCCTGCTATCATTTGATCTGTGCACTCGGGCGTGTATATGATCATGAGCAGGCACTGTGGTACGGGGAATATCGGGAACTGCAGCTGACCACCACCCAGTATGCCTTTGCACGGGGGGATATCGTGGTTACGGTTACCAACGGGGATGGAGAAGCATATTTTGATGTGCCAGGGGAAGGAATCTACTGTGGAGCGTTGAGCGGCAGAGAGATTCATGCAGAATATGGCAGACTGCACTTTTCCATTCCTGGAAACACCGGAGAAATATGGATACCGCAGGGAGAATACAGAAAGGACTATACGCCCATTGCCTATCAGGCGGAGTCTGTTCCAGCAGCAGAGGAGAAAAATGCTGAACCGGTACGGGCAACGCCCGGCAAGCCGCTGGAAGAAATGACAGTCCAGGAACTGCAGGGGGAGGTGCTTTCGAAACTTGCAGCAAACGGACCGGTGACAGACCGGATGCGTCAGGATGTAGCGGAGAATGTATATCGGGATTCCCTGCTTAACTGGATTCGCAGTTTCCGGTAAGATGTTCAACAGTATGTTGCAAAAGTGTTGCTTTCTATACGTGGTTGACATTTCTGTGGAAAGCAGTATAATAAATAGTTGTCCCTGTTGAAGGGAATAAATACAGAAAAATGAAGAGCATTTTTGCTTTTGCTGCTCAAAAACCGGCGTAGGACGCCATCAACCTGAAGAGGAGGAGATTTTTATGCCTGACCCGAGAAGAAGTGTTGCTTTTATCGGATCTGAATGTTATCCGTTTGTAAAAACGGGAGGTCTGGGTGATGTAATGTATGCATTGCCCAAAGCCTTAATTGACCAGAACTGTGATGTTCGCGTGATCATCCCGCGATATAAGTGCATTCCCTGGAAATACCAGGAGAAGATGGTCTACCGCGGAGCTTTCAACATGGATTTGTGTGCCGACGGAAGATCTTTCTATGTAGGCATCATGGAATATGTATGGGACGGCGTTGTCTATGACTTCATTGATAATGAGGAGTTCTTTGGCTTTGGCAATCCTTATACCAATCTGGTGGACGACATCCCGAAGTTCTGCTACTTTGCAAAGGCTGCACTGGCAGCGCTGAATTATATGAACTGGATTCCGGATGTTATCCACTGCCATGACTGGCAGGCGGCACTGGTTCCGGTTTTCCTGCGGACCATGTTTGGAAATACCCCCTTGAGCAACGCCAAGACGATTCTGACGATCCATAATCTTCGTTTCCAGGGTGTGTACAATATTCCAACCATCAAGTACTGGACAAATCTGCCGGATTACGTCTTTAACAAGGACGCTCTGACGCAGAACTGGCTGGATGCCAACATGTTCAAGGGCGGTCTTGACTACTGCGATATGATCACGACAGTCAGCAACACCTATGCCGGTGAGATTCAGACACCTTTCTATGGTGAGCACCTGGATGAGCATCTTCGGTATCATTCCGGAAAACTCTATGGCATTGTGAACGGCATCGATGTCAATCAGTGGAATACGGCCACGGATGACAAACTGGCTGTCCAGTATGACATTTCCAATGTTCTGCCCCGCAAGAAGGAAAACAAACATGCTTTGCAGGAAAGACTGGGACTCTGGCAGGATGATCATGTATTCGTCATCGGCCTTATATCCCGTCTGACCGATCAGAAAGGACTTGACCTTGTCAATGCGATCATCCCGCAGGTGATGGATGGGCATACGCAGGTTGTTGTCCTGGGAACCGGAGATGCCCAGTATGAAAATTCCTTCCGTCATTATGAAGAAGCGTACAAGGGCAGTGTGTGCTCCAACATCATGTATGATGAAGCAAGGGCCCATCTCATCTATGCAGGTGCAGACGCACTTCTGGTGCCGTCTCTCTTTGAGCCCTGCGGCCTGACTCAGCTGATTGCAATGCGGTACGGAACCATCCCGATTGTCCGGGAAACGGGCGGCCTGAAGGATACCGTCGCGCCTTATAATCAGTATACCAACTGGGGATACGGATTCACCTTTGACCGCTATGAGCCCGGCCTCCTGCTGGATGCCATCAACCGGGCAAAGACCCTTTATTTCACCAATCGCTGGTGCTGGGATGAAATGGTCCAGCGCGATATGGCCAATGATGTTTCCTGGGGGAAATCTGCACAGCAGTACCGGGAACTCTATCTCCGGCTGAAACCCTGACAAATCCTTGAAAGGCGCCCAGAGGGCGCCTTTTTCACTGGAAATGGAAAAGACTGCAGGGAGAGCAGAGTGCCTGAAGCAAAGCAGGATCAAGCATTCTTGTGTTATAATAGGATTGTTTTGAAAGAAGAAAAAAAGGATTCCTTCGGAAGGACGCGGGGAGTTATCCGGGATTTGGCTGATTTATAGACGGAGGACTACAATGGCAAAGGAAAAACAACTTATTCATGATTTGACAGTGGGAAGCGTACCGGGAACGCTGCTGCGTTTTGCACTTCCGCTTTTTCTGTCAGGACTGCTGCAGATGGTTTATAATATGGTGGACATGGTGGTCGTTGGCAGATTTGTGGGAACGGACGGCCTCTCTGCGGTAGCCATCGGCGGTGAAGTGCTCCAGCTGATTACCTTTGTGGCCATGGGTTTTTCCAATGCAGGGCAGATTCTTATTTCCCGTTATGTGGGAGAAAACCGGTATGATAAGGTTGGAGAAATGGTGGGAACGCTCTTTACTCTCCTGATGACCATTGCGGTAGTAATTATGGTTATCTTCCTCTGTACGTATCGGGGTATCATCAACTGGCTGAACACCCCGGCTGAAATCTGGGAGTACACACGGCAGTATAGTGTGACTTGTGTATTCGGCTGCGTTTTCATTTACGGTTATAATCTGGTCTCCGCTATCCTGAGGGGAATGGGTGATTCCAAGCATCCTTTTATCTTTATTGCCATGGCAGCAATTATCAATATGGTTCTGGACGTTCTGTTCGTGGGTCCTATGCATATGGGCCCCATGGGAGCGGCGCTGGCTACCGTAATCGGACAGGCCGTCAGCTTCCTTTTTGCAGTCAGGCTGCTCTACAGAAACCGGGAAAACATTCATTTTGATTTTGCTCCTGCCAGTTTCAGTATCCGGAAGGATGCCATTGCCCCTCTGATTTCTCTGGGGATTCCCATGGTGATACAGTCCGCTGCGATTACTTTCTCCATGCTGTTTGTTAATTCCTATATCAACACGTACGGCACGACCGCTGTGGCAGTAACAGGAGTGGCGAGAAAACTGGAAACAATGATCGGAGTGGTTTCCCAGGCAATCTCCTCAGCGGGTGGTGCTATGATTGCGCAGGCACTCGGTGCGGGGAAGATTCGGCGTGTACCCCGGGTGGTGGGACATGCACTGTGGATTGTGGCTATCCCGGCGGGTATTTTTGCACTGGTTACCGGAACTCACCCGGAATGGCTCTTCGGGCTCTTTTCCACGGACCCGGAGGTGCTGGATATGGCAGTGATATACGTTCCCGTCGCCATGGTACAGTATCTGGGAGCGACACTTCGACCTGCCAGCTTTGCATTAATCAACGGATCGGGCAATTCGAGGCTGAATCTGACGGTAGCGATTCTGGACGGCATAATCTGCCGCATTGGTCTCGCCTTGCTGCTGGGAGTTGCGCTGCAGTGGGGAATTACGGGATTCTGGTATGGAAACGCGCTTTCGGGTCTGGTGCCTTTCCTGATCGGAGGCAGCTATCTGTTGTCGGGAGCGTGGAAAAAACGGGCATCTGCCCCACAGGCATAGAAAAAGCCGGAGAATTCCGGCTTATTTTCTTGTTCTTGTGAGATCCTTTACCCATTTGTATTTGTGGTAGTGGAACAGAACCCATGGTATTTTCCCTACTTCATCAAGACAGGTGCACGCGTAGACGACAACCGGGTGCCAGTGGAGAACAAATGCACCCAGCAATGCCAGAGGAATTGCAATTCCCCACATGCTGACAGCCAGCGAGTACATATCAAAAAGGGTGTCTCCGCCGGCACCGAAGATGCCGTTGATGATGACGGTATTGGAGGCACGGCCGATCATGTAGACGGACATGACAACCATCATGCCGGTAAGGTATTCCTTTGCCGCATTGGTGAGGAGCATGGCATGGAGGACGAATGGCGTGACGGCAAGAACAATGAGGGTTGAAAGGAATCCAACAACAAAAGAGAGTTTCATGAGGCGATCCCCATAGACTTTTCCCTGCTGCAGATGCCCGGCACCCAGCTCATTCCCCAGCAGGATGCTGCCGCCGCTGGCAATGCCGCTGTTGAGACAGCAGACCAGATCCCGGACCACGGCAGCGATGGATGCAGCAGCTGCCGCATCGGCACCCATGTGCCCGATGATGGCAGTATAGGAAGTAAAACCTACACCCCAGAAGAGGGAACCGCCCAGAAGCGGAAGGAAGCACTTCCGGAAATCAGAAGCAAGCATTGCATTGCGAGATAGTAATTCTGCAGAGGAGAATCTGAGAAATCCTGGCTTTCGGGAGAGAAGCAATGCCCAGCAAAGTTCAATGATACGGGCAAGAAGGGTTGCCAGTGCGGCCCCCTTGGCATTCATGGCAGGAAGTCCAAACAGGCCGAAGATCAGGACGCTGTTAAAGAGCAGATTCAGAACTACGGTCATGGAGGAGATGACGGCACTGTCTTTCTGGTGATCCGTGATTTTCATCATGGTCAAGTAGCATTCGATAAAGCCCGTCAGCAGATAGGAAAGACCGGCAATGCGCAGATACTCGGTGCCAATGGAAATCAGCTCGGGTTCATGGGTGAACAATGCCATGAGTTTTCCTGGAATCAATTCACACAAAGCAGAGAAGATCAGGGAGATGATTCCTGTGAGACGTAGAATCATGGAAAAGATTTCCCGCATGCTCTGTAAGTCTCTTTTTCCCCAGTACTGTGCTCCGAGAATTGCACCGGCACTGGTGACAGCACCTATAAAGATGTTCTGGAGAAACTGAATCTGGGTTGCAAGGGAGACAGCAGCCATTTCATTCTGGGCAACCCGACCGAGCATGGCAGCGTCGCCGGCAGCAACAGCGGCCAGCATAAGGGACTGGAGTGCAATGGGGAATGCCAGCGTCAGCAGGCGCCGGTTAAAGGTTTTATCGGAGAAGCGAAGCATGAAAAAGAATACCCCCTGCAGTAAAAAATGGTAAGGACATGAAAGGAGTTCCGCCTGACCGGTACAGGGCTGTCATGACGGAGGCAACGATACAGGGAAGGCTATCTGTATAGACCACTGCCTTCCATGCATTCTGTTAGGCACACTGCTGCTTATACGGTGTACTCCATACGGATTTCTGCCCCGGCTTTTTACAACCTGCATATTGTAATAAAAGGATTTTTCCCCGTCAATGCAGATTTTTCGATTATTCCCTTCATCGGGGAAATGTACGGATTTTATGTCACAGGAAGCCGGGGATGTTCACGATGGAAGGAAAGCAGGGAATCAACAAGAAAAGCTGAAGGATAATAAAAGAATTGCAAAGGTGCCAAAGAGGGCTATAATGACGAAAACAGATCATAACAGGAAGATACATATGACAGCAAAACAGGTTCTGAAAGAGGTCTTCGGATACAGCCGGTTCCATTAGGGACAGGAGAAAGTGATCTCCGCAATTATGTCCGGCCATGATGTACTGGCCATGATGCCGACAGGAGCGGGAAAATCCATCTGCTATCAGGTGCCGGCGCTTATCCTTCCGGGGATTACTCTGGTTATTTCTCCGCTGATTGCCCTCATGCAGGACCAGGTACAGTCCCTGAGGGAAGCGGGAGCACCTGCTGCATATATTAACAGCACACTGACAGAGGGGCAGATACGCAAGGCCCTGTCAAATGCCCGGGAGGGTGCCTACAAAATCATCTATGTGGCTCCGGAAAGGCTGCAGACCGAGAGCTTTTTACGGTTTGCGCTGCAGGCCGACATTTCCATGGTAACTGTCGATGAGGCACATTGTATTTCACAGTGGGGGCAGGATTTCCGACCGAGTTATCTGGAAATTGCGTCTTTTACGGAACAACTGCGGAAAAGGCCGGTAATCAGTGCCTTTACAGCGACCGCAACGGATGCTGTAAGGGAAGATATGGTGCAGCTGCTGAAACTGACAGATCCAGAGATTCTGAAGATGGGCGCAGATCGCCCGAATCTTTTTTTCAGCGTATGCTATCCAGGAAACAAACTGGATTTTGTTCTGCGATATGTTCGCGAACACGACGGGGAGAGCGGACTCATTTACTGTGCAACCCGCAATGGGGTTAACGACGTGCACGAAGCACTTATTCGACAGGGCATTGCGGCTGTCCGCTACCACGCAGGATTGACGACGGAAGAGCGGCAGAAGAGCCAGTCGGACTTTGTGTATGACCGGGTATCGGTATGTGTGGCCACCAACGCCTTTGGAATGGGCATTGATAAGTCCAACGTGCGGTATGTGCTCCATTACAACATGCCCCAGAACATGGAGAGCTATTACCAGGAGGCAGGAAGGGCAGGAAGGGATGGGGAAGAATCTGAGTGCATTCTTCTTTATTCTTATCAGGATGTTAAAATTGCAGAGACGCTGCTGGAGCATAAGGAAATGAGTCAGCTGACACCGGAGGAGCAGGAAAATATCCGAATGCGGGACGCCGAAAGACTGAGAGCCATGAGGCACTACTGCAGGACAACGGAATGCCTGCGCGGAAGTATTCTCCGTTACTTCGGAGAACATCCGCCCCTGCGATGCGGGAATTGTGGGAATTGCCTGCAGAAGGTGGAGGAGAGGGATATGACCGATGCAGCCAAATGGGTGCTCAACTGTGTTACAGAGACACGGGGCAGGTACGGAGCGGCCATCATTTCCGGGATTCTGACAGGGGGTGACACGGCGCGTCTGGAAGAAGTTGGAGCAAAAAAATACCGCTCTTATGGAAAACTGCGCGAAGAAAAGCAGAACGTCCTCCGGCTTCTGATTGACCAGATGGTGGAGGAGGGATTCCTGGAGGTTGCAGGGGGAGATTATCCGGTACTCCGGCTGGCGGAAGAAGGGGTAAAAAGACTGAGAAAACCGGATACGCGCGTAGTGGTCCGGATTCCGGAACGGCAGAATAATGCGAAGATGGTTTCTGCAGAGAAATACCGGGCCGGGTCAAATGGAAGGGAAAAAGAGGAGGGGCTGTTCAGCGCACTCCGGCAGGAAAGGCTGAGGCTTTCCCGGGAACGAAAAATTCCCCCGTATATGGTTTTTTCTGACAGGACACTGGTGGATATGTGCGTAGTGCGTCCGCATACCCGTCTGGAAATGCGGTGTGTATCCGGAGTTGGGGAAAAGAAAATGGCAGAATATGGAGAAATTTTCCTGAATGTGATCCGGGAATATGAAAAAAGCCAATGAGAAGGAAGCTGTTCCGGTTTTTTACAGGAGACTGAAGCGATTGCGGGGCATCCTGCAGAGCAGACATGGAAACGACGGGGCAGCTTCAATATTAAGAAAAGCCATCCCGGCCGGGATGGCTTTTTAAGGTTAAGGGGCTTGAGGTTGTCGTGGCTCTGTGTTATCGGCTTTTGCCGGGGCAATGCCTAGCCTGGCCTTCCACTTTGCCATCCGGCGCCTGCGCTTTTCTTTGGCTTCCAGTCTTTCTCCCAGGTCCCGGGATCCTCTGCCGTAGACCAGATAAAGAACGATGCCGGAGACAATCATAATGAAGACGGTAGAGGCACAGCGGCGTCCGGAAGCATTGACATTGTAGCCTTCCCGGCCTTCTTCATTGCACATGTTCTGGATGACCATCGCATAGCTCTTGGCATAGCTGGAATGGAAGGTGGCAGACATGTCATATTCCGTGAAAAGGGCGTTGAAGTTAAGTGCAAATACAGCTAGCACGCTGGGGAGGATAATGGGCAGCTTGACACGCAAGAACGTGTAGAAGGGGCTTGCTCCCAGGTTTTTGGCTGCGTCTTCCAGTTCCTCATCAATGGCATAGTAGGAGGCCTTGATCATCCGCAGAGAGAAAGGCAACTTAACCACAGTGTAAGCCATGATGATCAGAAAACGGACATTTTCCTTCCAGTAGAGATTCTGTCCCAGCACGTACCATACATTGCCGTTGAAGAAAATCCGGTAAGAATAGCAGATGAGGATGGTGGGCAGAAGCCAGGGAAAGAGAAGGCAGGATTCTACTACGATGGAACGCTTTTTACCGCGGTGTTTGAAAATATAGTTCACTGCAATCACCACGATGACGCAGGCCAGGGCGGCTGCAATGGCGGACATGATGAGGGAAAGCCGGATGCCGCCGACGGTGTCGGTATTGGAGAAGAGGCCCGAGATCGAACCGACCCGCGTCCGAAGCTTGCCGCGGCTGGTCATATACTCATAGTTTTCCTGTCCGAAGTAGTTGATCAGCGTCCAGTTCGAGAAATCCAGTGCTTTGGCCCGAATGGCAGTATAGTTCTGGAAGGAGAAGACAACAATCATTACTACCGGCGTCATGTAGATCACAAAGAGAACATAGGCGAAGATATGCATCAGGATGTTCGCCACAGGATTGTTGAGCTTCTGTTTGACCAGTCTGGCTTTCGTCTTGGAGACGGAGAGGTAATGGCCTTTCCGCTCATAATGGTTGAGGGTGGTCAGCAGAACGATGGTAAACAGGGCAAGGATAATGGACAGCAAAGCTGCTCTTGCCTGGGGAAAGGCTTCATCAGCAGGAGAGGAACCGGCCAGACGGACAATTTCCGGGTTGATGGAATCATAACCCAGCAATGTTGGTGCAGACATGGCACACAGACCCGTAATGAACGTCATGACGGTCAGGGAGAAAAGCGTGGGAAGCAGAGTGGGAAGAACCACTCTGAAGAGAACCTTGAAGGGAGAAGCTCCCATGTTTCTGGCTGCTTCCACTGTGTTGTAGTCAATGCCGCGAATGGCATTGCGCAGGAACAGCGCATGGTTGGAGGTACAGGCAAACGTCATGGTGAAAAGAACAGCTGCAAATCCGGAAAACCATTGCTTGTTCATGCCGGGAAAAAACTGGAACAGCCAGGTAGTCAGGATACCGTCTTTGTCATAAAGAAACTGATAGCCGGTAACCAGCGCAACACCGGAATAAATCAGGGTGGTGGTATATCCAAGACGGAGGATACGTGCGCCCTTGATATCAAAGTACTCTGTCAGAAGGACAATACTGATGCCTACCACATTCACGGTGACGATGAGGCAGATAGCCAGTTTCAGGGAGTTGCCAACAAACGTGGGCATGCTTCCTGCAAAGAAGAAGCGGATGACAGCAAAGGGATCAATGGCGCCGCTTGCATCTCTGGTGGTGAAGATGGAGGTCAGCGTGTTCAGACAGGGAAGCACCATGAATCCCAGGAACAGATAAAGGAACAGTGCAATGGCAAAAACACGGTAAAGGATACGGGGATCCAGAGGGTTCTTTTTGAGCTGTCGCTGCATCGTATCACCCCTCCTGTGCATAGCTCATGAGATCCTGCGGATGAATACCAATGGTGACGGTTTCTCCGGCATCATAGATATTGATACCGTCATTCTTTTCTATGACCTTGATGAGCTGTCCGGCGACCCGGATATAGTACTTGATATAAAGACCATAGTATTCCCGGCTCTCAATGATTCCGTTGGCCTGGAACTCTCCTGCATCCAAAGGCCGGTTAACGCGTATCCGTTCCAGGCGCACAAAGTGATGCTTGGCAGGATCCAGCTTCATTGAATGAACAATATCATTCTCGAGACGGTTGATATCTCCGATGAAGTTGCACACAAATTCCGTTTTCGAGTGATTGTAAATCTCGTTTGGGGTACCGATCTGTTCGATATATCCCTTATTGAAAACGGCAATCCGGTCGGATAGCGTCAAGGCTTCTTCCTGGTCATGGGTGACATAGATAGCGGTGATGCCGAATTCTTTCTGCATGTTTTTTAGCTCATTCCTGAGCTGTACACGCAGTTTGGCATCCAGGTTTGAAAGAGGTTCATCCATACAGATGATGGCAGGACCGGTGACGAGGGCACGTGCAATCGCCACACGCTGCTGCTGGCCTCCGGAAAGCTGGGAGACTGCCTTTCGGAGCTGTTCTTCCGAGAGATCTACTTTTTTTGCAATGTCGTGGACTTTCTGGTCGATGACCTGTTTTGAATCCTTCTTGATCTTCAGACCAAAGGCAATATTGTCATAGACTGTCATGGTCGGGAAAAGCGCATAGCTTTGAAAAACGATGCCGATATTTCGTTTCTCAATGGGAACATGGGTTATATCCTTCCCATTCATGAAAACAGTACCGGATACCGGCTCAATGAAGCCGGTAATGGTTCGCAGAGTAGTTGTTTTTCCACAGCCTGACGGGCCGAGAAAGGTAAAGAATTCTCCCTCTTTCACATCGACAGAAATGTGATGAAGGGCTTCAAAATCGTCAAACTTTACGACAATGTCTTTGAGTTCTATCATGAGCAGACTCCTTCTCCATGCATTCTAAAAAAGGGCGAGCTTGCGCTCGCCCTTCGGATGTTCGCTTACTGCTTCTTCTGGGTGAGTTCTGCCCAGTCAAGGTTATCCCAGTCAGGCTCTGCAGGAGCAGCACTGTTGTCTGCCCAGTAGAATCCCAGGTTGGTCATGATGTTGGTCCATTCAGCAGAATGGGTGCCTACATACTCGGCATAGGTCATTCCGGCGCCTTCCACTTCGGTCAGGGAGCAGTTCTTGAGCGTATAGATGGCAGGTGTCTCATCAAAGAGCTCAGCGGCTGCGGCCTGATTGCAGGGATAGCTGTCGAATTCGTCGGACCAGGCAATCTGAGTCTCGGCAGAGCCGAACCATTCAGCGAAGGCCTTGACGGTTTCAGTCTCTTCAGCGCTGCGGCCTTCACGGTCGAGAACGCCCAGGTATTCGGCGATATAATAGGTACCGTCATCGATGTCGACGAGTGCCCAGTTTTCAGGAGTCAGTGTTCCGCGCAGAGGATTGTCAAATGTGCCCTGTGCGGCATCGATGTTACCATACAGAGAAGAAGAATAGAAGGTGGAAACCTGAACGTCGCCGCGGTTCAGCGGATCAAGGCCGTATTTGTCGCCGGTGAAGTTGCCTTCGGAACAGTATTTCCAGAGGGTCTTCCAGCCGTCGATAGAGATTCCGCCGGCAGGAGAAGAAGGATCGGTGAAGGAATAAAGGATGGCGCTGTTGATGTTGGAGTTGGTGGTGCCGCCAACCTTGCCCTGACGATACCATTTGTAACCGCAGTTGACGATATCAGACCAGTGTGCAAAGTGCAGAGCTTCGCCGTTGGTTCCGAGTTCATCATTCCGGTAGAGCATCAGAACATTCTGGATAACAAGGCCATAGGCTTTGCCAGGATAGGCATACTCACCAACTTCGTCTGCCCAGGAAGGAGTCCAGTCGAGGACTTTGAGATTCTCATACTGTCCGTTGACCAGCTGAGACCAGCGGGTTTCATTGAGACCGAAGATGATATCGCCGTCTTTGTTTTCATTAGCGGCCTGGATTGCAGCAGTATCGCCGGAAATAACAGCATTGTCATCAATGGAGATGTTGAATCCTGCTTCCTTGGCGGCGTTGATCAGCCAGGTTGTCCGCTCGCTGGAATTGGAGTTGGAATAAATGCGGATAGTGTAGTCACTGTCAGCCATGGCGATGGACATTGCAAGAACCATTATCACGGCAAGTGTGAGGGTAACAAATTTTTTCATAACCAATTACCTCCGATATATTTCTTCAGGAATTCATCCCGAGAATGAACTATATTATACTCCAAAGAAATAATTTGTTCAATATGTCTTAAATGATTTTTCCGGTTTTGACAGCTTCGTTCAGAAAAGAAATCTTGACGCTGAA
This sequence comes from uncultured Clostridia bacterium, assembly GCA_947167215.1. Taxonomy (GTDB): domain Bacteria; phylum Bacillota; class Clostridia; order Christensenellales; family Aristaeellaceae; genus Ventricola. The sequence goes on from CAMVHE010000042.1 coordinate 21,850, forward strand.
AAAGCAGAAGCGCTAGAATGTTCTTCGTAAAGGAGGCATGTGCCATGGACCAGTTTGCAAGAATGACAAGAATTATCGGTGAAAGTGCCATGGAAAAACTGCACCGGAGCCACGTGGCAGTCTTTGGACTCGGCGGAGTGGGCGGCATCTGTGCGGAATATCTGGTGCGTGCAGGCATTGGAAAAATTGATCTGATAGATCATGATGTGGTAAGTCTGACCAATCTGAACAGGCAGATTCTTGCTACCCATGACAGCATAGGACGGTCAAAGGTGGAGGTTGCCAGAGAACGCCTCTTGTCCATCAACCCGGAACTGGAGGTAGAAATCTGGAACCGTTTCTATCTTCCGGAAAATGCCGGAGACATGCCTTTTTCCCGGTATGATTACCTGGTGGATGCTGTTGATACGGTGGCAGCCAAGCTGGAGATTATTCTGCAGGCAGATAAAGCCGGTGTACCGGTTATTTCCTGTATGGGAGCAGGCAACAAGCTGGATCCATCTGCACTGAGAGTGGCAGATATTTCGGAAACCTCTGTCTGTCCGCTGGCCAGAGTAATGCGGCAGCAGCTTCGAAAAAGGGGAATCCTTCACCTTAAGGTGGTTTATTCCCAGGAAAAGCCGAGAAAGCCGGAAGACAATGGAGAAGAAGAACTGCCGGAAGGCAAGCGGGCCATCCCTGGCAGTTCCAGCTTTGTGCCAAGTGTGGCGGGGCTACTGCTTGCAAATCAGGTGGTACTGGACCTTGCCGGTATTACAGCTTCATGAGCGATGAATTACAATCTGCCTGACTCCGGGACGATCAGAATGACGGGAGGACTGCCGGAGGGACAAAAAAAGGGAATGCATTTCTTTACCTCAGGAGGCAGTTCCCGGATCAGGAAGGCAATTTGCTGATGGGGACGAGAAAAGAAAAGAACTATCCAGACGGGTCCGGCAGTCCGGAACCGCTTTTAAAAGAAAAAAGCACATCAAGAGATGCGCTTTTGAAAGAAAATGGATTTTAAGAGCGGACCTGAAGCAGATCGTGATAGAATTCCTTGCGTTCTTCATCCGAAGAAACATTGAGCAGATACATCATATCTGCCATTGCACCGGAAAGTGCCTTGGGAATGCGCTGCACCATTTTGATTTTGTTGCCATACTTCTGCATGATGTCATCATGACCCATTACGAAGTCTTTGCCATCACGACGGCCGCAGTAGCAGCAGAAGAAGTGTTCACCATAGGGAGAAGGAAGATCACTTCTGCCGAAGGCCACCATGTCAGCCCAAATCTTGTAGACATCAGTGGAATTGGCGAAATTGAACATATCCGCGGAAAAGCCGCCGGACGGGCGCATGTTCACTTCAAGGCCCAGAATGTCGCCGCGGTTTCCAAGGGCAGGCTGGTCTACATCAAGAACGAAGAACTCAAAGTGGATAAAGCGATTCCGCACACCAAAGGCCTTGCAGGTTCTGCGTCCGGCATCCCGGATTGCATCCGGCAGGTCCTTTTCAATATAGTAGCAGGAATTGCCGAGGGTATTTACAATGTCCATGATGGAATCAATGGTAACATTGCCGGTTTCAAACATGGGTTCTCCATCAGGTCCGATGACAGCGTCATAGGAATGGACGGTGCCCCGGACATACTCTTCCATGATGAAAGAGACGTCCGGTTTTCCACCCAGGAAAGCAGAAAGCTCGGCTTCACTGGTCAGTTTGTAGGTATGAGAAGCACCAACACCGTTATCCGGCTTCACGATGACGGGCCAGCCAACCTCGCGGATGAATTCCATGCAGTGATCGTAATCATCCACAAGGTGCCAGCGGCAGGTTTTAATACCTGCAGCGGCATACCGAGATTTCATGGCACTCTTCAGCTTAACTGCATCCATATCCGAAGTCTGGAAACCGGTGGTGATATGAAAAGCAGTACGGAGTGCCGCATCTCTTTCCAGCCAGTACTCATTATTGCTCTCCAGCCATTCAATGGGGCCATGCTTGTAGATAAGGAAAGCGGTCGCACGATAGACCTCGTCGTAGTTTTCGAGAGAACTCACTTTGAAGTATTCGTCCAGAGAACCTTTGAGCTCAGGCATCAGCTCATCATATGGACAGTCACCAATACCCAGCACGGTCATTCCGTTCTGCTTAAGCTCTCGGCAGAACTTCCAATAATTGGTAGGGAAATTCGGTGAAATGAAAATGACATTTCGCGACATGGAAACAACCTCCTTTAGTTGTTCAGAATGATAGGCAAAAAGTAAGACGTCTGCTTGTACCACCAGGGCCAGTCATGATTGACATCCTGTCCCCAGATATCCACCCAGCCATGAATTCCTTTCCATTCAAGAATGGATTTGAGGCGGAGTGTGCTGTCCAACAGGATATCTTCCCATGCTCCCTGACCGACACAAATGACGATTTTGCGCTGATTATAAAGATTGATGTACGGATGGTCGGCCGGCATATTGGAAAGGTAGGCAACCGGAGAATTCTGATAAACCAGATCATCCATATATCCGCCAAAGCTGTCATAGGAATCATAAAGACCAGAAAGGGCAAGGCAGCCCTCGAAAATATCCGGCCAGCGGAAGAACAGATTGACGGCATGCATAGCGCCCATGGAGCAGCCAAAGGTCAGAATACGGGACTGATAGCCATTGCGTTCACCAGCAAGATCGTGGATTCGCGGAACAAGTTCATCTACGATATAGTGGATCCACCGCTCATGCTGTTCGATGCGGTATCGGGGGTCACCGCCTTTGTCAGCCCAGGTTTCGTTGTCAATGGTATCACAGGAGAAAACCATTACTTTTCCTTCGTCGATATAAGGGGCGAGAGTGCTGTCCATATGGAAACTTTCAAAATCAAAAAAACGGCCGCCCTGACATGGAATATAAAGAATTGGAAAACCGTGATGTCCGTAAACCTTGAATTCCATATCCCGGGAAAGACAATGGGAGTATTCTTTGAAATAACGCGTTTCCATGATTACCTCCTAAAAGCCAAGCGTGGCCATGAAATATGGTATCTGTTGTTCCCACGACGATTCACAATGGGAACCGCCGGGGATGATGCGGAAAGTTACAGCTACATTGTGCCGCAGAAGAAGACGTACAGCCTCGGGAAGAAGCCGACGGGTATCCTTGTGATTATCCAGTTCCTCTGTGCCATAATCCAGATAGATGACGGTATCCTGGCTGATTCGGGCATGTCGTATCATATTCAGAGAAGCAGAGGGGTTCATCCAGAGAGAAGGGGAAAGACAGCAGGCCCTGCCGAAAACATGGGAATAGTGAGTGCCGGCATAGAGACTTATAAGACCGCCCATGGATGAACCACAGATAAAGGTGTTATATCTGTCAGGTAGTGTTCGAAAAGCATCATCGATCCGGGGCTTGAGGCTGCGTACAAGATAGCGGATGGTAGCAGCTCCAAGACCGTGAAAGTGGTCATATTCGTCATTATCTACATCAAAAGGGGAATACTCTTCCAGACGAAGATTTCCCCGGGGGTTGCTGGAGATAGTGACAGTGATGAGGGGAGGATCTGCTTCTTCAAGATAGGCGCCCATGCCCCAGGATTTTCCGAAAGAAGCTTCTTCGTCGAAAAGAATGTTCTGTCCGTCAAACATATAGAGCACAGGGAATGCAGAATCCGGGTCTTTCTCATAGTAGGATGGGGTTGTGATATGAATGGTACGAGGCAGGTCAGGGGAAAGGGATGGAATTGCTTCCTCCCAAGTGTCGATGTTCATTTGCACGACCTCTTTTACACAGTATCGCGCTAAAGTATAGACATACCGCGCAAGAAAGTCAAATGGAGATCATTTTATGGGTCAAAATCTCGGGAAATTACTCAACACGATGCTGTGAATTGTAGAAATGTGTGTTAGATGTGCTGGAAGAAGATGGTTGTAAAATAAAAGCGAAAATGGAAGCTGACTGATTAGAAATCACACAGGAAAATCGAGAGAAAAAAGTTGTTGACATAAATGGGGGGATGGAGGTATTATATGCGAGCTGTCCGCGAGAGACACCAGTCAAACG
>CAMVHE010000043.1 GCA_947167215.1 uncultured Clostridia bacterium
AATTCCTCCCACGACCTATAGAGGTCGGGGTCTCCTTGCTTACGATTGATGAACAGAGAAGCATTTTTAGAAAAGGCTAAGGCGTCCGGATTTCAGATTACAGCGGAACAGCTGGAACGGTTTGTGATTTACAGTGATACACTGGCAGAATTCAACAGCAAGATGGATATCACGGCGGTGACGGAAGAGGACGAGTGGCTGGACCGCCACTTTATCGACAGCATTATTGCTTTGAACATGATTCCTTTCGGTGAAAAAAGCAAGGTTATCGATGTGGGCACCGGCGGAGGTTTTCCGGGAATACCGCTGCTTATTATGCGCCCGGATATACAGATGACATTGCTGGATGCCCAGCAGAAGCGTACCGTTTTCCTGGATGCATGTCTTAAGCGTATGGGCCTTACAGCGAATGTGATGCATTCGAGGGCCGAAGATGCGGCACGGCAGCCGGCATGCAGGGAACAGTATGATCTGGCGGTTTCCCGTGCTGTTGCTGCAACACCGGTCCTGATGGAGCTCATGATCCCCTTTGTTAAAGTAGGGGGATGTGCAGTGGCGTGGAAGGGACCGGGTATCTATGAGGAGATTCCTGCAGTAACAAAAGCAAGCAGAATTCTGGGAGGAGAAGCACCTGAAATTCTGAAAGCTTCGATTCCCGGAAGGGAAGAATGGCAGCATGTCCTTTTGGTGATAAAAAAAGAGCATTCAACGATAAAAAAGTATCCCAGGAAGGCTGGAATACCCGGAAAGCAGCCGCTGGCATAGAGCTGTTCCGGAAAACGGAATCGAAGAAAGAATCTCATCACTGATTCCGATGGAAGCAGTGATGAGATTTGTTTTCTGAAGATTACAGCCGGATCAGGGAAAAAACAGGATGTGAGAGCGAATGAGTGAAACGGATCTGCAAAGGAAACTGTATGCTCTTCAGGATCTGAAGTATCGGGATATGCAGATAAAGATAATTCCCGCAATAGCCCCAGGGACGGTGATCGGAGTAAGGACTCCGGAGCTCAGGGCTATGGCAAAAGAGATATTGAAATCCGGTAATTATAAGGAATTTCTGAAAGAATTGCCGCATCGGTATTTTGAGGAGAATCAGCTGCATGCTTTTATTGTCTCAGGGATAAAGGATCTGCATGAATGCATGGAAGAGCTGGAAAAATTTCTGCCCTATGTGGATAATTGGGCTACATGTGATCAGATGTCTCCCAAGGTATTCAGGAAACACAGAGATGAACTTCTGGTACATATCAAAAAATGGATTGGCTCCGAAAAGCCATTTACCGTGAGATTTGGCATAGGGATGCTGATGGAACATTTCCTGGATGCTGATTTTGACCCCATCTATCCGGAGATGGTCGCCGGACTCAGAAGCGAAGAATATTACGTCAATATGATGATTGCCTGGTATTTTGCTACGGCATTGGCTAAACAATATGAAAGTGTGCTTCCGTATATCGAGAAGAAGCAGCTCGATGACTGGACCCATAACAAAGCCATTCAGAAAAGCATTGAAAGCTACAGAATACCGGACGACCGGAAACGGTATTTGAAAACATTGAAAGTTATCCGGCGCCAATAATCTTCATTATCTTCAGGGAAAAGGACAGAAAAAGCGTGAAATACCGGGTTCCCGCCACCGGGAGCACATTGTGCTCCCTGCGGCGGGAACCGTTTTTTATAGCTGGCGGGACGTATTCACGGAGAGATTGTGACTGCGAGGTTACAGGCAGACAATGTGACAGTTGAATCGGGAAAATGTATGGAATGACCGATACATATTGCGCGGGATACTGCGGGAGCATAAAATACAGCCACGCAAACAAACACAGCAATAACAGCCGAGCAGAGAAGGAGGCATCGAGATGAGAATTGTTAAAGACCCCGAAGAGAGAAGAATGGAATTGATTGATATCGCTGCAGCCTTATTTGCCAGACAGGGCTTTGTGAAAACAACGGTAGCGGAAATTGTCGAAAAGGCGGATGTCGCCAAGGGTCTTTTCTATTATTACTTCCCGTCAAAGGATGACATGGTGAAAGCTGTCATGGAGAAAAACTGCATGCGGCTGGAAGAGGCAGTCAGAAACCTGCCTGCATCGAGGGGAAACACAGAAACCAAAATTCAGATGATTCTGAAGGAAGAACTGCTTGAAAAATATTTGCCTGCTCCTGTTATGAAGGATTTGCGTTTACCGCAGAATGCTGCGCTTTACAGTGATATGTGTGACCGGGTGACAGCGCACCTGCTGCCTACAATCAGGGAGCTGGTGCAGGAAACGGTAGAAGAGATGGACTACTCGCAAGAGCAGATCGAACAGATTGCCGGCATCGCTATTTATGGAATGCTTATGATGATGCGTCAGGAAAAGATAACCCCGGAGGAAATGAGGAAGATTCTGAACAAGATGATTCCGCAGATGGTCAAGGTTGCATAAGGATACCAATAAGAGGTTTACGGGGCGCCTGATAATGTTAAAGCCCCTTTAAGATAGATTAAAGAAAGCGGAAAAACCGTATTTGCCTGGTGGACAGTGAAGGGTTTGTGGGGATGGCACCCCAGACCGTCTTGTACGGAATAACCTTTCTTGATATAAACACTCTCCCTTTTCTTTCGGAGGCCTGCTGAAGGCCTCCAATTTTTTTTGAATCGGAGAGACGGAAAAAAAGAACCCATCCGTTTCCGGATGGATTCTGAAAGATTATTTCTCGAGCGGGCGGAGATGCCAGATTTTTTCGTTGTATTCCTGAATGGTACGGTCGGAGGAGAAGACGCCGCTCATGGCAACATTCATGATTTCCTTGCGGGTCCACTGTTCACGATTCTTGTAGTCGTTCGTGATGCGGCTCTGGCACTGCTGATAGGAACCGAAGTCGCGAAGGACCAGATAGGGATCGGCAAGGCCACCGTTGTCGGAGAAGACAAGGGCACGATAGAGGCCTTCAAACATCTTCGGATTTTCCGGTGTGAGGGATCCGTCAAAGAGCATGTTGAGGGCACGGCGCAGTTCGGCATTGGTCTCATAGATATCAAGGGCACGGTAGGTGCCGGAAGCATAGAGTGCTTCGACCTCCTTCGATTTCATGCCGAAGATGTAGCAGTTTTCAGGACCAACCAGATCTGCAATTTCCACATTGGCGCCGTCAAGGGTGCCGACAGTCACAGCGCCGTTCATCATGAACTTCATGTTGCCGGTACCGGAAGCTTCCTTGGATGCGGTGGAGAGTTGCTCGGAGAGTTCGCTGGCAGGAATCAGGACTTCTGCCGTAGATACATTGTAGTTCTGCAGGAAAGCAATGCGGAGCTTCTTATTGGCGCGATCATCGGAGGCAATTTTCGCAGCGAGGACATTGATGAAATGGATGATTTCCTTTGCCCGGCGATAGCCAGGAGCCGCCTTCGCACCGAAGATAAAGGTGCGGGGATCCATCTCATAGTTGGGATCGTCACAGATACGATTATAGAGCACCAGAATGTGAAGGGCATTGAGAAGCTGACGCTTGTATTCATGGAGGCGCTTGACCTGGACGTCGAACATGGTGTCCGGATCCAGCTTGAGGCCCTGATGACGGTCAATCCAGTGGCAGAAGTGTTCCTTATTGCTGTGCTTGATGGCCGCAAACTTTTCAATGAAAGCTGCATCATCTGCAAAAGGAATAAGGTTCTGCAGTTCCATCAGGTCCTTGCGCCAGCCGAGGCCGATGCTTTCATCCAGCAGGGAAGAAAGATCCTTGTTGGCGAGCATCAGCCACCGGCGCGGGGTGATGCCGTTGGTGATGGCCAGGAACTTTTCGGGCATGATGGAATAGTAATCTGCAAAGGTGCTCCGCTTCAGAATGTCGCCATGGAGCTGAGAAACACCATTGATGGCATGGGAATAGGCAATGCACATGTTTGCCATGTGTGCCTGGTCATAGGCAAGGATAGCCATGTGACCGATCTTCTCCCACTGGCCGGGGAAACAATTGAAAAGATGGTCGCAGAGACGGCGGTTCAGTTCCTGCATGATGGAGTAGATACGCGGAAGGGTTTCGCGGACCATGCTCTCCGGCCATTTTTCAAGGGCTTCAGCCATGATGGTGTGGTTGGTATATGCCACTGTCTGCTCGGTGATGCGTTCTGCATCCTCCCAGGAAAGGCGCTCTTCATCCACCAGAATGCGCATGAGCTCGGGGATGACCATGGCGGGATGGGTGTCATTGATGTGGAAAGCAATCTTTTCCGGCAGCAGATAGATGTTGTCTCCGTTGACCCGCTTGAAGTCCTTGATGGCATACTGCAGCGTGGCGCTGACCAGGAAGTATTCCTGCATGAGGCGCAGCTTCTTGCCGTTGTAGGTGTTGTCTTCGGGATAGAGAACCTTGGAAATCTGGGCTGCGATGGAGTCGCCGTCCTTGGAAGAGGCATCGTAATCGCCGGCGGAGAATTTTTCGAGGTTGAAGTTCTGGGGAAGTACGGCACTCCAGGTGCGGAGACGGTCAACGACGTTGCTGCCATAGCCTACAATGGGAAGATCATAGGGAACGGCGATGACGTCCTCCGTATCCTCAATGGATACATAGTTCTTGCCGTCTACCCACTGCTCATGGACCTTTCCGCCAAAGCGGACGGTAACAGCGTCGCGATGCGCCGGAATTTCCCAGGCATTGCCGTAGGTCAGCCACTCGTCCGGCACTTCTACCTGCTGTCCGTCGACAATGCGCTGACGGAACAGGCCATACTCATACCGGATGGTGCAGCCCATGGCGGGGTAATTCAGAGTAGCAAGGGAATCAAGGAAACAGGCAGCAAGACGTCCGAGACCGCCGTTGCCGAGTGCAGGTTCCGGTTCCTCGTGGAGAACCTGACGCAGCGTGAGACCAAGATCTGCAAAAGCTTCTTCATACTCTTTGGTGGAACAGAGATTCAGCAGATTGTTGTGGAGCCAGCGGCCGGTCAGAAATTCAATGGACAGATAGTAAAGGCGCTTGGCTTTGGTGTTTTTGCGCTCTTCCTTTTCAAAACGCCACTTGAGCATGATCTGATCGCGGACCGTGGAAGCAACGACAGCATAAATCTGCTTGGGCGTCGCTTCGTCGATAGTGCATCCGTAGTAACGGAGCAGTTTATTCAGGATGGATTCTTTGATAGTGTCCTTGGTGTACTCGTTGATTTGCGGCATAAAAAATGTTCCTCCAATAGATTTTGCAGAATGCTCTCTGCAGCGATGGGCTTAGTCGGAAATTCGCGAGATCTGTGCTCCGAGAGAATTCAGCTTTTTTTCCAGATGCTCATACCCTCTGTCAATGAAATGGGTATTATAGATTTCGGTGGTTCCCTGAGCCATCAGGCCGGCAATCACCAGGGCGGCTCCGGCACGCAGGTCCGTGGCTTCCACGGCGGCAGAATGCAGCTGGGGAATTCCTTCAATGACAGCAGTCTGCTCGTAAATGCGTACATTTGCGCCCATCCGTTCCATCTCAGCGAGATGACGGAAACGGGATTCGAAGATGTTTTCCACAACAGTGGAGGTTCCGGTAGCCGTGCACAGAAGAGCGCTCATCGGCTGCTGGAGGTCGGTGGGAAAGCCAGGATAGACCTGGGTTTTGAAGGAAACTGCCCGATGTGCGCCAATGGAGCGCACCCGGATGGCATCGTCCTTGTCTTCCACACGGGCACCCATTTCGAGCAGCTTAGCGGTCAGCGCTTCCATATGCGTGGGTATGCAGCCGGTAATGGTCACATCGCCGTGGGTGGCCGCTGCGGCGATCATCAGCGTCCCGGTCTCAATCTGATCCGGAATGACGGCATAGGGACGGCGGGCGGCCAGATTTGGGTTGCCGCGGATACGGATAACATCCGTTCCGGCACCTTTGACCCTGCACCCGATGGAACCAAGGAAGTTTGCCAGGTCAACGATGTGCGGCTCTTTTGCAGCATTGTAAATGGTGGTCAGACCTTCCGCGTGGGTGGCGGCCAGCATGACATTGACCGTACCGCCGACGGTAACCATATCCATGAAAACATCATTGCCCGTCAGGCAATTTGCCCTGGCGTTGACCGTCCCGTGGCAGGTTTCCACTTCGGCGCCGAGAGCCCGCATTCCCTTGATGTGCTGGTCGATGGGACGGCGTCCGATATCGCAGCCTCCGGGCAGAGGCACCTGGGCGGAACCGAACCGGGCCAACAGGGCACCTATATAATAGGAAGAAGCCCGCATGCGGCGGCAGAGCTCCAGGGGCACATCCGTGCGGTTGATCGTGGAGGAATCCACAATCATGATCCCTTCCTGCGGATTCCATTCCACCATGGCCCCCAGATAGCGCAGGGTTTCAATCGATACATGCACATCTTCAATATCCGGCAGGTTTTCGATTACGCAGGGCGTCTGGCTGAGAATGGTGGCAGGGATAATGGCAACGGCCGTGTTTTTTCCGCCGCTGACATGAACTACTCCCTCGAGTCGCTGACCACCAACAATCAGCATTCGTTCGTCTGACATCATTAACCTCCAGATAATTGTACCGGATAATCGCTCTGAAAAAGCTGCATGTGCGGTTGACTGCAGAAACGCAGAACTGCACAGATTTCAAAAAATGAAATTCAGGGGGGAACAGGGTACAGAAAAACAGCTCTGTCCCAATAGGTTCAGTCCTATATTATACACAGGGATAATCTTTTTGGCAAGAAAAGGCCAAAAACAGCAGAATGGTGGCCTTCCCGTCCGGAGGAAAACGGCAGCTGCGCTTGTCAGCAGACGGAAATATGCTATAATCATGGACAATCATGTGAAGAAGGAGGCAATACAGTGCAGGAAGTCTGGTATCAGGTGTTGTCTCTTGGATTTGGTTATTTTTCAGCTGCAGTGATCCTGCTGGTGGTGATCTGGAGCATCCGGAAGGTTTTTTCCGACCATGGAACCTGGAGCCGGCTGAAACGGGATATACCGGAAATGGGAGCAGCGGGAAAGCTCAGGGTGCTTTCCGCTTCCCGGGGAAGAATTGAAGCGGGACAGGAATTCCTTGTTCCCTATGAGGGAACCGTCGGATCCGCCCTGGGGTGCGACATTGTGATTCCGTCGAGAAAGGTCCATCTGCGGGCTGCTTTTCTCTGGATGGATGACGGGGCACTGCATATGGTGCCCCTGCACCGGGATGGATTTGAAGTGGATGGCGTTGCCGTGGAGCCGGGAGATGAAGCAGTCCTTTCGGACGGGGCCATTCTGGTGATACGGGATCTCAAGCTGATTTTTGAATGCTTTGAAACCGGGGATGCCGACCGGAAGATCGGAGATGACCCGTACGTGACACATGCACGGCGCATCCTGGTCCATCAGGGCAAAGGCGCGGGAATTGGAAATCCCGGAAAAGCAGAGAAAAAGAAGAAACCCCGCGGGAAAAAGCGAGGCTTGCGCGCAGGGCAGAAAGGCGAGGCAGATGGAAAAAGCAAAAGGCTTGCCGGTCAGCAGAAAAAAGCAGACAGCACCAAAGCGTTCCGGAAAGGAAGACATGACCGGTAAGGCGGGAAGGGCCATACTGATGACGGGAAAGAAGGATGAGCAGAGAGACAGAAACCGTGCCATTCTTCGGAAAACCGACTTTCATGTGGTGCTTATCGCATTGGTGACGGCTGTGTTTGAGGTGCTGGGAATGAGCCTGGCAGGGGTTTATACTGCCCAGGACTTCGGAGCCCAGGCGCTGATTCTGGCAGCAGTCATTGTCCCGGTGGGAATCGTGACCTCCCTGGTGCTTCCCCGGTTCCTGCCGCTGGACCCGCTGATCATGGCGCTTACCAATTTCCTCTGTGCCGTGGGCATTGTGACGCTCAGCACGGTATCCCCGTCGCGGGGGTTCCGCCAGGTGATGTTCTACATGATCGGCCTGCTGCTCATGGTCTGCATGGCCATGGTGGTTTCAAGGGTCAAGAAGATCCGCGGGCTTACCATGCTGCTGATGGTACTTGGTATTGGTGCACTGCTTCTGCCGCTGCTTTTTGGTGAATGGAATTACGGGGCCAAAAACTGGATTTCCCTGCCGCTTATCGGCTCCTTCCAACCCAGCGAACTTGCCAAAATTGCGGTCATTTTTTCTTTGGCATATTATTTTTCCTCCCACCGTACTTTCTTCCAGATGCTTCCTGCCCTGGTATTTGCAGCCCTGTGCCTGGTGCTTCTCATGCTGCAGCGGGACCTGGGGACGGCACTGATCTATTACCTGACTACGGTGGCGGTTTTCTACATCGCATGCGGCAACGTACTTCTGACGGCAGCAGGGCTCGGAGGCGGCGTGGCAGCGGCAATTCTTGGCTACCGGATGTTTGCCCATGTCAAGGTCCGGGTGGCAATGTGGAAAAACCCGTGGAGCGATCCCACGGGTTACGGCTATCAGATTGTGCAGGGGCTCTTTGCTATCGGATCCGGCGGACTCTTCGGCATGGGCCTCGGTCAGGGTACGCCGGGAAAGATTCCGGCATATTACAATGATTTTATCTATGCCGTGATCTGTGAGCAGTTCGGACAGATCTTTGCCGTGCTGCTGATTGTCGTATATCTGGTGCTTTTTGTGCGGGGCATTGACGTGTCCATGCATTCCAGGCATTCCGTGGTCATGCTTCTGGGATGCGGCACCGTGTTCCTGCTGGCGGTCCAGACCTTCATGATCACCGCCGGCGTCATCAAGCTGATCCCGCTGACCGGCGTGACCATGCCCTTTCTCAGTTACGGAGGCTCTTCCCTGATTTCCTGCCTGACCATGACAGGCATTCTGCATGGGGCGTATGCCAGAATGCGGGAGGATATCCGGGAAGACGTGCTGCTTAAGACGGTGGGGAGGCGAAAGTATTAAAGTTATCAAGCGAAGAATCCGGTTTCTGACCGGATGCATGCTGGTGCTGCTGCTGTCAGTGGTGTTCTACCTCTGTTATTCGGTTTACTTTTATGAAGGAAGATGGATGACCAGCGCATACAATCCCCGGATCAAGGCACAGAAGGAAAAGGTGATCATGGGGACGGTAACGGACCGGGAAGGCGTGGTGCTGGCCTACACGGATGAAGAGACCAACGAACGGAAGTACAACAGCAATGAAGCGGTACGCAGGGCGGTTTCCCAGACGCTGGGAGACAATGAAAGCAAGGTTTCCACAGGAGCGGACACTTTCTATGCACAGTATCTGCTGGGCTTCAAGGCGGGACTGGTACAGAAGCTGACAGATGCCCTGTCCGGAGAAAAACAGCGGGGAGACGATGTGCAGCTGACGATTTCCTCCCGCCTGTGCCGGTATATTTCCGAGCAGTTCCCCGGGGATAAAAGGGGAGCGGTGACGGTGATCAACTACCGGACCGGGGAAGTACTTGCCATGGTTTCCTTTCCGCAGTTTGATCCCATGAACCTTTCCGAGGCCCTGGAGGACGAGGAGGCCGGCGCACTGATGAACCGTGCGACGCAGGGGCTTTACCCGCCCGGATCCACTTTCAAGATCGTGACGCTGGCCTCGGCAATAGAGAATCTGCCGGACCTGCCGGACTTTGTGTTTGACTGTACCGGCTATTATCCTGTAGGGACCTACTCGGTGACGGAAAACACGGCGCACGGCATGCAGACGCTCAGTGATGCGTTTGCCAATTCGTGCAATACGGCTTTTGCTGCTATTTCGCAGCAGCTGGGATATCAGATGCTTGGAAATACCGCGGAAAAGCTTCTTTTCAATACCAACTTCATCTTTAATGACATCGTGCTCTACAATTCCTCCTACCCCATTGACAATCTGAGCGATGAGGATCTGGCCTGGTCCGCCATCGGACAGGGACGGGTGCTGACCACCCCGATGCATATGGCGCTGATCGCCTGTACGCTGGCCAATCACGGGATCTTCCGGGAGCCGCGCCTCCTTGCCCGCATTGTGACCCCCATGGGCAATGAACGGCTGCTGCCGTCGGCTGCGGGAGACCGCAGGGTCCTGAAGGAAGGAGTAGCGGAGCAGATTGAAAAGGTCATGGTAAAGACGGTCCGGGAAGGCACCGGCACCCGTGCCGCCCTGGGCAACGGCTACGTGGTTGCGGGAAAAACCGGCACCGCGGAAATCAGTGATGAAAACGGCGTCAGTTCCCATGCTTGGTTCGTGGGATACCTGACCAATGAAAATGCGCCGTATGCCATCAGCATCATTGTGGAAAAGGGAGGCGGCGGCGGCAGAGTGGCGGCGCCCCTCGCCAGAAAGGTACTGCAGAAGGCGATTGACCTGGGCCTGTGACGGGATTACCCGGCAAGCAGGAGTACAAACGCCAGCAGGAGTGCCAGTACCCCGGAAGAAAAACAGCAGAGCAGCAATCCCTGGACAATATCGCCGGAGACCGGAATATGGCCTCCGGCTTCTTTTATGTCCGTAAGGGAAAGGATGGAAAGCAGCCGTTCCCGGAGGTTTTTTCCCTGTACACGGAGGGGATTGCGCCCCACCAGACCGCAGGAGATGGACATCAGGAAGGAAAGCAGTGCATCCGAAAAGCTGCCGAGCCTTTCTGCCCATGGACGGAAACGGGGAGAGTCTGCCAGGAGAACCTGGGCAGCCCAGTACAGGACCGCAGGGGCAGCGCCGATGCGGAGGAGGATGCCGAGGGCCATCAGGCAGAGGGGGAGAACGGCATGGCGGGAAAAGGGCTCTGCCAGGGCTGCACAGGAAGCAATGACTTCCCGGTTATAGGCAGATTCCTCCACATTTCCGGAATCCAGTTCCGCCTTGATGTCCTGCACCCGGGGAATTTCCCCAAAGGCAGCATAGAGGGGGATGGACAGGAAGACGATCAGGACCGGAAAGAAGCCGGACAGCAGGCAGAGCAGAAGGAGGAGGACGAAGAAAATTCGGGAACCCCGGGGCAGGCTGCCGGAGAAGAATGCATATGCAGAGGAAAGGAGCCTGCAGCATCCGGGAGAAAACCCGGGAAAACTCAGGCAGAGGAAAGCAGAAAGCAGGAAACCCAGCAGATAGCACAGAGCAGACATGGCAACCTCCTGACAGTGCAGTCACCCTGAAAACGGAAACAGGACGGGAAAGAGGGGAAAATCCGGATATCAGACCAGAACCACCGGCGAAGTGAAGCGGGCACGGCTGTCCCGGAGAGCAGGATTTTTACAACCGAGATACCAGAGATCATCTGCAAGAAGGTCGAGGGCGGTCATCGGATCCTCCTGCGGAAGCAGGGCGGGCCGGGAGAGGAGCGGAATGGTGCTGTTCTGTTTCAGTTCCCGGAGAAGCGGCGCCGCATCCCGGCGGAAGCCCAGCACATGCAGGGCGGAGGGAAGGACCATGGCCTCGCATGCCTCGTGGGTGAGGCCCAGCAGGATATTGGTGGCGATGCGGGAGAGCCGGGAGAGGGGATACCGCCGGCTTTTGACGGCTGCAAGAAGGCCGGCACGGGTGCCGGTCATCCGTGCGGCTTTCCAGAAAGCATTTTCCAGCCCTTCGCCCATCCCTTCCATGGTGGCCAGCTCCTGGGGGGAAGAGATGCGCAGGCGGTAGAGCAGGGCGGCGCTGAGGGCTTCCGGTTCGTGAACAGCTCCTTCGGCTTCTGCGTGAAGAATGGCTTCCGGTTCCGCGGCGAAGCCTGCTGCCTGGAAATCCCCTTCCTGGAGAGCATGCCGGATCGCGGAGGCACTGGCAAAGGTTTTCAGATCCAGTGAGTGATACTCCTCCCCCCTGCGCGCCAGCGGCCTGGCGGTGATGCTGTCCGGGAGGGCCTTCATGTATTCGAGGGCGAGGATGGCATTGGGATGATGCAGGATTTCAGAGAGATTTGCAATGCCGGTTTCTTCCTGCAGGGCGAGGGCCATTGCACGGGGATAGGAGAGGCCGGCATCCAGATGGCGGTGCAGGCTGTTCTGAAAGGACGCGGAGGGCTGCCGCAGCGCGGCGGAAGCGGGAAGAAGGTAGGGCAGGAAAGCGGATTCACACCCGAAGGAGAGGTCGGTGACGCAATGGAGGGCGGAGAGAATGCGGATGCCGCCGGAGGCAAAGCCTTCGGCATTGGCATTGGAATAGCGGACGGGAAGACGAAGCACCAGATCTGCCCCGTGGCGCAGGGCACTCTCTGCCCGCAGGTGCATCTCATAGCGGGCAAAAGAGCCGCGCTGGGTAACCGGACCGCTCATCAGGCAGAGCACATAGTCGGCTGCTGAAGCCTCGCGGGCTGCCTGCAGATGATAGGCATGTCCGAGATGAAAAGGATCATATTCGCAGATGACCGCACAGATGCACATTGCCGGAAACCTTCCTTTCAAAGCCCGCCAGCGGGGAAATGGAAAACGGCAGGAAAGCGGGATTCTGCCGTGCAGAGGGATGCAGTATTTGGAACAGCCTTTTTCCCGAAGGCTCCCGTATGTGCCGGGAAAGAGAAGGAGGACGGGAAGCTTCCGGCACCGGCTGCTGTCTTTGGAATATTGTATTTCATGGAGGCGGGAATAGCAAATCTTTCTTTCCCTGCAAAGGGGAATCTGCCGGAACGGAAAACATGGGGGAACGCACCGGATGCGGACTGTTCTGCGTCCGTACCTCAAAAGAAATATAAAAAAATCCGTGGAAACCATCTGAGGGGTTTCTCCGGACGGAGGGCGCGGGAAAGGATCCGGGAAGATCCTTCGGAAAGAAGGTTTCCGGTCAGCGGGCCGCCCTGGCTTTTCTTTCTTCTTCCTTTTCCTTTTTGTTTCCCTTGCTGAGCATGAACAGGAGCAGCACCAGCAGGAGCATGAAGACGACGCAGATCGGACGCTGGAAGAAAATCAGCCAGTTCCCGTTGCCGATGCTCAGGGAGTTGCGCAGGTAGAATTCGGCCGTAGGGCCAAGAATCAGACCCAGGACCATCGGGGTGGCAGGAAGACTCAGGAACTGGAGGAGATAGCCGATCATGCCGGCGATGAGCATCACCTTCACATCGAAGGAACGGTTGGCGATGGCATAGGCTCCGGCGGTACAGATGACCAGAAGACAGCTGGTAAGCAGGCGATAGGGGACGTGGGTGATTTTCACGAAGAGCTTCATGAGTAATTTGCCCTGCAGAAGCATCATAAGCTGTGCGAGGACACAGCCGAAAAGGATAACATAAACGGCGACGGTGTGCTCCTCAAAGAGCTTGGGTCCGGAAGCCAGACCGTGCATCTGGAAGGCGCCCATCAGCGTGGCGGCCACGGCAGAGCCCGGGATGCCCAGGGTCAGCATGGGAATCATGGAAGCAGCCGTGGCACCGTTATTGGCAGATTCCGGAGCAGCGATGCCCTTCACTTCTCCCTTTCCGAAGTGTTCATCCGCTTTTGCATTGTTTTTGGCGATATTGTAAGTCAGATAGCTGGCAATGCCGCCGCCGGTGCCGGGCACTGCACCCACGAGTGCACCGAGGAGAGAGCCGATTCCCATAGTGCTGAAGCAGCGCTTGAAATCGCTGAAGGTATACCGGTCATTGGCACTGGCTTTTTTGAGTTCCGTAGCCGTCTTTCCGGTTTTGCCCGCAGCACCGTTTTTGATGCGCTTCAGCATCTGGGTGGTTGCAAAAAGACCCATCATGCAGGCCATCATCTTCAGGCCGTTATAAACGTAAATTTCTATAATTCTGAGACATCTCAAAATAATAAATGCAAGAATATTTATCCTTGAAAGCACCAGAAACCGTTGAAAAATAAAGCTTTTATCATTCTAAAAATATTTCAAAAACCTCTTGATAAATTGTAGACGTTGTGATATCATTGAGATATTCCAATTATGCAATTTTTGGAGGAATATTTTGAACTATTTTAATTTAAAAGAGATACCCCTTCCTGAAGGAGCAAGACCGGATGGAAACCGGGTATATGTATTCAAGGATGCGGGCGGTGGCAGGAAAGTCAAGGTGTATATTGGTGTTTATGCGAACAAAGTAGATGGGACTTTCTATGCCAATGACAGTTTTCGTCTATACTTTCCTGATATATGGGAAAAGTATTATGGAAACAGCAGGCTGTCACCTCATTTTCTTGCATTGGGTATGCATCTTCTAGTCCTTCTGCTCAGCCATCAGAATGGGCTTTACCCTATACTCCACGAGGTATTTGGCCCGCTTCATGGCAATGCGTTGATGGATTTTGCTGTGTATTCCATAAAAGAGCGTCAGAATGCAGCCTATCTGTTTAAGCCTGCCATGGCGCAAAGCGTTCTTTTTTCAAAGGATCGATTTGACGATGACTTTCTTTCCTGTCTGTTCAATGAAAAGATTAAAAAAGAAGATATTGACAGGTTTCGACAGGCGTGGCTAAGCGCATGCAAAGAAAGAGACATGACAGATGTCTGGCTGACGATTGACGGAAGCAACAGCAATTGTGAAATCAACTCACCGCTTGCGCAGGAAGGAAAAGCAAAGAGCGGGAAGAACGTAACGATTGTCAGCTATATCTGGGCAGTTAATGCGCAGGATGGAATGCCGGTAGCATATTTTCTGAATGAAGGCGGCACCGTTGATGTTACAGCAATAGAAGAAATGAGGGCATATCTTGATGCTAACGGCATGAAAGTGAAAGGGTTCATCCTGGACCGGGGTTTTGTTTCCCATGATGTACTTGACGCCATTGAGGGTAAATACGAGTATGTGCTTAAACTGAAGTCAGATACGTATGCCCATGTCAATATGGTCAGCGCATATGGCCGGAAGATTTACTGGAACATTAATTACCTCATCGGGGAAGACGCTCTTTTCGGAATCACAGAGGGGCCGTGGAAGCTGTTTGAACATTATGAAAACAAAGCATACATCAGTCTGTATTTCGATGGGAAAAATGGTTCAGAGAGGAAGGTAACGCTCTTCAACAAAATCTATCAGGCCCGAAAAAAAGCCCTGGAAGCTGCTGAAAAAGGGAAATGTCCTGAAATCTCCCCTCAGATGGAAGATTATTTGAAAACCGTTGAAGTTCCCTCCGGCGATCCGCAGCAGGGAAGCAAGCCTGAGTATCTTGTAGTATCTTCAAAGGAAGCCACGGAAAAAATATTCCGGAAGGGGTTTGACAGCATTGCCAGTTCTAAGGAAATGGATGCCGCGGATGCAAACAGGATATATCACCTGAGGGATGCATCTGAAAAGCAATTCATGGTTAGCAAAAGTATGCTGGGAAGCAATGTATTCTGTTCCCATGCAACCCAGGGAATAGAAAGCAGGGAACTTGCTGTTTTCATTGCGGCAATTCTGCGATGCAGTCTGATGAATGCCTGCAAAAAAGTCGGGGCCGACCTGCCCGGAGTTATTGAAGAGCTGGACGCAAAGCTGTTTCTCGTTCAGATGACCAATGGCATTTACACGCTGATAAATAAAGAAAGCAAAAAAATCGAGAATCTTCTGGAATACTACAGCTGCACGAAAGAAGATCTGGATGTGATCGTCGGGGATGTAACAGAACGGGAAAGAAATCAAGGAATCGGGGTTTCTCAATACCACGATCTTCCGGAAGCAATCCGGGCAAAAAATGAACGCCGGCGTAAAAAGCATTCTGGAAAGAATCCGCTTTCGGAAAATGAAGCGGCCTCCAAAGCAAAAGATGCAATGGCAAAACTCCGTAAGCCCGGCCGTCCCAAAGGAAGCAGGAACAGGAAAACGATTGAAAGAGAAAAAGAGGCGGCACTGAAAGGAACTGCAGAACAGCCGGTAAAACGCGGCCCGGGGCGTCCACGCGGCAGGAAGAATAACAGTACATTGGCCAGAGAAGCTTCGATGTCTGTCGTGAATGTAGCTCCGTCCGAGAAGAAAAGACGTGGACGCCCAGCGGGATCCAAAGACAAAATACAACGGACACGGCGAACGAAGAAAGAGCTCATCGCTGAACGAGAGACGCAGCAATCATGATTTTTTATAATTCGCAAAAAATAGACTGAACCTCAAAATCGAGGAAATTTACGTTTACAAAGCGGATTGCGGGGGACCTGACAACGATTACTTGGAACGCACCGAGGGAGAAGCTGAAGGAGAGCCGCGGGGTATTGGAACGCACCTTCGGAGAGGCTTTCTGTACAACGGTGGTCGGGGGAGGGGAGTCCCCGATGGAATACTACGATGATTATGTGGTGGATGCGGCCGTAAAATACCTCTCGGAAAACCATGAGAAGCCGCAGTTCATCATGGTCGGACTGTATGCCCCACACTTCCCGTATGTGGGGCCGGAAGCGCTGTATAAAAAGTACCGGGAAAGAGCGGTACTGCCTGCCTCGTTCCGGGATCCATGCCCGACACCGGTCTGGGAGCGGCACCATCAGCAGGTCAGCGAGGAGACCGCGCTGGGAGCGCAGGCGGCATACTGCGCCATGATCGAGGCGGCGGACGGGAAAATGGCAAGGGTCCGGGAAGCCTTTGATGCTTACTGCGACCGGAAGGGAAGCAGCCGTCTTTTCCTCTATACTTCGGATCACGGGGACCAGTGCGGGGACCGGAGCATGTTTGCCAAGTCCACCTTCTATGAGAAGTCCGCAAAGATACCGCTGATTATGGCAGGGGACGGCATTCCCCAGGGAAAAGTGTGCAGGACGCCGGTCAGCATCATGGATATCAGGCCCACTTTGCTGGAGCATACCGGTGCATCTCCGATGATGGACGTGGACGGTGTGAGCCTTGCGGCGGCATTTGCAGGAAAAGCGGTTCCCGAACATGCCGTTTACGGGGAGTTCATGGAGCGGGCCAGCATGCAGACACCGGCGGACAGCTACTGCTTCATGCTTCGAGATGGAAATTATAAGTACATCTGCTTCGAGGATGACCCGGAATGCGAGCTCCTGTTTGATGTGGACAGTGATCCGGAAGAAAGAAAAAACCTTGCCGGGGAAAGGCAGGATGTCCTTGCCCGCATGCGTAAGCTGGCAAAAGAGCATGCAAGGCCGGCGGAATCGCTGCATGTGCAGCGGCAGCATACCCGGAACCGTGCACTGTGGATGGCTTATGAGGCGGCAGTCGGGGTGCAGCAGGATGAACTGTGGACGGATACGCCGGTGAAGGCAAGAAGGTATCCGAATATCATGGTGGGAGGACAGCCGCAGAATGCCGGAAGGGATCCGGAGCGAAAAAGAAGCTGAAGAAACCGGAAGATCGGGGCGGAAACGGGAAAATCCGGGGGCAGGGAGCGGAGCGGACAGAAAAAATGACTTTTCAAACAGGGTAAAATCGTTTATAATGGCGGCGAGTATGTCCTTTAAACACAATATATCTTTTTGAGGAGGATTTTCTTATGTCTGTTATTGACAAAATCCGCGCCAAAGCTGCTGCGGATGTGAAGAAAGTTGTATTGGCAGAGGGCACGGAGCCCCGTACGGTTCAGGCAGCGGCAAAGATTACCGAGCTGGGCCTGGCAAAGGTGACGCTGGTCGGTGCTGCTGCAGAGATTGAAGCAAAGGCCAAGGAACTGGGTGTGGACCTGAAGGGCGTTGAGATCGCGGATCCGGCAACCAGCGACAAAACCGAAGCTTATGCAGAGCAGCTCTTCCACATTCGTGAGAAGAAGGGCATGACGCTTGAAAAGGCCCGGGAACTCTGCCTCAGCAATACGCTGTTCTATGGCACGATGATGCTCAAGATGGATGATGCGGATGCCATGGTGGCAGGCGCCATCAATACCACCGGCGACGTGCTGCGTCCCGCACTGCAGATCATCAAGGGTGCCCCCGGCATCTCCACGGTATCTTCCTGCTTCCTGATGGAAGTTGCAGACTCCAAGTATGGCGATGACGGCGTTCTGGTCTTTGGCGACTGCGCAGTGAACATCAACCCGACGGCAGCCCAGCTTGCAGATATCGCGATTGCATCCGCACAGACGGCGAAGTCCCTCCTCAATATGGATCCGCGCGTGGCAATGCTTTCCTTCTCCACCAAGGGTTCTGCCAAGCACGAGCTGGTTGACAAGGTATCCGAAGCGGTTCGCCTGGTACATGAGCAGGCTCCGGAACTCAATGTTGACGGCGAGATGCAGGCGGATGCAGCTCTGGTTGCTTCTGTCGGCGAGCTGAAGTGCCCGGGCAGCCCCGTTGCCGGCAAGGCCAACGTCATGGTATTCCCGGACCTGCAGGCGGGCAATATCGGCTACAAGCTGGTTCAGCGTCTGGGCGGCGCCAAGGCGGTAGGCCCGGTTATCCAGGGTCTGGCAAAGCCGGTCAATGACCTGTCCCGCGGCTGCTCTGTGGAAGACATCGTGGATGTCGTTGCCATCGCAGCGGTGAAGGCCCAGGGCTAAACCGAAAGGAGAAAAAGTAGAATGAAGATTCTGGTTATCAATGCGGGATCCTCCTCCCTGAAATATCAGCTGATCGATATGGACGACGAGTCCGTCAAGGCAAAGGGCCTGGTAGAACGCATCGGCATCGAAGGAACCCATTTCAAGCACAATGTCCTGGGCACCGACAAGGAAATCGAATTCACCCGCAATATGGCTGACCATACGGAAGCCATCGCAGCCGTGCTCGAAGCCCTGACCGACAAGGAGAACGGTGCCATCGCATCTCTGGACGAGATCGGCGCCTGCGGCCACCGCGTGCTCCACGGCGGCGAGACCTTCAAGGAGTCTGCCCTTGTTACGGAAGAGTCCCTCAAGGAAATTGAGGCACTTATCCCCCTGGGCCCCCTGCATCAGCGTGCAAACATTGCCGGCATCAAGGCCTGCCAGAGCGTAATGCCCACCAAGCCCAATGTGGCGGTATTCGATACGGCGTTCCATCAGACAATGCCCAAGAAGGCCTTCCTGTATGGCGTGCCCTACAAGTATTATAAGGATCTCAAGGTCCGCCGCTATGGCTTCCATGGTACCAGCCACCGCTTCATTGCCGGTGAGGCACCGAAGTACATCGGCAAGGCTGCGGACGACTGCAAGCTCATTATCTGCCATCTCGGCAACGGCTCTTCCCTGAGCGCAGTGGTCAACGGCAAGGTAGTGGATACCTCCATGGGCCTGACGCCGCTTGAGGGCCTGCTGATGGGCAGCCGTTCCGGCGATTTGGATCCTGCCGTCCTGGAGTACATCATGGACAACACCGGCATGGATATCCATCAGATGCTGAATATGCTGAACAAGCAGTCCGGTTTTGCCGGCCTTTCCGTATCCAGCGATATGCGTGACGTGAAGGCTGCAGCTGCAAAGGGCGATGAACTTGCCAAGGCAGCGGTGGACATCTGGACCTATCGCGTACAGAAGTACATCGGCGCATACAATGTGGCAGTGGGCGGAGCAGATGCCATCGTCTTCACTGCAGGCATCGGCGAGAATGATACCCAGGCCTGTGCAGACGTCATCGGCGGACTGGCATTTATGGGCGTGAAGATTGATCCTGCCAAGAACGTGCGCGGCAATGCGGGCGTTATCAGCACGGACGATTCCACCATCAAGGTGCTGCGTCTGTCCACCAATGAGGAGCTGCCCATCGCCCGTGACACCCTGGCCATCGTCAGCCGTCTGTGATTGTTAACAATTGTTAATCAAATAGATGCAGATGAACACTTGACAAGGAGAAACTGTCCGCGTATAATGACGAGCGGTCTGTCTTGAGGAAGGAAAATGGAGCTAGATATCACACCTGGAATCCAGAAAAAAGGCATTGAAGTAGCTTTTGAGCTTGTCGAAATCTGGGGTTCCGATCATTGGAACGGTGACGAAGTTGCCTATGTAAAGCCTGTCCGTGTGAATGGTACTTATATGATTACCGATGACACGGTGGTGGTAAATGCAGAGGCGGCCACCGTCATACAGGCGCCCTGTGCCAGATGCCTCCAGCCGGCGGATATTTCCGTACGGGGAGAAATCGAGGAAGCATTCCTCCGCGATCGCGAGGACCGGGAATGGTCCATTGCGGATGAGGAATACCATTACAAGGGACATATTATCAAATTGAATGATGTGGTGCGTGTATCACTGCTTCAGGAGCTCCCTACCAGGATCCTCTGCAAAGAGGAATGCAAGGGGCTGTGTCCGGTTTGTGGAACAGATCTCAATCAATCTACGTGTTCATGCCAGAAGGAGATCGGGAGTAGAAATCCTTTTTCGGCATTAGCATCTATGCTGAACGAGGATGAGGAGGTGTAAACATGGCAGTACCGAAAGGTAAAATTTCGAAGGCCCGTGGCCGTAAGCGTCGTGCACATTGGAAAGCAACTGCACCGACAATCGTAAAGTGTCCACGTTGCCAGCAGATGATGCTTGCGCATCGCGTCTGCAAGCACTGCGGCTATTATGATGGCAAGCAGATCATCAATATGGAAGAAGCTGCAGATAAAGAGTAAGTCTCCAAGGCAGATCCCACATGCTGGGGTCTGCTTCTTTTTTGCCAAAAATAAAGGGTTTCGGGACAGACCTGTGTTGGGAAAGTCTTTGACAAGCAGCAGAAAAGGTGATAAAATACATGTCGTTTGATAATTTCATGTCAATCCGCGCGATAAGCGTGCATTAAAATGGAGGCACTGATTATGGCTAAGAAAACAATAGACGATATCAATGTATCTGGTAAGAGAGTATTAGTACGCTGTGACTTCAACGTCCCCATGAAGGATGGAAAGATCACCAATGACAAGCGTATTGTTGCAGCACTTCCCACCATCAAGAAGCTGATTGCCGATGGCGGCAAGGTCATTCTCTGCAGCCACCTTGGCAAGCCGAAGAATGGCCCGGAGGCAAAGTTCTCCCTGGCACCGGTGGCAGAGCGCCTTTCTGAGTATCTGGGAAAGACCGTTGTTTTTGCTGACGATGACAATGTGGTTGGCGAGAAGGCCAAGGCCGCTGTCGCAGCCATGCAGGACGGCGATGTGGTACTGCTCCAGAACACCCGCTTCCGCAAGGAAGAGACCAAGAATATCGAAGACTTCTCCCGCGAGCTTGCTTCCCTTGCTGACTGCTATGTGGATGACGCTTTCGGTTCCTGCCATCGTGCACACTGCTCCACCGAGGGTGTGACCAAGTTCCTTTCTCCCTGCGTTGCCGGCTATCTGATCGGCAAAGAGCTCAGCATCATGGGCAAGGCTCTCGAGAATGCAGACCGTCCCTTCGTTGCAGTTCTGGGCGGCGCGAAGATTGTGGACAAGCTGAATGTTATCGACAACATGCTGGAAAAGGTCGACACGCTGATCATCGGCGGCGGCATGGCCTTTACGTTCCTGAAGGCAAAGGGCTACGGCATCGGCAACAGCCTGCTGGATGAGTCCAAGATCGACTATTGCCGCGACATGATGGCGAAAGCCGAGAAGAAGGGCGTCAAGCTGCTTCTGCCGGTGGACACCGTCTGTGTAAAGGCATTCCCGGATCCCATTGATGCTCCCGTGGATACGGTTGTGGTAGATGCGGATGCCATTCCTGCGGATATGGAAGGCTGCGATATCGGCCCCAAGACCTGCGCACTGTTCGCAGAGGCCGTGAAGAATGCCAAGACCGTCGTCTGGAACGGACCGATGGGCGTGTTCGAGAATCCGACACTGGCAGAAGGCACCCTGGCTGTGGCACGGGCTATGGCAGAGAGCGAAGCAGTCACCATCATTGGCGGCGGCGACTCTGCAGCAGCTGTTGAGCAGATGGGCCTGGGCGACAAGATGACCCACATTTCCACCGGCGGCGGCGCATCCCTTGAATATCTGGAAGGCAAAACGCTGCCCGGCGTTGCCTGCCTCGACGAGAAATAAGATTTTACCCGGCTGCAGCTGCAGCCGGGTATCCTGACAGGAGGAAGAATTATGCGTAAACCGATTATTGCCGGAAACTGGAAAATGAACAAGACGCCTTCTGAAGCAAAAGCCCTGGTGGAAGCCCTGATTCCGCTGGTCAAAGAGGCGGTATGCGATGTAGTCGTCTGCACTCCGGCCGTGGATTTTGCAGTAGTATCCAAAGCGATTGAAGGCACCAACATCAAGCTCGGTGCTGAAAATGTCCATTGGGCAGCCTCCGGTGCCTATACCGGCGAGCTGAGCGCTGACATGCTGAAGGAATGCGGCGTGGAGTATGTGATCATCGGTCACAGCGAGCGCCGTCAGTATTTCGGTGAGACGGATGCAACCGTCAACCAGCGGACGCTGGCTGCCGTGAAGGCAGGCCTTACCCCGATCATCTGCGTCGGTGAGAAGCGCGAGCAGCGCGAAGCGGGATATACCAATGCCCTGGTCAGCTATCAGACGCTGATTGCTCTGGCAGGCCTGACTCCCGAGCAGATCGAGAATGTGGTTATTGCTTATGAACCGGTCTGGGCAATCGGGACCGGCCTCACCGCTACGGATGAGCAGGCCAATGAGACGATCGGCGTAATCCGTGAAGCAATCCGCTCCACCTATGGCGATGTGGCAGACAAGGTCCGCATCCAGTACGGCGGATCCATGAATCCTAAGAACTGCAAGGGACTGATGGCTCAGCCGGAAATCGATGGCGGCCTCATCGGCGGCGCATCCCTAAAGGCAGAGGATTTCTCCAAAGTCGTTAACTTTGATAAATAAGATCAGCTTCAGACAGCATGGTTACGCCATGCTGTTTTTTCGATATTGAGGAGGGTCAGCAAAGAACAGTTGCGAAATATGCGTTACAATGATACAATGCGCAGGTATATTGTATCTATGGAGGCATTATGGGATTTTTTAGCAGGCTGTTTGATCCTACTGCAGGTGAGATCAAGCGCTTATCAAAAATAGTAGATAAAATCGATTCTTTTGAAGCACAGCATAAGGCGCTGAGCGATCAGGAACTTCGTGCCAAAACAGAGGAGTTCAAGGCCCGCCTTGCCCAGGGGGAAACGCTGGATGATCTGCTGCCGGAGGCGTTCTCCGTGGTCCGGGAAGCAACCGACCGTGTCATGGGAAAGCGTCAGTTCCGGGTACAGATGATGGGCGGCATTGTCCTGCACCAGGGCCGCATTGCAGAGATGAAGACCGGTGAAGGTAAGACCCTTACCGCAACCATGCCGGCATACCTGAATGCCCTGACGGGAAAAGGCGTGCACATTGTAACCGTGAACGACTACCTGGCAAAATTCCAGGGAGAGGATATCGGAAGAATCTTCAATTTTCTGGGAATGAGGGTCGGCGTCATTGTCCATGGGCTTTCGCCGGAACAGCGCCAGGAGGCCTATGCCTGTGACGTGACATACGGCACGAATAACGAGATGGGCTTTGACTATCTCCGGGACAACATGGTCATCCATGCACGCAACATGGTGCAGCGCGGACACAACTTCGCCATTGTGGACGAAGTTGACTCCATCCTGGTGGACGAAGCCAGGACTCCGCTCATCATTTCCGGCCCCGGGGATGAATCCACGGACATGTATGCCAGAGCAGATGCGTTTGTGTGCACACTGGCAGAAGGTGTGGAACCGGAAGAGAACCGCTGGGAAGAGAATCCGCTCTCGGAAGAAGAAAAAGCCGCGATGCGGAAGGATTACGTCAAGGATGAAAAGAAAAAGTCCTGCAACCTCTCCGAGGCTGGCGTACGGAAAGCAGAGCGCTGGTTCGGAGTGGAAAACCTGTCCGATATAGAGAACAATGAACTGCTCCACTATATCAATGCGGCACTTAAGGCACATGCCCTCATGAAGCGGGATGTGGATTATGTGGTGCAGGACGATGAAGTCATCATCGTGGATGAGTTCACCGGACGCCTGATGATCGGCCGCCGCTACAGCGACGGACTGCACCAGGCCATCGAGGCGAAGGAACACGTCAAGGTTCAGCAGGAGAGCAAAACGCTTGCAACCATCACCTTCCAGAATTACTTCCGCATGTACGGAAAGCTGTCCGGCATGACGGGCACGGCAAAAACGGAAGAGGAAGAATTCAAGGGAATTTATGCCCTGGATGTTGTCCAGATCCCGACCAACATGCCCATGATCCGCAAGGACATGAACGACCTGGTTTATCGGTCCGTAAAGGGCAAGTTCTCCCAGGTTGTGGCGGAAATCGAGAGAAGACATGCAACCGGACAGCCGATCCTTGTCGGTACGGTATCCGTGGAAGTCAGCGAGATGCTCAGCCGGATGCTGACGCTGCGCGGCATCCAGCATGAGGTGCTGAACGCCAAATACCATGCCAAGGAAGCAGACATCGTTGCCCAGGCAGGCCGGTATGGCGCGGTAACCATTGCCACCAACATGGCCGGCCGTGGTACCGATATCCTGTTGGGAGGCAACCCGGAATACATGGCCAGACGCGCAATGCGGCAGAAGGGCTATGAGGACCAGATGATCGACGAGGCAACCGGCTTCAACCAGAATGTCTCGGAAGAGGTTCTGGAAGCGCGCCAGATGTACAATGACCTGTACAGCAAATATAAGAAGGAAACCGATGCCGAGCACGAACGCGTGGTGGCGGCAGGCGGACTGCATATCATCGGTACGGAACGCCATGAGTCCCGCCGTATCGACAACCAGCTGAGAGGACGTTCCGGACGTCAGGGAGATCCGGGTTCCTCACAGTTCTTCCTTTCCCTGCAGGACGATCTGATGCGCCTGTTCGGAAGCGACCGCGTCAGCGGCATGGTCGAGCGCATGGGACTTGCAGAGGATGAGCCCATCGAAGCCAAGATGCTCACCTCTCAGATCGAGAATGCACAGAAGCGCGTGGAAGCACGCAACTTTGAAATCCGTAAAAACGTCCTGCAGTATGACGATGTCATGAACGAACAGCGCAAGGAGATCTATTCGCAGCGCAGGGAAGTGCTGGAAGGTCATGATATGCGGGAGACCATCCTCAAGATGACGGATATGATCATTGACGAGGCGCTCAAGACATTCTGCTCCGAGGGCGGCGATGTTGCCATGGACTGGGATATCGCAGGCCTGGAGGAGTATCTGGAGCGCATGTGCATCCGCAGGGGATACTTCCGCGCAAAACAGGACAGCCTGAAGGATGCAGGCCTCGAAGGCCTCGAAAAGGATCTCAAGGCGGAAGCGCGGGAATTCTATGAACTCCGCGAAAAAACTTTCACGGATGCAGGAATTGACGCACGTGAACTGGAACGCGTCATGCTGCTCAGCGCAGTAGACCGGCACTGGATGGACCATATTGATGCAATGGACCATCTGAGGGACGGCATTGGCCTGCGTGCCTACGGAAATCACAATCCCATCACGGAGTACCAGATCGAAGGATATGAAATGTTTGACGAGATGGTGCATATGATCCGGGAAGACACCGTGCGGACCATGTTCCAGGCAGTGTTCAGAACGCCTCAGGAGCGTAAGGTAGTCGTCAAGGCGCAGGAGGAGACCAACCTGAACCACGCAAGTTCGGCAGGCGGTCCCGCGGCGCCCCGCACGGCCCCAAAGAAAATCAGCAGGAATGCCCCCTGCCCCTGCGGCAGCGGCCTCAAATACAAGAACTGCCACGGCAAGGGGAACGCCTAACACAAACGACGAGAATAAAGGAAGTGAATCAACGTGATCGAACTGGAACTGTATCGCCAGCAGCTGGCAAA
>CAMVHE010000044.1 GCA_947167215.1 uncultured Clostridia bacterium
CAAAACGCGCGATTCATCTCGCCACCTACAATCTGCGGATTGTTGAGGTCGGAGTATTCTCGCTCAAATAAGATAAAGATGGGCGGCACAGAATCCGTAGGGATCATACAGGACATCTCCTGCCCGGATGGTCATCCTGCATTCAATGCGTTCGCTGCCTGCCATTCTGGTTCCCTCTGCATCCAGATAACCGACGCTTTCGTGGATATGTTTCAGCACCGTGACGTCGGCGCATGAGCCTGGACTCAGGGTCCCAAGCCCGGAGAGGCGGAGAACCTCGGCGGGAGCGCATGTCACTTTCGCTATAACGCTTTCAACAGAGAGCCCCATGCAGAGGAATTTGGACATGATATGGGTGAGTCCCAGAACAGGCCCGTTCACATTGTCCATATAAAGATCCGTTGACAGGGTGTCCGGCAGAAAGCCCTGGGCTACGGCAGGAATGGCGTGACGGAAAACCAGGCTGCCGGCGCCGTGCCCCAAATCAAAGCGGATTCCACGATTCCGGGCTTCAAAGAGAAAATCGGATACCTTTCCTTCCCGGAGCACGTCAAACTGCGGGGCATACATGTGGGTATGAATGTCTCCGGGCCGGAGATGAGAGAGCAGCAGGTCCGGATAGCTTCTGCCGGGATGAGTCGGCTGCATGTCCGCCATGCAGGGAAGGCCGGACGAATCCGCTGCCCTGACCATGGCGTCAATGGATGCCCAGGGCGGGTGCAGTTCGTCAAAGGGCTTATGGACCCAGTAATGGGCACTCTTGATGCCCACGATGGTGCCGGGAAATGCACGGGCAACCTCTGCCGTCAATGCCGGATGGAAGGTTTGAGGGTTGTCTTCTCCCGTCATATGGACCATGCCGGTGTCGGAGATGTTGAGAAAGGCAAGAACACGGGTTTTGGCCCGGTCAATGACATCGCGCTTGAAACGAGGAAAGTCCACCCAGCCGCAGGTTCCGGCATCCACGGCCGTTGTCACCCCGCAGCGGGGCATATGGGCGTCCGGATGGATGGTGGGGAGGGAATCTGCAGCGAAAGGAAAGGTCGGATAGCAATGGCAGTGCATGTCGATCAATCCGGGCGTGACGATCATGCCCGACACATCGATTGCAAGCGCATGATCGGGGGACAGGGAGCGTCCGACGGCTACGATCTTTCCGTCGTCGATTTCCACATCCAGGGGTTCGGACAGATGATTTGCCGGATCAATGACGTGACCGCCGCAAAGCAGAAGGTGTTTCATTTTCTTTCCCTTTTTCAAATCAATCGCAGATTTCTG
Source organism: uncultured Clostridia bacterium (assembly GCA_947167215.1). Lineage (GTDB taxonomy): Bacteria > Bacillota > Clostridia > Christensenellales > Aristaeellaceae > Ventricola. Next base: position 1,279 of record CAMVHE010000044.1, read on the forward strand.
CAATGAGTTCGATTTCGACAGGAATGTTGTTGTTGGGCATATTGTGGGTGCCCATGATAGTCCGGGCATGGTATCCCCGTTCATCAAAGACTTCCACCATCAGGTCCGAGAATCCGTCCATCACTTCGTCAAGATTGCAGAAGTCCCCTTCGACATTCACCAGGGCGGTTGCCTTGACCAGTTTCCGGATACGGTCGAGATTGCCGAGGTAGTCGCGGAGGGCACCGATCAGAATGATGCCGCATTCACGGGCGGCGGCATATCCTTCCTGAGGAGTGAGGTCTTTGCCGATACGACCGGCATAAAGAGGCTTTCCCGTAATCTGATCCTCCGGTCCATGTCCCGAAGTGTAGAGCAGATTCCCGACCTGGCGTACGGCCACAATGGGTTTCCGGTAGCGGAAGGCCGGTTCCTGTCCGCCGGGATGCTGATTGATAGACGTCATGGCGATCCCTCCCTTACCGCAGTTTGAAAATGCTTTCCACGACGACAGGCACACCCTGGGGAAGGGTATAGGCACCCATGGCAGAACGGGCATGCACGCCCCTTTCGCCAAAAACCTCCAGCATCAGGTCCGAAAAGCCGTTGATCACAGCCGGCTGACTCGAAAAGTCTGCGCCGCTGTTGACAAGTCCCAGGACCTTGACAACAGAATCGACACGGTCCAGATCGCCAACATAGTCCGCCAGAACCGCGAGGGTATTGACGGCGCACTGACGGGCTGCCTGGTAGCCTTCTTCCGGGGAGAGATCCGTGCCAACCTTGCCGGTGAAGAGCGGAACACCGTTTTCATCGCAGGGCAGCTGCGCGGAAACATACAGCAGGCCGCAGGCTTCCCGGACGGGAACGGCGCCCTTTCCGCGACGGTCTTTTCTGGGGAGGGCAATACCGAGTTGATCCAGTCTTTTTTCTGTGTGACTCATACAATTTACTTCCTTTCATCGGTGAAAATGCAGCGATTCTGCATGCAGGAGGGGGGGTTAAGGCTGCACGGGCGGGATATCGTGATAACTGCGGTCGATTTCCAGCAGGGCGCTGCAGACCGTGGCGGCTTCTTCCTCCGTCAGCCCCAGGGGGCTGATGACGATTGCGTTGTCCGGCTTTGACGTACCCACACAGATGCGGCGGCGGAGGAGGCTTTCGGCTACCTTTTCCGGGGTGGCCGGCGGCAGGATCCGGGCGAACACCCGGGGATAGCTCTGACCCACGGAGCCGTGCTCCACACGCCAGGGGCGATAGATTCTGCCCGACTTCATCGCCTCCATCAGACGGTCGGCCAGGAGGGAGCACCGCTCATACTCTTCCTCCATATTCAGGTTCATGTAATTTTCCACGGCGACGCACAGTCCGATCATGGCTTCCTTGGTGGCCTTTGAGGATCGGCAGATACCGTGCATGGGTGCACCGAACCGGAGACAGTCTTCGATCCATTTCTTCCTGCCGAGAATCATCCCGCTGGCCTGAGGCCCGCGCAGCGTTTTTCCGCCGCTGAATATCACCATGTCTGCGCCGTTCTGCGTAAAGGTCCACAGATTCTCCCTGGGCGGCAGATAGGCCGCGGCGTCTACAATGACGGGAATGTTCTTTTCGTGGGCCATGGCAATCACGTCGGGAAGGGGCAGGGAAGCAGGATCATAGCGGATATGGGGCGTATAAACGACGGCGGCAACGGTATCCGTCATGGCGTCCGCCAGATCAAAGGCGAGGACTTCATCCGTATCGCCAACCAGATGGATTTTTCCGCCTGCGGATTCAATGGCCTTCAGATAGCAATGATTCTGACTGTACAGGACCAGGAAACGGTCTTTCATTCCATGGGTATCCGGCAGGCGTTTGTAGGCAGCCGCCTGACCGTCCGCCATGCAGACTGCGGCAGCAAGCTGCAGCGCACCGGCTGCGCCGTTGGTGACGTAGGCAGCCTCATTGTTTGTGAGCGCGGCTATCCGTGCGCCCACAGCCCGCTGTACGCCCATGACGTCCGTAAACATGCCGGCAATCTGATGCATTGCCTGGAGCGTGTTTTTCTGCATACGGCTTCCGCCATACAGCGTAATGGTGTCATGGGCATTGATGAAGGGCTTTATTCCCAGTTCACTCAGGTAATCCTGCATGTTCTGCCTCCTTTCAGGAATTTCCATACCGGTCCGGGAAGAAGGATGCCATCATCTCCCCGAGGATGCGGTTGCAGGCGATGGTCGTCTCCTTCGGTACCAGTGCGTTCTGAAGCCGACCAGCGGAAAGATCATCCCGGACGGCTGCGATCTGCCAGGTAAAGCCTTTCGGGAGCTCGCAGTCCTCGGAGACGGTTTCGGCAAGGACACCGTCTTCAAATAACCTGGCCTGGGGTGCGGAGAAGAATCTGGGGATTTCAATCCGTCCTTTCTCTCCGTAAATCTTCATATAAGTCTCTGCTTCGCAGTCAATGCCCATGCGCAGTGTGGCCAGCACGCCGTTGGGGTAGCGGAGGGCCAGCACGGATGTCCCGTCCGTTCCCGGACAGAAGGGTTCACAGTATCCGCTGAAGGATTCAGGATTGCATCCGGCATAGAAAGAAGCCATCTCCAAGGTATAGACGCCCACGTCGAACATGGCGCCGCCGCCCAGTTCGGGCCGGACCAGCCTCGGTTTGGGATGCTGCCGGTCCACGGTGAAGGTGAAGGCACCGTCGATCATCCTCACACGGCCGATCCGTCCCTCCCGGATCCAGGAGAGGGCTTTCCGGCTGCAGGGCAGGAAGCGGCTCCACATGCCTTCCATCAGGAAGACATGCTGCCTTTCGGCCTCTGCAAACAGCGCTTCTGCCTGTTTCCCGGAAAGGGCCATGGGCTTTTCACAGAGCACGGGTTTGCCCGCGCGAAGGGCCAGCAGGACGGCTTCAAAATGGATGGGGTGGGGCGTGGCAACGTAAACCAGGTCCACCTTTCCGGAGGCCAGCATTGCCTCCTCACCGGTGAACGCTTCCTGAATCCCGTTTTCCGCGGCAAAGAGTCTGCCCCGTTCTTCGCTCCTTGATGAAACGGCTGCCGGCGTGACGCCCTCCACCATATGACAGGCCCGGGCAAAGCGGGAGGCGATGCTGCCGGTTCCGACAATGCCGATTAGAAGTTCCTTCATGACAGATTCCTCATTTCATGGGAGGACAGCCAGGGCCGCCTCCGGTTCGTTCATGCCGTAATTTGCATCCAGAAAGCCCCTTGGGAGCGGCTCCGGCCTTTCGAAGGACGTTTCCATGGAATGGAATACGCCGGTCCTGCTGCTTTCTGCGGCGGACACCAGCAGTTCCAAGGCATGAACCGCCATCTCCTTGCAGGCGCGGGGCGGGCGCCCGTTGCGGAGGCCCCAGGCCATATCGGCCACCCCCAGGCCGCGCTCGTTCCCGTCATAGGCATGGGTGGGCGGCAGCACGTAGGGTTCTTCCTGGCCCTTTGCCAGCACTTTTACCGCTCCGCCGAAGCAGTTGGGATCCGGCAGCAGCAGGATGCCTTCCGTGCCGTAGATGGTCATCACCGGGGCTTCCCTGCGGATGCTGGCGGAATTGAAATGGAGACTGCCCACGGAACCGTTTTCAAACTGTACCGTCGCGGCCAGCAGGGTTTCGCATTCCAGGGTATAGGGCTGGCCGAAATTGGGCCTGGAAGTGAAATAATGGGTCCTCTGCGGTTTCCACGTGTCAGCCATGCCGCATACGCGGCGGGCGGGCCCCAGCAGGCTCAGCAGTACCGTGGCATAATAGACACCCACGTCAATGCCGATACCGCCGCCGGTGCGTGCGGTAAAGGGAAAGCGTTCGGCCATGAGGCCCGCATCCCGCTGCAGTACAGCGACGCAGGAGGTGGGGGTGCCGATCATGCCGCTGTCCAGTGCCCATCTGGCAGTCTGGGCAGCGGCGCCCAGGAAGGTGTCCGGTGCCGCACAGAGCAGGCAGCCCTTTGCTTCAGCCAGGGTCGCCAGTTTCCGGGCTTCCGCCAGATCCGGCGTGATAACTTTCTCCGTATAGACATGCTTGCCTGCGGTGAGCAGCTGACGGATGACCGCAGCGTGTGCCGTGGGCGGTGTCAGGTTGATGGCAATTTCGATGTCGGGACAGGCGCAGATCTCCGCCACGCTCATCGCCGGAACACCGTATTTCTGCGCTGCAGCCTGTGCCAGTTCAGGGACGATGTCGCTGACGGCAGCCAGCTCCAGGATGGCAAAGCGATGCCGCTTTGCGATGTTTTCAAGATAGATGCCGCTGATGGCACCGCAGCCGATGACCGCAACCCGGACCGGCCGGATTTCCTTTGGCAGGTACACTGTAAAATCCCTCCCTTACCAGATGCTGTTCCTTCGGGCCACTTCCGCCATGAACCATCCGCTGTCCTTGATGGTCCGCTCCTGCGTATTGAAATCCACGTGGACAATGCCGAAGCGGGGCCGGTATCCGTCCGCCCACTCAAAATTGTCGGTCAGGCTCCACACAAAATAGCCGATGACGTTCACGCCCTGATCCATGGCGTCGCGCATGGCACGGATGTGCCGCCGCAGATAGTCCTGCCGGGCGCCGTCCGCCACATGGCCGTCCAGATTCTTCACATCATGGAAGGAGATGCCGTTTTCGGTGATCAGGATGCGTTTTACGCCCCATTCCTTCTGCATGCGCAGCAGCATCCGGGTGAATCCGGCTTCGGTAAAGGGCCATTCCCGGTCACTGGTGGTAACGCCTTTGGGATTCACCACCCGGAAGCCCAGGGGCCAGACGGTGGGATCGCTCCGGACCCAGAAATCGTTGTAATAATTCAGTCCCACAAAATCCAGGGGCTGGGACATGAGGGTGAGATCCTCTTCCCGGAAGGCCGGCAGCACAATGTGATGCTCCCGGTACCAGTCAATCATGTCCTGGGGATACCTTCCCAGCAGAAGGGGTTCGGCGAACCAGCGGTTCAGATAGCCGTCCGCCCGGCGGGCGGCGGCCACATCCTCGGGGCTGTCGGTGAGCGGCAGGCGGCCCATCAGGTTGAGGGCAATGCCGATCTCTCCCGGGATGCCGCTTTCCCGGAACGCACGGACGGCCAGCCCGTGGGCCAGGTACAGGTGGTAGGCCACCCGGACCGCGGTGGAGAAATCATGCAGCCCCGGTGCCATCCTTCCCTCGTAGTTCCCGAGGAAGGCGGCGCAGTAGGGCTCGTTCAGCGTGATGAAGTGGTGCACGCGGTCCCCCAGGCGGTCATAGAGGATGCGGGCATATTCGGCAAAATACCCGGGCATGTCCGGATTGGACCAGCCGCCCAGGTCCTGCAGGGCCTGGGGGAGGTCCCAGTGATAGAGGGTCAGGTAGGGGGTGATGCCGCTTTCCAGCAGCGCATCCACCAGATTCGAATAGAAGGCAATTCCTTCCTCGTTGACCGCCCCTCTGCCTTCCGGCAGGATCCGGGACCAGGCCACGGAGAAGCGGTAGGCCTTCATGCCCAGCTCCTTCATGATCGCCACATCTTCCCGGAAGCGGTGATAATGGTCACAGCTCACGTCCGCCACATCCCCGTTCAGGATGTTGCCGGGAATGGCGCTGTACCGGTCCCAGATGGTCTCCCCGCGTCCGCCCTCGTGCGCCGCCCCCTCAATCTGAAAGGAGGAGGAGGCCGTTCCCCACAGAAAGCCTTCCGGAAACGTTCTCTCTTTCATCCTGTGCCTCCTTATTTGTACGGGCTGTCCTCATCCCGCTCCAGCAGTTCCACAAACATCTTGAGGCTGTCGGTGGCATCCAGGAAGGCATACCGGCCGTCGCCGCGGCGGTATTCCCCCCGCTGATGCAGCTTCATGCCGAAGGCCTCACAGGCGTCGATGTTCTCCTGCATGCCCCGGACATTGAAGGCCAGATGGTGGATGCCTTCCCCTTTCTTTTCGAGGTGGTCCCGCCAGGCGCTGGGGGCTTCGTTGGGCTCAATCAGCTCCATCTGCAGGTCCCCGTAGTAGAAGAAGCACATCCGGCATTTGGCTTCCGGTGCCGGTTCGCCCATGTATTCGGTTTTCGTGATGCGGAAATCCCCGCTCTCGACAATGGGAGGCTCTTCCACGCCCAGAAAACGGGCAAACTCCCTGCGGGTTTTCTCGATATCCTTTACGATATAGCCAATCTGTGCCAGATGGGTATCTTTGAGTGGTGAATTCATAGGTTACCTCCTGTTTCGTTCCTGCTTTCAAAGTGGTCAATGGCTTCCATCAGCCCCCGCATGTAGGCGGTATCCGCATAGCGTACCCGGTGTCCCCAGTCCGTATCCCCCTCGATGGCCGGCACGTGGTCCGACACGATGAAGCCGTCAAAGCCGTTCTGCCGGAGGGCCAGCATTACGTCAAAGGGATCAAAATTGCCCTGGCCCAGGAAACATTCATGGAACCTGGGAACCGTGCCGACCACGTCCCGCATGTGGGCATAGATGATCCGCTTCCGGGGACCAAATTCGCGGATCGCGTCAAAGATGTTCCGGGCGCCGCCTGCCATGGACGAGAAGGTCCCGATGCACAGCAGCAGGCCCCAGTTGGGACTAGCGATCATCTGCTCCGCCCGCCTGTAGCTTTCCACGCTGGTGAAGAGCCTGGCGATGCCGGAGAGGCTGGGAAGGGGCGGGTCATCCGGGTGCAGCGCCATGGTCACGCCGTATTCCTCGCAGACCGGAAGGGCGCGTTCCATGAACCAGGCAAAATTCTCCCAGAGGAACTCCACATCCGGAATGAGGACGTCCCGGCGCTGGCCGAAGTCTGCCATGTCGTCCACGCCCTGCATCTGTCTGGCCAGGTCAAAGGCCTGGACCCGGGCACCATACCGCCCCAGGGGAGCGTGGTTCTCCGTGCGCCAGACAAAGGAGGGCGAAAAGTGGTATCCCAGCACGGGAATGCCTGCGCGGCCCAGGTTCCGGATGGACATGCAGACGTTGTCCATCTGTTCCTCCCTTCCGGGCTCGCCCAGCATGATGTGATCATAGAAGGGGATGGGCAGGTTTTCCATGGCCTCCACCGTTACGCCGTACTCCCGGCAGCGGTCCATGAAATCCCGTAAATCGTCATATTTCCAGTATTTGTCTGCGGGCAGATCGAAGGGGAGGTTGAACTGGACCCGGTCAATGCCCAGCTGCCGGGCGTTCATCATGGTCTCCCGGTCAACGCTCCGGATCTGTCCGAATGCCAGCCGCATCATAGGCTTTCCTTTCTAGCTCCACAGCCGGTCCAGGGATTTTTCACCGTTCCACTCCTCCGTGGAGAGCCACACATCCTTTTCCTTGCAGGGACCGTGCTCCCGGATCAGGTCCTCGTTGAGGGCTTCAATGCCCAGGCCCGGCGCATCGGTGACGCGGGCAAACCCGTTTTCCACCATGGGCTTCACCGGCCCGATGATCAGGTCCTCCCACCAGGGGGAATCAAAGGAGTCATGCTCCATGCAGAAGAAGTTCTCGGTGGCCGTGGCCATATGGGCGCCGGCCAGGGCGGCAACGGGGCTTTCGCACATGTGAAGGGCCATGGAGGCACCGTGCTTTGCGGCCAGGTCCCCCAGACGCTTGGTTTCCAGGATGCCGCCGGAGGTCAGCAGGTCCGGATGCACCAGATCCAGGGCGGAGGCGGCAAGCAGCGGCTCAAAGGTTTCAGCCAGGTACATGTCTTCGCCCGTTGCCAGGGGGGCAGTGGTCGAAGCCTTCAGCAGCCGGTACTGGTCCGTCAGCTGCCAGGGCAGCATATCTTCCAGCCAGGCAAGGTGATACTTTTCAAGGCGCCTGGCGATCTTGATCATGTCGATGAGCGGGAAATGGCCGAAATGGTCAATGGCCAGCGGGACCTCTTCGCCGATGACCTTCCTCACCCGCCCGATGTACTCATCCAGCATGTCGAGGCCCTGTTCGGTGACATGCAAATTGGTGAAGGGATGGGGGACATTGTTGTAATCGTACAGCCGTGCGTTGGCGGCGGAAACCTCGGCGGTGGTTCCCGAAAGGGCAACCCGCCGCACTTCGGCCTCGGCCCGGCGCACGTCCTGCAGATAATCCAGGGGACCGCAGGTATTTCCCGGCTGGGCCATGATGAGCTCCACGGACAGGATCTTGAGCACCGTGTACCCCTCGTCCATGAAGCCCCGGAGCACTCGCCCCACTTCCTCGGGCTCCATCAGGATGCCGGTGGCACGCCCGCTTTCGATGTGGGTGTCCGCATACAGGCGGACCTTATCCCGGAAGCGTCCGCCGATCAGCTGATACACGGGTACGCCATAGGCTTTCCCGCAAAGGTCCCACAGGGCCAGCTCTGCAGCACAGACGCCGCCGGCCTGCCGGCTCTGTCCGCCGAACTGGCGGATCTTCCGGAATAGCCGGTCCACTTCGCAGGGATTTTCGCCCACGAGCCGGCTCTTGAGCATCCTGAGATAGGTGGGACTGCAGCCGTCCCGCATTTCCCCGTATCCGCAGATGCCCTGATTGGTCTCGAGCTTCACCAGCCAGCTGCCCCAGGGCGGAAGGTCGACCTTGCACAGTTTCATGTCGGTAATGCGCAGGTCTGATGGTCTGGATGCCGTGCGCACCCGGTCGGTGATTCTTTCCGTATCTGTCATCGTAATATCCTCCTCAAGGCAGTCAGCCTTTCACGGCACCCTCTGCAAGGCCTTCCACAAAGTAGCGGTTGCAGAGCAGGAACAGCAGCAGCACCGGCATGGCCACCACGGTCGCTGCCGCCATGGTAGCACCCCAGTCCACCGCAAATTCGCCGGAAAACATGCTGATGGCAATGGGCAGGGTCCTGGTTTTGGCGGAAGAAGTCAGGTTCAGGGCGAACAGAAACTCCTCCCAGGCATGGATGAAGGTGTAGATGGCCACGGAAATCAGACCGGGCTTTGCCACCGGCAGGACCACCCGGTACAGGGCGGTGATCCCGTTGCACCCGTCGATTTTGGCCGCTTCCTCCAACTCCCGGGGAACGCTTTCAAAAAAGGCCGAAAGCATGATGACGCCCATGGGGATGGTCAGCGCCATATCCGCAACCACCAGGGAAAAATGGGTGTTCAGCAGCTTCATTTTCGAAAAGAAAAAGTACAGGGGGATGATGAGCACCACGGAGGGGATCATCTGTCCGAACAGCAGCCCGATCTTCAGGATGCCGCTGCCACGGAAGCGGAACCGGGCAAAGCCGTACCCGGCCATCACGGAAAGGAAAAGGGTCAGCAGCACCACGCATGCCGTCACGATCACGCTGTTCATGAAGGCCATGTACATTTTGCTATTCTGAAGCACGGAGATGAAGTTCCCGAAGGTGGGTTCATCCGGAATGATTTCCGGGGGATTGTCAAACATCTCCGTCGGTTTCTTGATGGAGGTGGACAGCATCCAGACCGCGGGGAAGACGGCAATCACGATCATGAGGGCCAGGACCAGGTAGGTCAGGACATACACCAGGGGATTGCGGTCCATGAGGCTTTTTTTCATGTGTCATCCCTCCTCGTTGCCCGCATATACACAAGGCTGACCACCATGCACATCACAAAGAGGACCATGCTGGCGGCAGAGGCCTTGCCGAAATCAAAATCGGTGAAGGCCTTCTTGTAGATGAACATGGCCATGACTTCGGTCCGGTGGGAAGGACCGCCTTCCGTCAGGTTATAGACGAAGGTGAAGGAGTTGAGCGTCCAGACGATCAGCAGGAGCAGGATGGAATAGCACTGCCCGGCAATGGCGGGGAGGGTCACGTTCCGGAAGATCGCCAGGGGGCTGGCGCCGTCAATGAGGGCCGCTTCCTTCAGGTCCTTCGAAACGCCCTGCAGGGCTGCCTCGATCATGAGCATCACGTAAGGGAACATCTTCCACACATTCACGGCGACGATGGAGGCCATTGCCCGGGTGGGGGCCGACAGCCAGGTCTGGTATCCCGGAATGATGCCGAGGCTGCTCAGCACATAGTTGATGAGGCCGTAGTCGGCATTGTACATCCACTTCCAGATGGCAGAGCCGATGATGGAGGGCAGCACCCAGGGGATCATCAGCAGGATGCGCAGGACGGTTTTCCCCCGGACGAAGGACTGGTGCAGAAGGAGCGCCATGGAAAAGCCCAGCAGGAACTGCAGGGAAACGCTGCCTGCGGTCCATACCAGGGTATTGCCGATGGAACCGATAAAAACCTTGTCCCGGAAGATGGCCTGGTACTGGGCGATGCTGCTGAACTTCGGCACTTTCATCATCAGGGTGAATTTGCAGAAACTGACGACAAGGGTATAAATCAGCGGGTAGAGCATGACCAGCGCCACCACCAGAAGGGCGGGCAGCACGTAGAGAAAACCGGATCGCTGTATCTTGCGTAACACGCTCTGTTCCGCCTCCTTTCTGTGAAACAGTAATGAAAAGGGCCGCCCGTCTGCCGGACAGGACAGTCGGACGACCCATGATCGTTTTGAGAAGGATTGTGTTTTTGGGGAAAGGTCTGCTTACTCCGCCAGCAGTGCGGTGACGTCAGCATCCAGCTGCTTCACGGCATCTTCCACGGAGATGGTGTCGGCCAGCATGGGGGAGAGATCATTGAAGATGGCCTGACGGATGCCCACAATTGCGCCGGTTGCCGGCAGTGCCTTTGCATAGGCCAGAGCGTCGGCATTGGGCTGTACGATTTCAGGAGCAACATCGGCAAAACCGACGGCAGGTACGAAGGTTCCGGTGAAGGTGTTGGTGTACTGGGAGGCGATCTCGGAGCTGGTCAGGAACTTCACGAATTCCCAGGCCTCTTCCTTGTGCTCGGAGCATCCTGCCACAGCCACGGACCAGCCGCCCAGAATGGTGGAACGGGTGGCACCGTTGCCGGTGGGCACCAGGGCGCAGGCAAAGTTCAGATCGGGATTTGCCTTGATGATTTCGGGTACATCATAGATGCCGGACAGATACATGGCAATCTTTCCGCTGGCAAACAGCGTGCGGTTCGCCACGTTGTCGTTTTCCAGCATGGAGGCGGGAGCATAGGCAGCCAGATCCTTGTAGAGCTGGGCAACCTGCAGGGCGGTTTCGCTGCCCAGGGTGGAAGCGGTGTTGTCCTCATTGAGCACCGTGCCGCCATGGCACCGGAGCATGGTGATGTACTGGAAGGAGAAGTTGCCGTAGTTTGCGCCGCAGAGGCCATATCCGGCAACGCCGTCCTTCGTCACGGCTGCAGCGATTTCCTTGACTTCGTCCCAGGTCTCGGGAGCCTTGTCATAGCCGGCTGCTGCAAGAATGTCCTTGTTGTAGAGCAGGACATAGGTTTCCGAACGGAAGGGCAGGGCATAGAGCTCGCCGTTCACGGTGGAGGCATTAATGGCGCCCTGCACATACTGGGATGCGTCAACGCCGGATTTTTCAATATAGGCATTCAGGGATTCCAGAAGACCTGCATTGGCGAAGGTCGTTGTCCAGTCGAGCGCGCAGGAAACGACATCCGCGGCGGAACCATCCATCAGGGCGAGGGTGTACTTGTCGCTCATTCCGGCATCCACCAGGAACTCGGCATCGATCTTGATATCCGGATGCTCTGCGCTCCAGAGCTCATTGATTTTCTGGAAGGCGGCCTCATTCCAGTTGCCGTCCCAGAAACGGATGGTCGTATCCGCCAGGGCGGAAGCTGCCAGCAACGTCATAACCAGGATAAAAGAGACGATGACACCAAAGACTTTCTTCATGCTAACACCGATCCTTTCAGACTTGATTAATCAAATTGTGAAAACGATTCAAAATGTTATATTCCAACATTTATCACCCGGCCGGACTGATAATGTTGAAACGTTTCCATTTCTCTGTCACCTATGATAGCACCATGGAAAGCGAATTGCAAGCCCAAAAAATCAAAAGTTTTCATTTTTTTTGAAAAATGAGTCTTTCTTTCGGTCTGCAGTTGCTTTTGGACGGTTCCTGTGATATCATACTAACTGATGAAACGCTAACATTCATTCTATTGTTTCCTTTTCTTTCTGAGGTAGCTGCATGGTCACTGTAAAAGACGTCGCCAAACATGCCGGAGTATCTCTTGGAACCGTTTCCAGAGTGCTCAATGGCGCCAAAAATGTTTCTCCAAAAACCCGGGAGCTGGTGGAAGGGGCCATCCGTGATCTGGGTTTCTTTCCCAACAGCGCTGCCCGTTCCCTTGCACGCCGGTCCATCGGCACCATTGCGGTGCTGCTGCGCAATCTGCATTCCACTTTCTACAACGACCTGATCCGCGGATTTGAGGACGGCATGCAGAAGGAGAAGCGGAATGTTTTCTTCTGCTCTCTGGGCTCGGATCAGGTTACGCGGGACTCCTATATCCAGTGCCTGACCGGCGGTATGGCGGATGCCATCATCATATACGGTTCCCTGTATTCCGATCAGCCCATGATCGAACGCCTTCTTTCCATTCACTTTCCTTTCCTGCTGATTGAGAACAATTTCCAGTCCATGGAGGTCAACCAGTTTCTGATCAACAACAAGAAGGGCGCGGAGGAGGGCATCAACCACCTCATCGGTCAGGGACACCGGCGCATTGCGCATTTCATGGGAGACCTCAACAAGAAGGTCAATACGGACCGCTTCGCCGGATATACCGAGGCCATGCAGAAGCATTCCCTGCCGATCCAGGACGGTTTTCTTTTCAACATCTATAAGGACTATCCTCAGGCGGGGATCATCGCCTGCAGGCTCATGGAGCTGCCGGTGGACCAGCGTCCCACCGCCATCTTCTGTTCCAATGACCTGATTGCTGCCCATGCCATTGTGGCCCTGCAGAAAGCGGGCTATCAGGTGCCCAGGGATATTTCCATTGTGGCTTTTGATGACCAGCCCCATCCTTTTGATACCTATGACGGTCCCCGGATCACCAGCGTCAGCCAGCCCCTCTACCAGATCGGCTCAGACAGCATTCATGCCCTCGCCCAGCTGCTGGACGGAACCGAGACCGGCCTTATCCACCGCACGTACGAGACGAAACTGGTGCTTCACGACACGGTTGCGCCTCCGCCCTGTGAATGAGGCGGGATTGCCCCCGGAAGGCAGAACCGGGGCGAAGAAATCATCTTTACAGCGTGGTATCCTGATTTCAGCGGATCCGCATACCCGGATCCTTTTTTGTGCCAAAAAGAGGGTGCCTGACGGCCGGAATGCCGGGAACCGTTCCCAGCGGGCAGGAGTGCCCTACATCCGGAGTCTGGTGTATCTGACACAGAACCACGTGGTCAGCGTCTGCAAAGCCGGGAACGGCAGCGATCCGGCAGACAACCATGTCCAGGTCATGGGACACGATTGTGTCCAAATTATCAATGGAAAATGAGAACTTTACAAGCCGTGAGCAAGAAGTCCCCCACCTCTACAGACAATGTCATTATCCTAATGACATTGCCGCCGGAGCAGGGGGATGAAAAGCACCGCATAAAGCCATGTGACTTTATGCGGTGCTTTTCTATATTTGGGAGACTCCGGCCGGGATAAAGCCGGATAAGGTATCTGCTGCAGTGGCCGGTCAGATGCGGCGTGCCGCTTCCACAACCCAGCGGATGCGCTCTTCGGGAAGTTCGTTATGGATGCTGCAGTCGGCACCGAGAATGTAGCTCTGCTTGCCGCCTTCGGCAATCAGTTTTTCGGTTTCCTTTTCAATTTCCTCCCGGGATGCCGTGTAGAGGAAGGCGCCCGGCCGGTTGTCGAATCCGCCCCAGACCGTGCTGCCGAAATGCTTTTTTGCTGCATCGATGTCCATGATATCAAAGTACCGGGACCAGCTGATCACCGGCGCATGATAATCTTCCCACACGGACAGCCGGTTGGGAATTTCTTCCCAGGCACAGAAGTGGATGGCGTTCATGTCACTGAGGGAATTGGCGTAATCCAGCACGATCTTGTCGCTGGGGGTAACCCAGTCCCGGTATTCCTCATAGGTGAAGCGGTTTTCCTCTCCGTTCTGCACGCTGTAGAAGATGCCGTCTACGCCGGCCTCCTGCAGGAGTCCGCGCACCAGCAGCTTTTCATCCTCCGCTACTACCCGGCAGGCGGCCTTCATGGCCTCGGGATTTTCCCGGATCAGCTTCATCATCATTGGGTAGCCGATGGTGAGGCGGATGCAGGAGAGCGGGGCAAAGACGAGGTAGAGGGTGGGGCACTCCCCGCCCAGGGCCTTCACGACTTTTTTCGTGCGCTCGATCTGTCCGCGGATATACGGATGGTGCGGACCCAGGGGCTTGACGGCATACAGGGCATCGGCGCTCTTAATGTCCTTGAGTGCCGGATGGGGCCATCCGAAGTACTTGTCGCCGCTCAGCTTCATGAAGTCCACATCCGTGTTCCGGAGGAATTCGGCCTGGACGGCGGCAAAGGCGTCATCGTTTCCCCAGTATTCCGGTCCCACATGCTGCCACATGCAGACCGGCACATGGTCTACTTTCTGTCCGTGGAAGGCGGCGGTTACGCGTTCTCGCTTGTTCATACAGTTCTTTTCCTTTCTCATGGGACGGGCAGAGCCTTATCCCTTGATGGCGCCGATCATGACGCCTTTCTCGAAGTATTTGGTCAGGAAGGGGTAAACCAGCATGATGGGGACGGTGGAGACCACGATGGTGCAGTACTTCACCAGTTCCGCCGAGAGGCTGATTTCCGATACGGAGAGCATTCCGTCGCCGCCGGAGGATACGGAGGTGTTATTGGCGATCAGGATGCCGCGGAGGACATGAGTGCGATGCAATACCACGGTGTCATAAGAGAGGGAGATTAGATAGCAGTTCGGAGCACAAGCGTCCAGTCGAGATTGCTGTCCATACTAACGAGTGTGGCGACGGACCTGCCGGAGGGACCAAAGGGAGCATTATGAAAAGGCTGGGCAAGTCCGTCTGCTACATTCCCGCTCTCGGAAATGACCTTATGGCGCTTTGCCATACGGACAGAAGCGGGGATGCAGCAGGCATGGACCTGCTGTTGCGAAGAGGTGCTATAGAACCCTTTCCCGAAATCAAGACCGTATCTGCATTCTGAAAGGTCAAACCGTGAAACCACGGTAAAACTGCCGTGGTGAAGAATGGACGTCCTCAGAAATTCTGATCTAACAGTGGCCCCTTGTTGCGGAGTAAGGCCAGATTCATTATGGCCCTTTTGAAGTACGTGAAAAGTGGAAACTTGCGGACGAAATACGCAAAAAACGAAACGAAGAACCATCCCTGTGTTTCGTTTTTTTGTTATTCAGTCAGGAGATCATCCAGGGTAATTACCTGTGTAAAAATGCTGCTGTATTCATTTTTT
The DNA here is from genome assembly GCA_947167215.1 of uncultured Clostridia bacterium. Lineage (GTDB taxonomy): Bacteria > Bacillota > Clostridia > Christensenellales > Aristaeellaceae > Ventricola. Next base: position 16,497 of record CAMVHE010000044.1, read on the forward strand.
TTCAGTCCATAAGCGGAAATGAGCGTTTGTTGAACGGACATCTTGGGAGAAATCCTTTCTACGAGCATTCCCTGTCGACTTAGAAGCTTATGGTAATATGTTTTATCCACCACAAATTGATCGCTGTAGAATATAATTTCACAGGCGTTAATAACGCGGTCATCCCTTTCGATTAACAAATCAATTTGGGCGTTCTCTTCATCACTTCGGAGAATCCAGGCCGACTGGCTGGATCGAACACCGGCAATTCCCAGCGCGCGCTTGATCTGTGGAATATGGTGAAAACATATGTTTTCAAAAGCTAAACCTCTCCATACGGTGATGGCATGACTGGCCTGCTGATGGACTCAGAACTGTTCGGCCTTTTTTTGCTGCCCTTCAACAAAGCGAAGAAAAAACTGACAAAAAGGATCGGTCAACCTGTATTTAGCTTCCCGTTTTCCGGCAAGAAACGGCACATAATACTCCACAAAATCGCTCGCAACCAGAGCGCGCATGCAGGAGGTGAGCGTTTTTCCGGATAATCCTGTCAAATCACTGATCTCTTTTCGCGTATAACCGCCTCGACGACGGTTTAAGAGCTTCACAATGCGCTTCATGATCTCCGGGTTGACAAAAATGGAATGAAAAAGACGATCAAATTCATCCCGAAGAATGGCATCTTTCTGAAAGAACAGGCGGTCTATGTTCTGTGCAAGGCTCAGTCCTTCATTCAGTGCGTCCAGATAGAAAGGGACACCCCCAAAGACCATATAGCACTCAGCAAGATCGTAGGAAGTGAATTGAATGCCGTTTTCCAGCAAAAACTGTCCGCATTCGTATAGGGAAAAGGGGGACAGTCTGATTTCGCATGTTACACGGTTGTAGAGACCGCCGTGATTGTTGATCAGTTTGTCCAGCATCCATGAGCTTGCACTACCGCAAACGATCAGCATCAGGTTTTTTCGGAGACAACCCCAACTGTTCCAGAATCCCTCCAGAGCGGTTAGAAATCCGGAGCGGGGCGTATCCATCCATGGCAGTTCGTCCAGAAAAACCACCTGCCGGGATCCATTGTCCTTCTGTTTCAGCAGTTCTTCCAGAAGGTAGAATGCATCCAGCCATGTTTCCGGTTCAGAACCGCCTTGCAGACCGAAGCTGACCAATGCATGGTGAAAGTGTTTCAGTTGTCTCCTGACTTCACTTTGAGCCGAAACATTTGGCTTTTCTTTCTGCTCTTTTTCGACCGGAGAGAGACCTGCATGCTGAAAAGTAAACTGATTCCGAAAAGTTTCTGCAATCAGGGTTGTCTTCCCGATGCGTCTCCGGCCATAAACCGCAATTAACTCAGCTTTATTTCTTCTGTATCGACGCAGCAGTTCTTCCTGCTCTTTTTTTCGCCCAATCATCTTTTTTCCCTTTCTATTTCCCCTGAAACGGATAAAAAAATGCATTGCGGGGAAATAAGCAATAACAGAATAACATGTATAGGCATTTGCGTCAATGCTATTTCCCCAGAATCAGAAAAAATTTCTGTTAGCGGGGAATTAAGTCAGGTTTCAACAAGGAAGAAATTGCAACGCCCATGGGATATGTGAAGCAGCAATGCGTTCCTGGAAGGGAACATAACGGAAAATGCGGTTCCAGCATCTTTTCCGCAATAGTATCCCCTGAAACGGATAAAATAATGCATTCCTGGGAAAGAAGCAACAGCACTATTTCCCCAGAATCAGAAAAAATTTCTGTTAGCGGGGAATTAAGTCAGATTTCAACAGGGGGAGAAACTGGAACGTTCACCGGACATGTGAACCATCAGCGCGTTTCAGAAAGGGACTGTAGCGGAAAGCCTTAACACGATTCTGCCCGGCAACTATTATCACTGCGGGGCTTTCCTGTTTTTCCATACGCATCCATAACGGAAAGCCTTATGCGCTTATGATCGGCATTCAGGAAGACTGCTTCGACGGATTTTTCCAGTCCGGATGCTAAACTTGGACGAGGATTGCGCTTGATGGTTTGCGTCGAAGAGCTGCATGCTACGGAATCAATGTTACAAAAAACCTCTCGGCCGCAGTGGCAGAGAGGAATAATACTATGTGGATTTTGTGCACTCTTCTTCGTACAGAACCCGCAGATAATCCGGATCTTCTTTCCGGATTTCCGACCTGAGGGATAAGGTACGTATCCATCTGACGCTGTACCCGCGGAGCATATCCGGAAAAGCGGATTCAGAAGCGTGAAAGAGGGAAGAGCCGACAGGGATTGCGATCAGTCTCTGCGGAACAGGTCCCTGGTATAGACCTTCTCCTCTACATCGTCCAGAGCAGTATCATAGCGGTTTGCCAGGATGCATCCGCACATCTTCTTGAACTTCTTGAGGTCATTGACCACCAGACTTCCGAAGAAAGTGGAGCCGTTTTCCAGCGTCGGTTCGTAGATGACGACCTTGGCGCCTTTGGCCTTGATGCGCTTCATGACGCCCTGGATGCTGCTCTGGCGGAAGTTGTCGCTGTTGGATTTCATGGTGAGCCGGTAGACGCCGACCACGACCTCCTTCTGCTTCGTTTCCTTTGCCGCTGAGAAGGAATCGCTGCTGCCGTAGGTGCCGGCAATTTCCAGCACACGGTCAGCAATGAAGTCTTTCCGGGTACGGTTGCTTTCCACAATGGCCTGAATCAGGTTTTCCGGCACATCCCGGTAGTTGGCCAGCAGCTGTTTGGTGTCCTTGGGCAGACAGTAGCCGCCGTAGCCGAAGGACGGGTTGTTGTAGTAGTCTCCCACCCGGGGATCCAGGCAGACGCCCTTGATGATCGGTGCGGTCTTCAGCCCCTTGACTTCGGCATAGGTGTCGAGCTCGTTGAAGTAGGAAACCCGCAGTGCCAGGTAGGTATTGACGAACAGCTTGGTGGCTTCCGCCTCGGTGTACCCCATGAACAGGGTTTCCACGGGCCGCTTGATGGCTCCCTGCTGCAGCAGGCCGGCAAAGGTGCGGGCGGCGCTTTCGGTCTGGGCGTCGCAGCCCACAATGATCCGGCTGGGATAGAGGTTGTCGTAGAGGGCCTTGGATTCCCGCAGGAATTCCGGGCTGAAGAGGATGTTGTCCATGCCCAGCTGCCTGCGGATATGCTCCGTATAGCCGACAGGAATCGTGGACTTGATGATGATGGCAGGCTTTACCTCCCGGTGGGCGGTGGAGGCCTGCACTAGCTTCAGCACGCTTTCCACGGCGGAGCAGTCAAAGAAATTCTGCTTGGGATCATAGTTGGTGGGGGCGGCGACGAGGATAAAGTCCGCATCCGCATAGGCGGAGGCGCCGTCGGTGGTGGCGGTCAGCCGGAGCTCCCGCTTTCCCTTCCGGGCTTCCTCCAGGTATTTTTCAATGTATTCATCCTGGATGGGGGAAACGAACCGGTTCAGTTTTTCCACCTTTTCGGGAAGAATGTCCACGGCGGTCACGGGATGGTGCTGGGCCAGCAGCACTGCCAGGGAAAGGCCCACATAGCCGGTTCCTGCCACGGCGATCCTGTAGGTCCGATCAATGGGAATGGACGCAGCGGCGGAAGTGTCGATGAACAGTTCCGTGGGATCAAAGTTCAGCGTTTCGGCAAGAGCCTGCAGCTGTTCCAGGGACGGGGAGAAGTTTCCGGCTTCCAGCCGGGAGAGCAGACCCCGGTGGATGCCGGTCTGCTTTGCCAGGGCGGCCTGGGTGAGATGGAGCGCCTTTCGGCGGGAAACCACCGTATCGGCCAGCAGCTGCATGGAAATCTTTTTCATAGACGGACACCTCCGATTAATCACAAATAATGTCATTTTAAGTGACAACAGAAGCCCGAACCGGGCTTGAATCAAACAAACCCATGATAGCAGAGCCGCAGAGAAAAAGCAACCTTTTTTTCGAAGAAAATGAAAAAAAGATGGCTTAACGGGGAAAAAGGCGAAATGGAATGGATTTGCTGTCATTCAAAATGACATTATTAAGTGCAGAAGCACAGGAAAAAGCATCCTGCCGGAGTGACAGGATGCTCTGTGTTTTTGGCCCTGGGATCAGCGCTTCAGCTGGGTCTTGTGGATGGTGACCGAGCCCACGCCCAGATTCCGGAGGGTGTATTTTCCGAGGGAGGCGGGGATGACCAGCACATCCAGGCTGTTCATGACATACCGCTTGCTGGGGTCTTCCACGGAGGCCACTTCGACCTTCTCGCCGTCCACCAGCGCCAGCACATGGAAGAGTCCGTCCGTATCGTCTTCCATTTGGTCCCAGAAGATCAGGTTGCGCAGGGAGAAGTAGAGCAGGTCGTGTTCGCCCACGACGATTTCCCTGAAGGGATTGCCGTCCTTGTCGACGCCTTCCCGGACCACGCCGCCGTGGTTGACCAGGTTGGCTTCCACCCAGTCATGGGTGCGTTCGGGATGGATGACCTGGCTGCCCATTTTCAGGTGGATGGGACGGGGCATGCCGGTCTGGGGATCCAGCCGCTGGTAGTCATAGAGCTTGTAGGTATAGGAGCCCACGGTCAGGCTGCCGATCTCCAGGATGACCTGGTTGCGGCCGGAGGCATGGACGGTGCCGGCCGGGATCATGACCTGGGTGCCGGGGACCGAAGGTACGGCATTGATGTACTTTTCGTAGTCGATCTTCTCGTGGGTCTTCTCGGCTTCCGCAGCGGCGGCGAAGAATTCCCGGCAGCTGTTTTCTTCCCGGAAGCCCAGGTAGGTCTTGGCATCCTGGGCGGTGACGCAGATGTAGTAGCTCTCATCCTGCCGTCCCAGTTCGCCGTGGTTCTTCATGACATAGTCGGCGTCCGGATGGCACTGGATGCTCATGTTGCCGTTGGCATGATAGGTGTCGTCATAATTGAAGCGGACCGGGAAGTAGCCGCCGAACTGCTCATAGGCCTGTCTGCCCAGCAGCTTTTCGCCCATGGCCATGACGAAGGTGAAGAACGGGGCTTCGAATTCGCCGGAGGGCAGCTTGGCCACGATGGACACTTCCATGGGGATCATGTCAAAGACCCAGGCGCAGTTGCGCATGGTCTTCGGAAGGTTGCGCAGGCGGTAGATGTAGAATCCGCCCCAGACGCCTTCCAGGTACACCGGGCGGCAGCGGAAGGGACGCTGGCAGAGCTCGTCAAAGAGGGTCAGCAGGTCGGGATAGGAGACCATCTGCATCTCTTCCGGCACGTCGGCAGTGATGTAGAAATCCAGGTTCCCCTTCCGGATCATTCCCCAGCGCAGGGAGAGGGCGTTTTCAAAGTCCACGTAATAGTTGCGGCGCATCAGGAGGTTGTAGGGCAGGTCCTTCTCCTGGCCCACGTTGCGGGCCTTGCCGTACTTGAAATTGAGGGCCGCCGTGCGCGGGGTGATGTCCATCCAGATGCGGACGTCATAGCAGTCCTGAAGCGCATCCGCCAGGGCGCCCTGGCCGTAGACCAGGATTCCCTTCTGGCCCGCCAGGATTTCCTTCAGGGAAGCGACGCAGTCTGCGTCCTGCAGTCCGGCATAGCCGTCCTCGTAGCGCCGTCCGTACAGGAGCACCGGGTCAATGTCCCGGTCCTCCGGCAGGTAGGGGAGCAGGATGGAGGTGATATCCTCCGCGGGCTTCAGCAGGGTTTCCGCAGAGATGAAGGGGATGGCTTCCTTGCTGACCTGCCGGATCACGTTGATCAGTGCAGACACCTCGGTGCCGGGATAGGCGTCGATGCCGACGTTCTTTCCTTCTGCGAGAAGGGCGGCAATCTTCCGGGCCACGGGGATCAGCCCCTTCACCGGGGTGACGCCGCTGCCGGAAATGGGGTTTACCGCCTCATGGTCCACATAGGGAAAGGGATGGAACATAAAACTCATGGTGCATTACTCCTTCGTTCAGAGGTTGGGTGTCCGGGGAGGTCCAGGCGGAGAATGCCCACGATGGCCGAAACCAGGATGAAGCATTCGCAGAGGACGCCCCAGAGGGAAAAGTGGAAACAGACATTGATGAGGAACAGCAGGGATGCCGGGATGCTCAGGATCCGGGTCATGCGCGGGCTGCAGAGGAAATAGGCCGTGATGCACAGCAGACTCCCCGCGGCCGTCAGCAGGCTGGTCAGGTCCTGCCAGCCGAGGATGCTGAAGAGCACGGACAGGCCCATAAAGATGGGGAACCAGCAGGGATGCCTTGCCCAGGCATGCCGGCGGTTCAGCAGGACAATGCTCCGCAGCACGGCAACCCAGGTGACGGCCACCACGGCGGTATTTCCGTTGGCGGTGTAGTGGACGATGAACAGCAGGTCGGTGAGGATCTTGTACACCAACAGGTGCCGGTTCTCCCGCTGCTGATAGATGAGGATGGTGGAAATCAGGCCCAGGATGCCGAAAATGGTGGCAATAATGGATCTCATAAGGCAATCTCCCCGGAAAGATCCCGGTGGGGGCACAGGGCCACGCAGGAAGCGGGGCCCAGGAGGGCATAGCGTCCGGCGCCACGGAGTGCGGCTTCGGCAGGCATGCGGGAGACGGTCATGGGAACGGGCAGCTGCAGGCAGAACAGGTCATGGGAGCGGGAAATCTGGCCGCCCAGGACCACGCTGTCGCAGTGCAGCAGCGGGATGACCCGGCCGAGCAGGTCGGAAAGGGCTTCGCCCATGGCACGGAAGGCACCGGTGGCCCGCCCGTCGCCGGCCCGGGCCCGGTCTGCCATTTCCCGGATGGGGATATCCTCCCCGTAGGCGGATACCAGGGCGCGGGTGGAGATGAAGTCCTCTGCGGTGCCGCCCCGGTAGGGGGTGTTCCACAGGGTGACGGCCGGGGTTTGGTTCTCATCCACGCAGACCCGGCCGTGCTGCATGAAGGCAAATCCGAGGCCAGTGCCCAGCATGACCCCGCAGGGGGACGTGCCGGCGGCAGCTTCCGCCTCGCCCAGCAGGAAGGCGGGGGAGTCGTGGAGGAAGGTGACCTCCACGCCCGCGTCTTCAAAGGGCGGCAGCAGGGAACGCTCAAAGAGGGCCGTAAACTTGTGGCGCATGTGGGAAATGCCCCGGGCATAGTCAAAGGGACCGGGAATGGAAACACAGGCTCGCTTCGGGTCCTGCTGTTTCACGTCAAGCTGCAGGATGCCGGAAAGCAGGGAAAGGAAGTGTTCATAGCTGCCGGATGCATCCGCCGGCACCTGCCGGACGGTGCCGGGAAGCAGGCGGCCGTTTTCGTCGGTGAGGGCCAGCTTGATGAAGCTTCCCCCGATATCCAGTACCAGCATGGCTCCTCCTCAGGGCAGGAATTCGCCGAAGGTCAGCAGCAGCGGGCTGTCGGTCAGCGGCAGGTTGCACAGCACCATTCCGCCGTCCTCTTCCCGGCACAGGGAATCCGGCAGCGCATAGACGGCACCGGTCATCAGGTCGGTAAGCCGGATCTGCCGCTTCTCAAGGGGCAGCTGGAAGGAAATGGTTCCTTCAAAGGTTTCCCGCATGAGGTCCGCCGCCTTCCAGTAGGCCAGGGCATCGGCGCCGCGGCCGTTGGTAAAGCCCAGCATCACGCAGGAGGCGCTGCCGTCATCCTTCCCGAAAACCCGGGGCGAGTCGAGGACCAGCCGCCGGACGGGCAGATCGCAGGGGGTGATGTCCTGCCGGAAGACGGCAGTCAGGTGCTGCATGGCCCGGTAGGAGGGCTTGGGCGTATAGGTGCCGGTGGCCATGCCATTTTCATCAAAGTCGGCATGCAGCAGGCCGAAATAGCCGAAATCCAGCCAGGAGGACTGGTCGCCGGTCTTGCCGTTCAGGGCCTCGATCATGTCAAGGGCGCTGAACTGGGAGGTGAAGGTCACTTCGGAGGCCAGATCCAGCAGCCGGTGCCGCAGGGTGTACTTGGCCTGCTTTACCGGGTTCCAGCTGCCGCCGCGCAGGGCGCCGCAGCCCCGGGAATCGCTCTGGGTGCCGCTTTCGCCCTGGATGATCTGCACCTTCGGGTTATACCGGTTGATCAGCGCCCGCAGGGCACGGATTTCCTGCAGGGCAACCAGCTCGTCCGCGTTGTAGCGGTGGAAGGAGACGGCCTCTACCGTTTGAAGCAGGCCGCGCTCAAACATTGCTGAAAAATAGGGCAGGTTGATGTTGCACAGCACGCCTGCAATGACCCGGGCATCCGGGTCGGCGGCATGGACCGCCCGGGCGGTGTCCATGGCGAAGTCCGCGTATTCCGCGGCCGAGACCCCGTGCTTCCAGCACCACTGGCCGTCTGGCTCGTTCCAGACCTCGTACCAGGTGACTTTTCCCCGGTACCGGGTGACCACGGCGGTGACATAGGCATCCCAGGCCTTTTTCTCTTCCTCCGTGTGGATGGGCGGGCAGCCTACGGCACCGAAATACTGCCGGGCTTCGGGCGTATAGAGGTCGTTCCCGTAGCACAGGCAGATCCAGGGCTCCTGGCCCCGTTCCACAAAGCTGTCCACGATGGCATCCAGCCATGCAAAGTCATAGACGCCCTTTTCGCGCTCGGTGCGCTGCCAGCCGGACTGCAGGCGTACATAGTGGACGCCCAGTTCCGCCACCCGGT